>CAZELD010000073.1:0-9916 GCA_964512855.1 uncultured Muribaculum sp.
GGAAAATTATTTTTCACAAAAATAATAATTGGCTTGGGGTGAGTTTACGATATTGATGCCGGGTTTGCTCCGGGCGTAAAATTTCAGGGTGATTCATTTATTGGTTTATTATTTATTGGTGGAAAAATAGGTGAAAATTGAATGGAAATTGCTATTTTTGTAAGTTAATAAGAAAAAATAGAAATAAAATTATAGTATATGAAATTCAATGTATCGAGCAAAACCCTTTACAACTGCGTATCGGCAGTCAGTAAGGTGATTAACTCTAAGAACGCGCTGACGATTCTTAACAACTTTCTGTTTGAACTAAACGAAAATTCCCTGACGGTAACTGCGTCAGATTTGGAAAATACGTTGGTAGCTCATATCGATGTGATGGACTCGGAGGGAAGTGGAAAATTCTGTATAGACGCGCGTCGTCTCGTAGATCTTTTGAAGGAGATGCCCGATCAAGGTATTGAATTTTATATCAATGACAATAATCTGTCGGTTGAAATAAATTATAGCAACGGCAATTACAGTTTTATCGCCCTTAACGGTAATGAGTATCCATCGAATGAATCGGCCGATAGCGATGCCGCCACTTTCTCGTTCTCCTATCCTGTAGATCAGATGCTCAAGGGTATCGATAATACGCTATTCGCAGTAGGGAATGACGATTTGCGTCCGCAGATGATGGGTATATTGTGGGATATCAAGCCTGATTCAATCACATTCGTGGCAACGGACACGCGTAAACTGGTGCGTTACCGCAACAGTAGCTCCACCCCGGGTCATGAAGGATCCTTTATCCTTCCTGTCAAGCCGGCCGCCGTACTGAAAAACGTGTTCTCTAAAGAACAGCAGGTGAATATAACCATTACCCCCAAAAGCGCCACTTTCGAGACGCCGTCCTACAAGTTCTCATGCCGCTTCATCAAGGGTTCTTTCCCCGATTATAACCGCGTGATTCCAGTTGACAATCCATACGTTCTCACTGTTGACCGCCATCAGTTCCTTAACGCTATACGTCGTGTGGCTGTCTTTGTGGATCCGGGACACGGTCTTGTTAAGTTCAAGATTGAGCCAGACAAGATGACACTCCGCGCCGCTGACAATAATTTCTGTATCTCGGCTCGTGAAGAGGAGTTATGCGATTTTACCGGTAGGGAGATGGTGATAGGGTTCAGCGCTCCTTACCTGATTGAAATAACAAGCACGCTGTCGACAGATGATATGGTTGTTAAATTGTCGGATCCAAGCCGTCCGGGTGTATTCCTGCCGACACAAGAGGAGGGCGCCGCTGATGACTTGTTGATGTTGCTCATGCCAATGACTGTAACCGACTTTTAAGAATTGCACAAATGGAATTGCAGCTAAAGAAGCCGATAGTCTTCTTTGACCTTGAAACTACCGGAGTCAATATCCTTAGGGATAAAATAGTGGAGATTTCCTATATAAAAGTTATGCCTTCGGGTGAAGAGGAGGAAAAAACACTCCGAATTAATCCAGGAATGCCTATCCCAGCCGAATCTACGGCTGTGCATCACATAACCGATGAGGATGTCAAGGATTGTCCCCGCTTTAAGGATGTCGCCAAGGATCTGGCTCGCGTGTTTCTAGGGTGTGATATAGCCGGATTTAACTCCAATCGATTTGATGTGCCGTTGCTTATGCAAGAATTTGCCAATGCCGGAGTCAATATTGATATGGCGCGACATAATTTTGTGGATGTGCAGAATATATTTCATAAAATGGAACAACGTACCCTTGTGGCCGCATATAAGTTTTATTGTGGAAAAGATCTTGAAGCGGCACATTCCGCCAATGCTGATACTCGTGCAACATACGAGGTCTTAAAGGCGCAGCTTGACCGCTATCCGTCATTAAAAAATGATATAGTTTATCTTGCCGAGTTTTCCGCAATGAATAAGAATGCCGACCTTATGGGGAGAATTATTTTTAATGAGGCCGGTAAAGAGGTGTTCAACTTTGGTAAATATAAGGGTCAGGAGGTGGAAAAAGTATTTGCTCGTGAACCAAGTTATTACAGTTGGATGATGCAGGGGGAGTTTGCGGAGAACACCAAGCAGGTAATCACCCGCATCAGAATGAGAATTAAATAAAAAATAATAGATAATAGATAATGCTTAAAGGCAAGCATATAGTACTGGGCATAACCGGTGGTATCGCCGCATATAAATCAGCATATCTGCTGCGGTTGTTGGTGAAAGCGGGAGCCGAGGTGCAGGTCGTTATGACGCCGTCGGCAAAAGAGTTCATCACTCCGGTCACAATGTCGGCTCTCAGCGGTAAACCGGTTGTAAGCGAGTTTTTTACAGCTAACACCGGGGAGTGGCATAGCCATGTCGATTTAGGGTTATGGGCCGATGCTATGGTGATAGCTCCCGCCACAGCTTCCACTATAGGTAAAATGGCAAATGGCATAGCCGATAATATGCTTGTGACAACATATCTGTCTGCGAAGTCTCCGGTTTTTGTGGCTCCTGCGATGGATCTTGATATGATGGCGCATCCATCCACCGTCCGTAATCTGCAGTTGCTTAAAAGCTATGGCAATCATATCATAGAACCGGCGGTTGGGGAGCTTGCCAGCCATCTTGTAGGCAAAGGGCGTATGGAGGAGCCGGAAAACATAGTCAAGGCTCTTGAGTTGTTTTTCTCTAAACGAGAGTCGCTTAGCGGTAAGAAAGTGCTCATAACCGCCGGACCAACTTATGAAAAGATAGATCCGGTTAGATTTATAGGTAATTACAGCTCAGGTAAAATGGGTTATGCCATTGCCGAGGAAGCCGCTGCTCGAGGAGCCGAAGTCACAATTGTGAGCGGCCCGGTGGCAATTAAAGCGGTTAATCCGTCAATTAACATTATCAGCGTGGAGTCGGCTCGTCAGATGCTTGAGGCTTGTGAAACGAGGTTCAATGACAGTGACATAGCTATAATGTGCGCGGCTGTAGCCGATTACGCTCCGGCTCATTCGCATGATACTAAAATCAAGAGAGAGGGAAATGATGTGCCGAGTATCGAACTTGTGAAGAATCCGGACATCGCCAAAACTCTTGGCGGCGTGAAGCGTCCCGGTCAATGTCTCGTTGGGTTTGCTCTTGAAACTGACCATGAGGAGAGTAACGCCCAAGGGAAGCTTGCTTCGAAGCATCTTGATATGATCGTGCTCAATTCGCTGCGTGACGCCGGCGCGGGCTTTGGTACGGATACGAACAAGGTGACGATATATACTGCTGATGGGCGTGTTATTCCTTTTGGTGTCAAATCCAAGTCGGAAGTTGCTGCTGATATTTTTGACACAATAGAGACGATATGACCCGCGCGCTTCTCCTCATCTTTTTGCTGTCGTTCCCCTTTTGTGGAGTGTATTGCCAGGAGCTTAATTGCCAGGTTACGGTCGACTATTCGCAAGTTGGAGGAACAAATACATCTGTTTTTGAAACACTCCAATCGGCGATCGCCGACTATGTGAATACCCGTAAATGGACTCAGACGCAGGTGTCGGCCAATGAAAAAATCGAATGTAAATTGTTTTTTACCATAAAGGAATACGCCGACGATAAGATGGTTGGCGATTTGCAGGTGCAATCATCACGCCCGGTATATAATAGTTCCTACACCACGACATTGATTAATTTCAAAGACACAAAGGTGGAGTTTGAGTATCGAGAAGGTGAACCGCTTATTTTCTCGGAAAATTCTATGGAGAGCAATCTGACTGCTATAATAGATTTTTATGTTTATCTGATTTTGGCCATGGATTTTGATAGCTTTTCTCCGCGCGGAGGAGACCCGTTTTTTGCCGAGTTGCAGCGTGTGGTTCAGATGGCTCAGTCGTTGGGAGAAAGCGGGTGGAAAGCATTTGAGGACACTAAAAATCGCAGCTCCGTGCTGTCGGCATTTACCGATCCGGCAACTGCCAAACTGCGCGATTTGAACTACCAGTATCACCGTAAGGGTCTTGACGAAATGTCGGTAAGTCCGGCTAAAGGACGCTCTGTCATAACCGAAAGCCTTGGAATACTGAAAGAAGTGTTTTCGCAGGCTCCTATGTCGGTCGGATTATCGATGTTTAAGGACGCCAAGCTCGATGAGCTTGTGAATCTTTACACGAAATCGGCGCAAAACGAGCGGGATGGAGTTTACGCATTGCTTTATTCGATTTATCCTGTAGAAACCACTCGCCTTGAAATGATAAAGCGTGGTGTTAATAAATAAGAGACGATGCTGAAATCTCTATATATATCTAATTATGCGTTAATCGACACAGTAAATATCGATTTTCATTCAGGATTTAATATCATAACCGGAGAGACCGGCGCCGGAAAGTCGATAATGCTCGGGGCGTTGTCGCTGATTCTTGGGGGACGCGCCGATTTGAAGGCCGTGCGCGATTCACACCGAAAGTCGATCATAGAAGCAGTGTTTGATGTCGCCGGTTATCCGGTATTGAAGGAGTATTGCCTTGAAAATGATATAGAATGGGATGACACGTTGTGCATATTGCGCAGGGAGATCGCGCCTGCCGGGCGTTCGCGCGCGTTCATTAATGATTCGCCTGTCACTCTTGATCTGCTGTCGCACGTCGCCATGCAGCTTGTCGATATTCATTCGCAACATCAAAATCAATTGTTGACATCTCCGGAATTTCAGTTGCGTGTAATAGACAATCTTGCCGGCAATGCGCAATTGTTGCACGATTATTCCAAGCGCTATAATGCTTATCGCAGCGCCGTGAGAAGACTGCATGAGACGAAAAGAGAAATAGCTCAAAACCGCAGCGATGAGGATTTTACCCGATTTCAACTTGAGCAACTTGATGAGTTGAAGTTAAAACCCGGGGAGCAAGAGCAACTTGAGCATGATCGTGACGTGCTTTCCAACATGACGGATATAAAATTGACACTCAACGGCGCTCTTGATGCGTTGACGAATGGAAATGCCAATGTGCTGTCGTTGCTTGGCGAAGCGTCTGAATATTGCGAGGAGCTTACAAAGATACTGGAGGACAATGATAATATTTCCGAACGATTAGAATCAGCTCGTATAGAGATACAGGATATTGTTGAGACACTGAACGCTTATGATGGAAGTCTTCAGGCTGATCCTGACGAACTTGAAGCGATCGAAGAACGGCTGAATACCATCTATTCCTTAGAGCAAAAACATAGGGTTGAGACTGTCGATCAGTTAATTGAGCTTAGAGAAGCGTTTCGCGCTCGCCTTGATGAACTTGAAAACAGTTCATATACTGTGGAGGAGCTTGAAAAAGAGGCTCGCAGGGCTAAGGCGTCGGCAAAAGAACTCGCTTTGGGATTGTCGGAACGGCGTAAAGCGGAAGCCTTGAAATTAGAAGAAACCTTGCGGGCTACCGCGATGCCGCTTGGCATGAAAAATCTTCAAGTCAAAGTTAATATCGCATCGGGTGAGCTTACTCCTTCCGGCAGCGACAAAGTGGAATTGCTTTTCGCGTTCAATAAAAATCAAAGTTTGATGCCTGTAGGGGGAACAGCCTCCGGCGGTGAAATATCCCGATTGATGTTGTCGATAAAGGCGATAATAGCCACTAAGATGCAATTACCGTCGATAATATTCGATGAAGTCGATACGGGGGTATCTGGTGATGTCGCTAATAGAATGGGGCAATTGATGAAATCTATATCCGAAAGTATACAAGTTATAGCGATTACGCATTTACCCCAAGTGGCATCAAAAGGAAATGCGCATTATAAAGTATATAAGGAGGATGATGAGGATTCAACCTATACGAAAATAAAATTGTTGACACCCGAAGAGCGGATTGAGGAATTGGCTATTATGCTCAGCGGGTCGGCTGTTGATGAAGCGGCTATCGCCAATGCCCGGTCATTGTTAAATACAAAAAACTAAAATAATGGAATCCAGTGATTATATATTCGGCATAAGAGCCGTGATGGAGGCTGTGGAGGCCGGAAAAGAGATTGACAAGGTGCTTATAAAAAAGGATTTTCAGGGCGAATTGTGCAAGGAATTGCTCAGCGTGTTGAAAAGCAATGAGGTTCTTGTGCAGCGTGTGCCTGTCGAAAAGTTGAATAAGATTACCAGAAAAAATCATCAAGGAGTGATCGCGATTCTCTCGGCCGTCACTTATCATAGACTCGATTGCGTGGTTCCGCAGCTTTATGAGGACGGGATGCTTCCATTCATAGTTGTGCTCGATGGAATCACTGACGTTAGAAATTTCGGAGCTATAGCCCGTACTTGCGAATGTGCCGGAGTAGATGCGGTTGTTATTCCCGAGCGTGGCAGCGTGTCGGTAGGAGGGGATGCCGTGAAGACTTCAGCCGGAGCGCTTTTGCACTTGCCAGTGTGCCGGGAGCGGTCGATTGCCGGCGCTCTCCGTTTTCTTAAAGATAATGGATACAAGATTGTCGCCACATCAGAAAAAGCTGATATTAATTACACGCAGTGTGATTTTACAGTTCCTGTAGCTATCGTTATGGGCGCTGAGGATACAGGAATTTCACCCGAAGCATTGAAATTATGTGATACATTTGTAAGCATACCTCAATTCGGACACATTGGATCATTGAATGTGTCGGTTGCCGCCGGCGTTATAATGTATGAGGTGGTACGTCAACGCCTTTTAGCAAATATGGAGGTTATTTAGAGAGGGAAATCAGATGTTGCCGGCTCTGGTTAGTTCGAGGTAATAATTATCCGATCCGAAGCTGCCGGTTCCTTTGGTGAGCTTCATTTTTGTGGAGGAGTATTCCAGTACGATATATTCTCCTGCGATGATGTTATCACTGCAGGTAAATACTATTGATTTACCGCTAATTTTATAGGTGAATCCCACCTTTTCAATCTTTTCATAGGTGTCAGTCCATTGACAACTGAACTCCCCGCTTTTTTTGCTGTCGAAAATTATGCCGCAATCAGCAACGCGCTCTTTTTGCACAGTCCCGACATCATATTTTTTAGTAAGTGTGCCAGTCCATTGAGAAGATCTTAGTGATGAGGTGCTGAATTTATTGGGATTTAGACTGTCATCATCGTCACCGCAAGATGTGATGAATGGCATAATTGCCAAGGCTATTAATAGAGTTAAAAATTTGAGTTTCATAGAGGAATATATTTTTATACAAAAATAGTAAAAAGGAGCAATATTATTGCCCCTTTTTGTTATTTTAATGATTCAGAGGGCGATTTTCGTTTTTTTAGGTCGGTGTTGGTGATAGTTGGCGAGCACCATATTGAACCGGCCATATTGCCATTGATCATTACTTCCGCAACATCCGAAAAACCGGTTAAGTTGAGCCTATATTTGGAATTGTCATCCGGGAATGTTGTGAATTTGTTGGTAAATGTCGCAGTTCCTGAAAAATACTTTATTCCCGGAATATCGCTTTTTGTGTAGTCGGTCAATTGGGGTAATGTTATATTGCCGGAGCCGCCCATTTTGGGGTCGAACCACGCTTGCCACTCTCCGGTTATTTCAATCGAATCGGTGACGATAGGGCCGTCATTCTCATAATGTGCCTGCGGATGATTGTGGAATATTACGAATGTCGATTCATGAGGAGACAGCGACAAACTGATCAATTTCTCTTTCTCCGACAGTTCTTTAGCCATTATTGGAATTGTGGCTCCGGTAGTGTGGTTCCATATCTCAGCACTATTCTTGTCAGTGCGGAATTTGAAATCGGAATCTAATTGTCGATCCTGATGATTATCAATAAAATATATATCGATATCTGCTGTACGTCGGTGGGCGAAGAATAGAGTATCGGTTTCTGGATACATTAAATCGGGCGATAGGTGATGTTTCGACAAGAATGTTGCCAATGATTCATTTTCGTCAGGGTCATATATAACGGCGCCATCTCTCTTTAGCTCCGAGATTTTATTCGTGATTGATTCATTCAGTTTGGAGCCGGGCAGGGTGATTGCGGAAAAACTCATTTCGGATGGGGAGTGTTATCATACCGTTTACCACGTTCATGCTCATAAGGGCGTCGGTTGTGAATGCGTCGAAGTTGAAACCGGCAGGTATTTCGGGTAATCTATGTGATATTATTCTTGTGGGAACATCGTCGCCGAGATACACGCCGATGTCAACAATCGGCTCTCCTTGCCTCATCATATAGTTGCAGCGGGCTTGTGAATCCCACATCGGCTTTGAAAGTTCCCAAAATGTGTTGTTGCGGTTCAAGCAATATTGCCTTCCGTTGGCTGTGTTCCCCGGAATGTCGGTAAGGCTTGGTTGATAGGCCGATGCACACACTACAAATTCATTAATGCCAAAAGCGCAGGCGTAGTCGGCGAGATTCTTTATGTCGGATGGCTTATGGCTGTATTTCGCATCTGTAAAAGCTTCGCCCGAAGCTATCCTTTTGCCATAAATGTGAGCCGCCGAAGAGCAGTCCTTTATGTCATAACTGCCACCGGTCTGATAAGCCCAAAATTCACCTTGCGGCTTATCAATGAATTTCTTTACTTCGATGTTGTCGCCGGTGAGACACAATGCGCCTCCGATGGCTTGCGCGGTGAATCTTAGGCCATCTTTGCGAGCTAAGGCATCAAAAGCTCCGTAGTATCTCTCTGTGGTCAATTGAGAGAGTTCGCCTGAGGTCGTGGAGGAAATTAGATGTCGCTTCAGGTGAGTCAACAATGTATCCGACCATTGTCGGAAGGAACGGAGTCATGTCGTATCCGTTACGCTCCATGAAATCGGAATCCATGCCGAAAGTCCAATTCTGAGGACCAGCTTCGTGACTATCCATTGTTATTCCTTCGATGTCGCCGCCATTAGCGCGAATGGAGTCAACTACAGGCCGCACATAACATTCCCATTGCGTTTCGGCTCCTGCCGCGGATAGTTTGTCACATTCCAGTCCCAATGCGTCTTTGCGTCCGTGCTTTGTTTTCGCTCCTGTTGAAACGGCATAAAACCTCATGATAGTCCATTTCCCGGGCGGTAGGGATGAGGAATGTAATCTACCGTCTTTCATATTGGGCGTGAGATCTATTATACGGCCTCGTTCGATTATCTCATCGTTGCCGTAATGTGGCGTAAGATCAGAATCAACATACTCTGATACCAATGCCGCTTTCGCTTCCCAATCATAAGTCATTGCATCCTTATGCAGCGTGACATTCTCTATTGAGATTCTATCGTCATCTCTATGCCCTGAACTCCAATCATGCAGTTTTATGCGATAATACCTGCCTGACACCGCCGGGAATGATATGGTTTTTGATTTCACACCGCCATGATTACGGTAACGGGGTTCTAAAGGGGCTACTGTGCGGAAGTTTATCCCGTCATCTGAAACTTCAAGCGCGCCCGGAGAGGGAAGCTTTCGGTACAGTGATCCGTAAAACTCTTCGCCCGGTTTACCGGGGTAATTCATCGCCAGTGTTTTGGCTTTTGCCCTTCCGTTGAGTGTGTAAGTAAGACTTCGCGCCGTGAAATTTTCGCCGCAATCAAAGTCTATGATTATCGTATCGCATGGGGTGTTGCTGTGTATAGTTGAGTCAGATAGCATATTGATGTTGCCGTGGTTGGAGGCCGGAATCGCCAGAACAGCGATATCCCGAAAGAAGTTGAATGGAGTGTCCGGAATAGGGAATATGGTGCCTATCACAACACCTCCATCGACCTCTATTTCGGAAGCCGCCACCCGCTTCATGCTCAACTTTGGTGTTATCCATGACCCTCCTGCCACATATCCGTTCCCAACATTTGTTTCAAATGATAGCCCAAGCCGTTTTGCTTCTTTCGCCGAGAACAGTAACGCGTCCCACCATTTATCTGACATTACCTTCGGCGCTCGGGTCGCCTTTCCCGTGGACTTGATCGTAATAAACGATCCCTCCGATACCTTGGCGGCGAAAGGCCTCAAGGTCGGCGGTAATCCCTTCATGA
>CAZELD010000074.1:0-9906 GCA_964512855.1 uncultured Muribaculum sp.
CCCCATTAATCAGTTTCCGTATTTTTTTGACTGCTCCTGCACGAGGTCGAGGTCATCAAAATAATTAATCTTCATCGCAGCGCGTACCTCATCAAGTGTCTTAGCCGCAACACTGCGAGCATTTCCCGATCCGGCCTTCAATATGTCATACACAGCAGGAATATTCTGTTCCCATTCCTTGCGTCGTTCACGAATCGGCGCGAGAGTTTCTTCAAGCACATTTATCAAGAATTTCTTCACCGTGCCATCACCGAGACCCCCATGCGTATAATGGTCTTTCATCTCCTGAAGATTCTTATATTCAGGTAGATATTTCTCAAAATGGCTATCATTGCTGAAAGCGTCAAGGTATATATACGGACAATTCCCTTCAAGATGCCCGGGATCGGAAATATTAAGATGCTGCGGGTCGGTGTACATACTTTTCACCTTCTTAGCCACATCCTTTGCCGTGTCGCTGAGGTATATGCAATTTCCAAGCGACTTGCTCATCTTGGCCTGTCCATCAATACCTGGGAGACGCATACACGCCTGATTATCGGGAAGCATTATTTCAGGCATCACCAATGTGTCGCCATATATATGATTGAAGCGGGTTACAATCTCACGAGTAAGTTCTATCATAGGAGCCTGATCTTCTCCTACCGGCACTACAGTCGCTTTAAACGCAGTGATGTCCGAAGCCTGGCTCACAGGATAACAAAAGAATCCTACAGGAATGCTTTGCTCGAAATTACGCATCTTAATTTCTGTTTTCACTGTAGGGTTGCGCTGAACACGAGCCACCGACACGAGATTCATATAATAGGACGCCAACTCCGTGAGTTCAGGCACCTGCGACTGAATGAATATGGTGGTTTTCGCCGGGTCAATGCCTACCGACAGATAGTCAAGAGCAACTTCGATCACATTCTGACGCACTTTCTCCGGATTATCGGCATTATCGGTCAAAGCCTGCGCGTCAGCTATCATAACGAAAATCTTATCAAACTCGCCGGAATTTTGCAATTCCACTCTCCGTTTTAACGATCCTACGAAATGTCCTAAGTGTAATTTCCCCGTAGGACGGTCGCCTGTCAATATAACTTTTTCCATCACTTTGTCTTTCTTTAATTTGACGCCAAAATTACAAATAATCCATGACTTTACAACTCACTCCGCATGAAAAATCATTCCGAATAATTGCCGCTCTATCTCGGGAGTTCCGGCAACTATCGACACATTTCTATCCTCGCGGAACGACTCGGCCTTTCCTCCTGCTTCGGCAAGAATCAATAGAGCCGCATTCACATCCCACTCATGGAGATTCATTTCCCAATAACCGTCCAAAAATCCGGCCGCGCAATAGCAAATATCGACTGCTGCCGATCCAAGGCGCCTCAACCCTCTCACATGAGGCATTACACGAGCCACATTGTCTATATTATTGTCGGGATTAGTGTCTTTATCCACAGGGAAGCCGGTCGACACGACGCTATGGCCTAACGCCGTTTTTCCTGAAACCTTTATCGGGTTCCCGTTAAGAAACGAGCCATCACCCTTAACGGCGTGAAACAATTCATCTAAATAAGGCGCATAGACCACTCCCACTACTGTCTCCCCTTTATGCTCAATCCCTATCGACACACAGAACAGCGGCAATCCTTCACTGAAATTTGTGGTGCCGTCGAGCGGATCAATAACCCACCGATATTCTCCGGAATGTTGGTCAGCTCCTGATTCTTCCGATAAAATAGAATGATCCGGATATGTCGCGTGAATATGATCGAGCAACAATTTTTCCGACGCTTTATCGGCTGCCGTTACAATATCGCTGTCGTTAAATTTCGACTGAATCGCCAACTCATTTCCGCGGAAATAACGTAAATGCACAGCTCCGGCCTCTCGTGCCCAAGAAATGGCGTTAAGTAGTATTGAAGAATAATCCACGTTCATAAAATCTACATTTTTAATTCGCTATATAATAGTAACGCAAAATGTCATCAATATGATTATCGACAATCTGCTAAATAACAAATAAACGACAGGAGCACACAAGAGAGCGTTTATTAAAAACGACACTCATGCATACTCCTGTTCATTTGCGCCATTCTGATTTCTTAGACACAATTTAGCAATTTTTCTAATTTTCTTCCGAAACCGGTAATTGACGGCGGAACACCTCCTTAAAGGAAATCAACGATTCTGTTCTTGCCAATCCAAGACCCTGCAACTGCTCATGGATGATATGGAGCAGATGATCATTGTTACGTGCAAACAGTTTTATGAACATATCATACTGTCCGGTTGTGAAATGCACCTCCACGACTTCCGGGATAGCTTTCAATTGTTCCACAACCTCATCAAATTTGGATGGGTCTTTCAAGAAAAATCCAATATACGCGCAGGTCTCATAACCAACAGCCGACGGATTGATAAGACATTCCGTTCCTTTAAGAACTCCAAGAGCCATCAATTTCTGGATGCGCTGATGTATTGCGGCTCCTGACACACCGCATTCACGAGCGATTTCAAGAAATGGCTTGCGACCATTGACCGAAAGCATTTTAAGAATCTTATAATCAAGAGTGTCTAATTGTGGTTTAGCCATATATACTTTTTAAGATTTTATGTGATTATGAATTATATCCTGTTTTTGTATTACAAAATTAATAATAAAATCACGAATACGTCAAGAATTATGCCTAATTTTACATCACATTTTAACCCGACACTTCAAAATGGACATCCTAATGCCGCATATAGAAGCATTAAATCCGACAGAAGATAACATAGACCGCTTCAAAGAAATATACTTTCGGTCATTCCCCGAGGAGGAACGCAGACCTTGGAAACAGATGGTGTCATTTCTAAAAGGGGAAAATCAACTGTTCAAGCCGTTTGCGATCATTAATGAGGGTATTTTAATCGGGTTCATAACGGTATGGACACTTAAAGGCATGAACTACGTGGAGCATTTTGCCGTGAGACACGATAAAAGGGGCGGTGGTATCGGCGCTAACGCCTTAAGGGAACTTATGGAAACAATGCCCGGCAACTATGCGCTCGAAGTAGAGCCAAAGGAAACCGGCGAAGTTGCTATCCGAAGAATAAATTTCTATTCCAAATTGGGATTTATTTCAAAGGAGGAGTTTGTTTACCTCCAACCGCCGTATGCGACAGGACTGCCCGAAGTGCCCCTCACGCTAATGACCGCAGGCGAAATAAATCCCGAATTCGCAGCAAAACAGCTTTTGGAAGTGGTATATCATAAAAAATCGGTCAACTGATTGCCTTTTGATTTGTTTTTACATATATTTGCATTAATTCGCAAACAAGTTTTTAATATGCCAAAATTCAAATATCTCCTAATCTACACTCTTTTACCGGCTTTATCGGTTCTCAGCGCCCTTACAGGCTGCGGCAATGCTGTATCCGAAAAGCCAATAATCACTGTCAGCATACAGCCGCAGAAATATCTTCTTGAGAAAATTGCTGGCGACAAATGGGATGTGAAGTGCCTCCTCAGCAATGGCGCAAATCCCGAATCATACGATCCAAGCCTTACACATTTGATGAATCTTGAGAACAGCACCGCATACTTCCGCATCGGAAATATACCGTTTGAAAGCGCTATCATAACCAAGGTGACGAAAAACAAGCCCGATCTGAAGATTATAGACAGTTCAACCGGAATAACACTTATTACCGGAACTCACTCAGGACGTAAGGATGACATGGAAATCGATCCACATACATGGACATCAGTCAAAAATGCGAAAAAAATCGCATCTAATATGTATAACGGATTGGTAGAAATTGATCCATCCGGCAAAGACATATACTCTAAAAATTTCAAAACGCTTCTTCACTCGCTCGACAGCCTCGACAATTCCATAAAAGAACGGCTTGAGCCTCACAAAGGGGAAGCTTTTATTGTGTGGCACCCGTCATTAAGCTATTTCGCCCGTGATTACGGACTACGGCAGATATCGTTAAGTCCTGAAGGTAAGGAAGCATCTGTGACAATGATGCAAGCCGCCATAGAGCAAGCGAAAAAAGCCGGAGCCAAAGTATTGTTTTTTCAAAAAGACATCGACTCTCGTCAAGCTACTTCGGCCAATGAGTATATTGAAGCGAAACTCGTAAACATCAATCCGTTAAGCTATAATTGGGAAGAAGAAATAACAGCTATCGTCGATGCGCTCTCAGAATAATAATCTCATAGAAATGCGGAATATATCCATGAGATATGACCGCAAAGTCACTCTTGACGACATAAACCTTGAAATAAATCAAGGTGACTTTTTGGCTATAACAGGGCCTAACGGCGGCGGAAAAACAACTCTTCTCAGAATATTGCTGAAGTTGCTTAAGCCTACCGCCGGAACTGTTTCTTACAGGTTTCAAGACGCAAATCCTCGTCCGCGCATAGGCTATCTACCGCAAAAAAATCTTATCGACAATAAATTTCCAATCACAGTCCGGGAAGTAATAAATCTCGGATTGATGGCCGTAAAAGGACTTACAAAGCAGGAAAAAGAAAAAAAGCTTGCCGAGACTGTGGAACTGCTCGATCTTTCCGACCATTCAAGCAACACAATCGGAGAAATTTCGGGAGGACAGCTCCAACGTACTCTTTTTGGTAGAGCCATAATTTCTCAACCGCAATTGTTGGTGCTTGACGAACCGTTGAGCTATCTCGACAAGCACTCTGAAAAAAAAATGTATGAGATTATCGAGGCTTTGATGCCTACCACGACCTTCGTACTCGTATCCCACGAAATGTCGACAATCGCCGAAATGGCCAACCGCCATATAATAATCGACCATTCCCTTCACGAATGTACGGCGAGCCACCACTTTGCCAGACATTCTTGCGATGATTGACACTCTAACTTCCAAGCACAAGGAATACAAGCCCCACAAGCAATACGCCAAGATCTATAAGCTTTAAGCGTATATGTTTCTCGTGAAGAGCGATAACGCCGTAGAAGAATGACACGATGACCGAACCGCGGCGTATCATAGAGACCACAGCTATCATCGACCCGTCAATCGACAGCGAATAAAAGTAGGCGAGATCTGCGATAGTGAGGAACAGTGAAATCAATGGTATAGCCCATTTCCACTTAAATGGCGTACGCTCCTTACGAAAATATAGTATCACTCCGATCGTAACACCCATGATTATCATCTGATAGAATGAATACCAAGCCTGAACTTCAAGCGGCTCATAGTGTTTCAATAAATATTTGTCATATAGCGCGCTCACTGCGCCCATCACAGTCGCGCCGATACTGAACCACAACCAACGCGAGTGTGCAAAAGAAAAACCTTCCTTGCCGCCAACCCTGCTTATAAAGAATAACGACCAGAAACCGAGCAGAATTCCAACCCATTGCATCCAATTCAGATGTTCGTGAAATACCAACAAAGCTCCGACAAGAACGATTACAGGACGCGATGCGTTGATAGGCCCGGCTATAGTAAGCGGTAAGTGTTTAAGTCCGAAATATCCTAACAACCACGAGGAAAGAACTATGAACGACTTTAGTATTATCTCTAAATGACCATGCAAACTGTTTCCAAGCCCTACGCTTCCATCGCAAAGACACATTATAAGCACCGGCGACATGAGAACGACACTGAATATGGTATTCAAAAATAGCACAACGAGCACATTGTTGCCGTCAACCGATATTTTTTTGAATATATCATAAAAGCCGAGGCACAGCCCCGACACAATAGCTAAAATAATCCACATAACATCTTATTTAAGCGTTCTCAATATTTTAGGATCCCCGACCACCCATAGCACATCGTCGACATTGAACACGGTATTGCCGGTAGGATGATCATAAGTCCCATCGGAATGTTGTATTGCTACAAGCAACGCCTTGTACTTATCCCTGATTTGAGAAGTCGCTGATGTTTTTCCTATAAGCGGAGAAGTTGTCGACAAATGTATGCTCGTGAGCTTCATATCCGATACCTGCTTATCGGGAGCGTCATCCTCCATTTCCACTAAAGGCAGCAGTCGCTCAATCTGCTCATCGGTTCCAATCACTCCTATGACATCTCCGGGGAATAACCTTTCGTTCCCATTCGGCACTGCGATAAACTCACTTCCGCGTTGAATACTCGACACATTCACTCCATATAGACGACGCACATCCGAGTCTACCAATCTTTGGCCTACAAACGGAGACGAATATCCCACACGTATATACGCCAAATGCATATCGCTCACAAGATTATTATTTTTACCGCTGCGCCGCAGTTCTCGCTCATTAAGATTGTCGAAAAAGCGCGATTCTATCATTCGTGTCTGCTTTCTAAGTTTACCTGACCACGTGCCCAAAAGAGTAGCAAATATAACGAAACCAACTACCCATCCAACTCTCATGGAATAAATGACGCTCAGAGTATAAATGATAAAGCTGAGCGCAAGAAGAAGACGGAAGATAGACATAACTATCAACGGCACGTCAAAATGAGCGTTAGCCGCGCGGAGACGTTCGCGCTCAGTACGCTTTGACGCAGGCATAGCAAGCGCCAGAAGGAATGGAGCCATAAATAGAAGAGCGGCAACGCTGCATATTATCCGTCCCCAAGAGGGTGACACACTCAACAACCACGGCAATAGAATACGCGTGCATATCAGAATAACGGCGATTATAACTATCGAATAAAGCACAATACGCCATATATAGCGTTTAAGCACTGATTGCCACAAAGCGCGTGTCTCACTCTCAGAACTTGCTTGACCGCTATAACGCTCTATCAAAAAATGAAGGCGTGCGGGAAGATGACGTTCAACAAGGTTATAGGCAGGATCGGCAAGACGGATAAAATAGGGCGTAGTGAATGTCGTTATTACCGATACTGCCACAACAATTGGATAGATATTGTTGTCAAGGACGCCAAGCGACATACCTAATGATGCTATAATGAAGGCAAATTCACCTATCTGCGTTAGTGAAAATCCCGATTCCATCGCAATGCGCAGCGATTGGCCGGTTATGAGCATTCCGAAAGTGCCGAAAATAATCATACCCGCAACAACTACACACGATAATATCAATATCGGAGACCAGTATTCTACAATAACTCCAGGATCTACCATCATACCCACGGAAATAAAAAACACGGCGCCAAACAGATCTTTTACCGGCGTAACCACTGCCTCGATACGTTCGGCATAGCTTATTCCGGCGATTATTGAACCCATTACAAATGCGCCGAGAGCGAGTGAAAATCCGCAATAAACTGAAAAGACAGCCATCCCGAAACATAGACCGAGACTTATTATCAGAAGCGTTTCATTGTTGAGATAACGGCGTATGGAATTGAGCAATGACGGAAGCACGTATACACCGACCAAAAACCAAATGACGAGAAAAAAAACAAGTTTGCTTATGCTGAAGAGCATTTCACCCCCCTCTACACTCTTATTTATGGCGATGGATGAAAGAATAACCATCATGAGCACAGCGAAAAGATCCTCGACAATAAGAACGGCAAAAACAAGTGAGGCGAATTTTTTCTGTCTTATGCCTAAATCGGTGAACGCTTTTATGATAATAGTAGTAGATGACATTGACAACATTCCTCCAAGAAACAAACTATTCATATTGGAAAAATGCAAGATATGACCTATAGCAAAACCTGACGCCATCATCCCGGTGACAATAACCATGGCCGTGACCACAGCAGACCCGCCCACATTAAGCAACTTCTTAAAACTGAACTCAAGCCCCAATGAAAACAGCAACACAACAATACCAAGTTGAGCCCAAAATTCAATATTGCTCTCAGTCGTAACTGATGGAAGATATTCAAAATGAGGACTCGCAAGAAAACCCGCCACAATGTAACCAAGCACAACAGGCTGTTTAAGCCATTTAAATAGCACGGTGACAAACGCGCCGAGGATAAGAATGAATGCTAAATCCGAAACTAAATTTTCTACTTGTATTTCAGTCATCTGGACACTGTTACACGTCAACTGATGTTAACTTGGTTGGCAAGGGATATTGAAACTGTTGGCTTCACTTGCCTCAAGTCAGCAAATAATTTCATATAATTAGTATGCTCTCGCATCAAAACCACTAAATTCAGTCGTGTCACCGGCTCATCGTAATCATACTCAACATAAACATTCGTCAAATGAATGCGATGATTTCTCAAAACCTCCCGATAACCATCAATATCCTCCGCAATAACTGACAAGCGAAGCCTTATAATTCGCGACTCAACTCCGGCATTAATATGATGCTCTATTCGCTCTATCAACAGAAGCACAACAAGCACCAAAGCGATAGCTGCGACCGACAATACATAAAGCCCGACACCTACGGCCATGCCTATAGCGGCGATAATCCATATTCCGGCGGCAGTGGTAAGGCCGCGCACCGACCCTTTCATCTGGATAATCGTGCCTGCTCCAAGGAAACCTATTCCGGTCACAACTTGCGCAGCTATACGGCCTGGATCGCCATTTTTAAGCCCTAGATACTCCTGTGGAACATAGATGGACAGAATCATAGCTAAAGTGGCGCCCATCGAAATCAACGCAAATGTACGCACTCCGGCTATTTGACCCTTACGCTTACGTTCAAATCCAACAAGGCAGCCGAGCACAAGGCTTAGCGCAAGTTTGAATATAGACGAAACGGTATTTACTTCTATGCAATTAATCTGTTGGAGGAAATACTCCCAATAATAGTCCATAATGACACTATTTCCGCAATGTGAAACGTCGTGAAGTCAACCGGAAATTATCTGCAAACAATTCTACAATATATTCTCCGGGAGTTAATGTAGTGTTTACATCCCAATAAATATGTATTCCCGAAATCTCTTCCCCGGAATATTCTATCGCCTTCTTAGCCGTACACTGAACTGTTCCCCCTTCAAAACTGAAAGTACCGCCATTGCCAAGTAAAGAGCCTTCCGGACTGACAATGCGCAGATAAATCATCTTCTCTCCTACCGGAGTGGAATTATTTTGAGGGATCGTAAACGTAACTTCAAGTTGACGAGCCTTAGTAACATTCTTTTCAGTCTTACCGTTTTTCTTCAATGGCGTCAGCGTAACGCCTGTCACATTAAGTTTTTCGGCAAGTGTCATTCTTTCCGACAGCGCTTCATTACGCTTCGTTTCATTTGCTACTCGGGTTGATAGTTGTTGATTCCGTTCGCGCATTTGCTGATTTTCAGCACGCAAGCCGGCATTTTCCTTTCCCAGTGAATCAATCTGTGTCACATAATGACGCAGAATATTCTTCAAGGTGCCTATTTCATCTTGCAATTGCTTAATGCGCTGAGCGCTCTTTTTCTTCTCGGAATTCAACTCCTGAAGCAATTTTTCAACCTTGCTCTTGGCTGCGGCATATTTTGTAACCAAAGAGTCACTCGCAAGAAGCTGAAACTGATTTTCATATTGGGCAAACTCGGTATTAAGCACCTGATACTCCTGTGCAAGCTGTAACTGCTCATTTGTGAGCTGCAACTGCTCATTAGCAAGAGTCGCTTCCTCAACTTTCTTGTTCATCGACTTGGTGGTGAAGACAAACGCCACGATAGCAATCACAAGCAAAAGTGCAAGTAGAATAATTCCGGCAATCAACCCTGCCGGTTTCTTAGCATTATTTTCCATTATCAACCGGGTTAAACAATTTTAGACTACAAATTTAGCAATTATCATCATAAATTGCAACCAAAACAATCCGTCACCAACTACTTCAGACATTCTTTGCCAACAAAACTAAAACTATCACTTCCATGAAGCCAACCACACATTCAGCCAATCCAGCTAATTGCCTTATTAGCCATATTCGACCTATTGGACTAATCGCCCCAATCCCGCCCGGCGGCGCGGGGACACAAAAAAAGCCGCCGGCGTTTTGCCAGCGGCTTGAA
>CAZELD010000075.1:0-9718 GCA_964512855.1 uncultured Muribaculum sp.
TGCTTTAAATTTTCAACCTGCTCTTTAGCTTCCTGTTTTACCGCTTCGGCAGCTTCTTTTGCACTGACTTTTGCGGCATCCACGCTCACTTGCGCGGCAGCTTGTGATACTTTAGCTGCCATATTGCTGTTCTCGTTCATATCATAATCTCTTTAAAATTTACAATGATAAAACACGATTATCAGCTTCAAAGTTGTCCTTCTTTTATTGGCATATTAATGAATTATTGATTAATTTTGTGTCTAAGAAATAACTTTTAACCTTAACAAATTATGAAGTCTATTTTAAGCGTGTTGCTTGCGTCATCCATCGCTTTTGGGGCGAATGCCGATGGCAAAGTTGTAGATCCGGACAGCACCGGGTTCAAATTCACTGATGTGAAAGTGGTGAAAACCACTCCCATCCGAGATCAAAACAGTTCAGGCACTTGCTGGTGTTTCTCCACCAATTCATTTCTTGAAGAGGATATGATAAAGCGAGGCGGAAAACCGGTTGATTTAAGTGAGATGTTTGTGGTGCGTCATTGCTACCTTGATAAAGCTCGCAAATACATTCGTATGGATGGACAGATTAATTTCGCAGAGGGAGGGGCGGCCCATGATGTGCCTTACGTGATAGAAACATACGGAATCGTGCCGGAAGAAGTTTATCAAGGCCTTAATTACGGTGAAGAAAAGCACGTACATGGCGAACTGTCGTCAGCGTTGAAAGCATATCTTGACGCAGTTCTAAAAGCGAAGGGCTCCAAAAGGCTTTCTACTGCATGGGAAGCCGGCTTCAATGGTATTTTGGACGCCTATTTCGGACCGCTGCCTGATACGTTCACTGTCGATGGAAAGACCTTCACTCCGAAAACTTATGCCGAATCTCTAAATCTTAACACTGACGACTATATTTCATTCACTTCCTTCACGCATCATCCATTCTATAAATCATTTCCACTTGAAGTCGCAGATAACTGGCTGTGGGGCTATATGTACAATGTCCCGATGGAGGAGATGAAAGCTGTGGTCGACAATGCAATCGACAACGGTTATCCTGTGGCTTGGGGCGCTGACGTGAGCGAAGGCGGATTCAAATGGAGGAAAGGATATGCCGTGATTCCCGTGGAAAAAGGGGAAAAAGATCTTACCGGAACCGAGCTTTCCCGTTGGGTGAAACTCAGCGATAAAGACCGCGCTGGCCAACGCTATGACATTAAGGGCCCGGTAGAAGAGATTAAAGTTACGCAAGAGATGCGTCAGGAGATGTTTGACCGCAAGGAGACCACCGACGATCACGGTATGGTGATTGTGGGTAAAGCTGTGGATCAAGAGGGCAACAAATATTATAAGGTTCAGAATTCTTGGGACACTAACCAAGTATATGACGGTTACATCTATGTTTCAGAACCGTATTTTCTTGCAAAGACTCTTGACATAATGGTTAATAAAGCTGCCGTCCCCGCTGAAATTTCAAACAAGATTAAATAATCCCGCCCATGACACTCAACGCCTACACTCAACGCACCGCGCTTCTGTTAGGGGAGAAAGCGATGGATCGTTTGAAAGAATCCTGCGTAATGATTGTGGGCGTTGGCGGTGTCGGAGCATACGCCGCCGAAATGGTAGCGCGGACTGGTGTAGGACATATAATAATAATCGACGGCGATAACGTGGCCGACAGCAACCTCAATCGTCAATTGCCGGCGTTGGAGTCTACAATAGGCAAGCCAAAGGTTGAAGTGATGAAGCGCCGGATCGCTGACATTAATCCGGATTGCCGCATTACGGCGATACAAGCATTTCTCGGCGTAGACAACATAGCGTCATTCATGACTGAAAAGCCCGATTATGTTATTGACGCTATCGACGCCATTTCTCCTAAAGTAGCCCTTTTGGAATACTGCTACCGCAATAAAATAAAAGTAATCTCATCGATGGGAGCCGGCGGAAGAACTGATCCCACCAAAATAAAATATGCCGATATTTCCGAAACATTCCATGACGGGCTCGCCCGAGAAGTAAGGAAACGCCTTCGTAAAGCCGGAATTTCATCAGGAATAAAAACTGTGTTTTCAACCGAACAGCCGAGTAGGAATTCATTGCTGCTGACTGATGAGATAGCGTTTAAGACATCATCTTTCGGAACTGTCGCATGGTTGCCTTCAATATTTGGCATTATGCTTGCCGCATACGCCCTTAATCATATATCCCGACAATGATACAGATACGCAACATCAATAAAAGCTACGAATCACTTCACGTGCTTTCAGATATAAATTTAGATATTCACGATGAAGAGATTGCGTCGATAGTGGGGCCGAGCGGTGCCGGCAAAACGACCTTGTTGCAGATTATCGGTACGCTTGACGCGCCTGACTCGGGATCGGTGATATATGATGGGGAGGATGTATTTAAAATGAAAGGCGCCAAACTTGCGAAATTCCGTAATGCCAATATCGGTTTTATCTTCCAATTCCATCAATTGCTTCCTGAGTTTTCACTTATTGAAAATGTGTCGTTGCCGGCGTTAATAGGCGGCGAATCGAGGGCTAAGGCGGTTAAAAGAGCCGAAGAGTTGATAGATTATCTTCATCTCACCGATAGAAAAGATCATCGTCCATCGCAATTATCGGGTGGAGAGCGTCAACGCGCCGCAGTGGCGAGAGCGTTGATAAATTCTCCAAAAGTAATTCTTGCCGATGAACCATCGGGAAGCCTTGATTCCCATAACCGCAGTGAACTTCATAAGCTGTTTTTCGATCTGCGCAGAGATATGGGTCATACGTTCGTTATTGTCACACATGATGAATCGCTTGCCTCTGACAGCGACAGAATTATACACATGAGTGATGGCAAAATAACTGATATAATCAACAATAGACTATGAAATCGCAAAAATTCATATCGTTTATCTTGATGGCGGCATCACTTTACTCATGCTCTGATGAAGATTATAACGACAGGGCGTTGTTGAGTGAAATTGTCACGGTAGCAAAAAATACATCGGAAGGGGCTGAGTTTGAATTTATCAGATATGACGATTCTCCGGCCATAATGCTCATCGCCCGAGGAATAAACGTGAATGATGAAATTATAGGCCGACGTATGCTTCTCCGATATTATAATGTAGAAGAAAACACATCGGCATCATCGCGCGAAATTGAAATAGCGGCATTGTCGGTAATCAACAATGACACGGTTCACGTAGCCGGTATCGACACTATCGCATGGAATGCCACTCCTATATATCTAAATTCTATATGGCGTACAGGCCAGTATATAAATATACACTTACGTGTTGTATATACCGAGACTGCGCGATTGTTTAATCTGACTGTTGATTCAGCGACAATCGACAATGCGGTGCCACAACTATATATGTGCCATGACATATTTGACGCTCCGGACAATTATATGTTTGAAACTTATGGCTCGTATGACATTTCAAAAATATGGAATCGACCCACTTGTTCCGGTATTGACATTCATATAAATGACTCAAACTTAAATAAAGATATTTACTCATTCAAAAAACAATAATTATGGAAAATAACAAAAAACAGGAAATAAAGATCGAGCTTACACCCGAGGTGGCTCACGGTAATTATGCCAACCTTGCCATGATAGTGCACTCTCCTACGGAATTTTTCATGGATTTTATCGCCATGATGCCCAATATGCCACAGGCAAAGGTGCAAAGCCGTATAATAATGTCGCCCGAAAATGCGAAACAGCTCCTGTTTGCCCTGCGTGAAAATATCGAACGCTACGAAAATACTTTCGGAGTTATTGAGCGTAAGACGCCACGCGGAGGTAACGGTGGAGAAATCAATAATCCATTCAAAGCATAATCTATCAACTCATGATTGAGAACAATCTAACCATCTACAATTCGTTGACCCGATTGAAGGAGCGCTTTGTTCCTATCCATGAAGGGCGCGTCGGAATGTATGTGTGCGGCCCTACAGTGTATGGCGACGGTCATCTTGGACACGCCCGTCCGGCGATCACGTTTGACATTTTGTATCGCTATTTGATGCATCTTGGCTACAAAGTGCGCTATGTGCGCAACATAACCGATGTGGGTCATCTGGAACATGACGCCGACGACGGCGAAGATAAAATCGCTAAAAAAGCCAGACTGGAACAACTTGAACCGATGGAGGTGGTTCAACACTATCTCAACAGTTACCACAAGTCGATGGAACGGTTAAATGTACTTCCTCCGTCAATAGAGCCTCACGCTTCAGGCCATATCATTGAGCAGATTGAATATGTGAAAAAAATTCTTGAAAGCGGATATGCTTACGTGAGCGAGGGTTCGGTATATTTTGATGTTCCCAAATATAACAAGGATTTCCGCTATGGAAAACTTTCGGGTAGAAACATTGACGAGTTGCTGTCAACCACACGAGAACTCGATGGTCAGCAAGAGAAGCGTAATCCGGCCGATTTCGCGCTATGGAAAAAAGCGTCGCCGGAACATATCATGCACTGGCCGTCGCCATGGAGTGACGGATTTCCGGGATGGCATCTGGAGTGTTCTACTATGGGCGAAAAATATCTTGGCTCAAAATTTGACATACATGGCGGTGGAATGGATTTGATGTTCCCCCATCATGAATGTGAAATCGCCCAGTCGGTAGCTCATAATGGAGAAGAGACCGTACACTACTGGATGCACAATAATATGATTACCATTGAGGGTAAAAAAATGGGAAAATCTTATGGAAACTTCATCACTCTTGATGAATTTTTCAACGGAACTCATCCAAAGTTGCAACAGGCCTATTCTCCGATGACGATACGCTTCTTCATTCTCCAAGCTCAATATAGGAGCACTCTCGACTTTTCAAACGAGGCTCTTCAGGCGTCAGAAAAGGCGCTCAACCGCATGATTGAAGGAGCTAACCGATTGAACGAATTGAAACCGTCGGAAACATCAACCATTGATGTCAGCGATTTACGCAAAAAATGTTACGAGGCTCTCGATGACGATCTCAACACATCTATTGTGATCGCTCATCTTTTTGACGCTTGCCGCATGATTAACCAGGTGAAAGATGGGAAAGCCACCGCTACCGCCGAAGATATTGCTGAACTTAAAGATGTGTTCCGTATATTCCTCAATGATATTTTAGGAATACGCACAGAGATACTCTCAGACGGAGCGGCAGAGACTTCTCTAAAGCCATTTGAAGACGCCGTAGACCTTCTCCTTGAAATGAGGGCGAAAGCAAAGGCTGAAAAGGACTGGGCGACGAGCGATTTGATACGTAATAAAATGTCGGAAATCGGTTTTGAGGTTAAGGACACGAAAGACGGATTTGAATGGAGCCTTAAAAAATAATAGGCCTCCAAGCAAATTCAGCATTGTCTCTAATGCGTATTGATACAGGAAAACAAGAAACAGGAGATGTTTTTAATCCGTTATAACTTAGGTTACAACAGTCTTCTGTTTCTTGTCTGTTTTCATTTTTTTATGTATTCTCCAAGATGTATCGAAGATGGATGTAATGGAATTTGCCAATACGATTCTACAGAATCTTCCGTATAACCCTACCGATCAACAGGTAGAGGTTATAGCAGCATTGTCACGGTTCTGTTCAAAACATACCCCCTCAGATACAGTATTCCTTCTTAACGGATATGCCGGAACGGGAAAGACATCACTATGTTCGGCATTAGTTAAATCGCTCAACATGGTTGGCATAGGAACAGTGCTTCTCGCCCCGACCGGGAGGGCAGCAAAAGTATTGAGCGGCTTTGCCGCGCATCCGGCCTATACCATCCATCGGCGCATATATTCGGTGAGCGGCAACGGTATGAATTCACCAAGAAGTTTGTCAATAGCGGCTAACCGCAGCCACAACACGGTGTTTATCGTTGATGAAGCGTCGATGATAGGTGGCGCCTCTGATACCGGAAATCTCTTGGAGGATTTAATTCATTATGTATACTCAGGGGTGAACTGCCGTATGATTTTAATCGGCGACACTGCCCAATTGCCTCCGGTGGGATGTGATGAAAGTCCTGCAATGAGCGTAAGAGAGCTAAAATCTATTGGGTTGAGGGTGAGCAAAGCGGTTCTGACAGCGACGGTGCGGCAAGCGTCTGATTCAGGAATTTTATACAATGCCACCCGATTGCGGCGTGCAATGAAATTGCCTGAACTTCCCGAACCTACGCTCACTGTGACGCCATTCACCGATATGTCAGTAGTCACTGGAGAGGATCTTGAAGAAACACTCTCCTCCGCATATAATATTGACGGGTTGAATGAGACAATTTTAATCACACGCTCAAATCTGCGAGCCACGAGATTCAATCTTGAAATACGGTCGCGCATCATTTGTTGTGAAGAAGAACTGAATAAAAATGATCTTCTGCTTGTAGCTAAAAACAATTATTATTGGACTAAAGATATAAAGGGCGTTGATTTTATCGCGAACGGCGACACTGTAGCAGTTGAAAAAGTCTACGGAACCGAAATGAAGTACGGATTGCGTTTCGCCGATGTGCGACTTCGCCTTATAGACCGAGACACGAACCTCGACTGTAAAATAATGCTTGATACACTCGTGAGCGACGAAGCGACATTGCCGCGTTCAAAAATGATGGATCTTTATGAGCAGATAGTATTAAGTGGCACTGACCCGTCTCAGCCGATGAGCCTGCGAGTTGAGCAAACTATGCGCGATCCGTATTTCAATGCCTTGCAAGTGAAATACGCATATGCGATAACTTGTCATAAGGCTCAGGGTGGGCAATGGAAAAATGTGTTTATTGATCTTGGATATATCCCTGTGGAAGCGATGGGTATGGATTTCTATCGATGGCTATATACAGCGCTTACTCGTGCCACTTCAGCAATTTACCTTATCAATCCATCACTTGCCCTACGTTGACCGAAAAGAGGTATATTAGCGGAAGGTGATGATTTTGTTGTATATATAATTGGTAAGCGTGTAGACTACGTTTCCTATCAGTGTGGCGACGCCATATCCGGAAAGCGTTACAAAAAGGATGTCGGATTCAAAATATTTCAGGTCAGTCTTGTAGCTTAACAGCCAAACCGTGAGTAACTGGATGCCATAGCAAATGAAAAATCCGGCAAGAAATTTTATAGCTTCTGCGGCGTAGCGCCCTGAAGTTTTGAATACCCAATTTTTATTCCACAAAAAAGAATTAATCACACCGCACACGTATCCGATTGCATTTGACACCAAGGGGTTTATGCCTAAAAATGATTTGCACACGTAGATTACACAAAGTGTAACCAATGTGTTTATAACGCCTACGCAAGCATATTTCACAAATTGCCATAGCGATTGGCTGGATTTGAGAGTATTAAGCAGCTTTTTCATGCTCATCTTTTTTTAGATCGTTAACAAGTACCGGTAAAGACCATCCGTATTTCACGGCAAGAATACGGATCGCAATTACGGTGGCGGCGCAAGCAAGTCCCTGAGCCATCGATGGCTCTCCCAAGGCATATAACAGCCAATATATGAGTCCTCCTGCAAGACAAGCGGTTGCATAAATGTCTTTTCGGAAAAGCAGAGGTTCATTGTTTAGAAGTATGTCGCGCAATACGCCGCCGATAGCTCCGGTTATGATACCCATGACTATCGCCACCCAAAACGGATAGTTTATCGCAAGCGTTTTCTGAATTCCGATTACTACAAACAACGCTAATCCAATAGTGTCGAATATAAACAAAATGCGAGTTCTAACCAATACGCTTCGGAATAGGATGACGACTATCAGCGACAAGCCGGTGACAGCAAGGTACCACCATGTTTGCATCCAGAATACCGGAATGTCAAGCAGAAGATCTCGCACCGTTCCCCCTCCGATTGCAGTCATAAGCCCCACGGTATATGCGCCGAACCAGTCAAAATGCTTTGCCGCCGCCATACGGATACCGCTTATTGCGCAGGCTACTGTTCCGATAAGCTCTATTATGAATAAGAATGTCGCTTCTGCGTCCATTGCAATCTTTACTTGTTTTCTCTTTGAAAATAGCGGCACCAACGTGTCAATCCACATTTAAGACAATCAGGGCGACGGGCTTTACATACGTATCTTCCATGCAATATAAGCCAATGATGAGCCAATGGGATTATCTCTTCCGGAATATTAGCGCAGAGGGCTTTTTCAGTTTGGAGCGGATTTTTGCTTCCTGTGGTTAAGCCTATGCGTTCACTCACACGAAACACGTGGGTGTCAACAGCCATCGCCGCCTTATTCCATACTACAGCAAGCATTACATTGGCAGTCTTGCGTCCTACACCTGGCAGCTTCATCAGATTGTCTATGTCAGATGGCATCTCTCCGCCAAATTCCTCAACCAGCACTTTTGCCGCGCCAATAAGGGAGCGGGCTTTATTGTTGGGGTAACTTACCGACTTTATATATTCGTAGACCTCTTCGTGTGAAGCGGCTGCAAGCGATTCCGGGGTAGGATAGGCGGCAAATAACGCCGGAGTAACCATATTTATGCGCTTATCAGTGCATTGAGCTGATAGGATTACGGCCAAAAGCAGATGGAACGGAGTGTCGTAATGCAACTCCGTTTCGGCGACAGGCATTGATGCCTGAAACCACTTTATAACCCCTGCGTATCGCTCCTTAACGGTCATCGCCGATGATTAATAGCGTTAAAGCCGATTAATGAGCCGCAGTAAATTCACGAAGGAAACGTGTGTCGTTTTCCGAGAACATTCTCAAGTCTTTAACTTGATATTTCAAATTTGTGATACGTTCCACGCCCATACCAAGCGCAAATCCGGAATATTTTTTAGAATCTATCCCGCACGCGTCAAGCACATTGGGGTCCACCATACCGCATCC
Source organism: uncultured Muribaculum sp. (assembly GCA_964512855.1). Classification (GTDB taxonomy): domain Bacteria; phylum Bacteroidota; class Bacteroidia; order Bacteroidales; family Muribaculaceae; genus Muribaculum. The sequence goes on from CAZELD010000075.1 coordinate 8,841, forward strand.
GAGAATTTCCACCCATCCGGTGTGCTTGCAGAATGAACATCCCTTGCCTCCGCATAGATTGCAGGATATATCCATTTCAGCCGACGGTTCAGTAAATGGGAAGTAGCTTGGGCGAAGTCGGATCTTAGTCTCCAGACCAAACATTTCACGAGCGAAGTATAATAACGTCTGCTTTAAATCGGCGAATGACACATTTTCATCCACATAAAGCGCTTCCACCTGATGGAAGAAACAGTGAGCGCGTGCGGAAATAGCTTCGTTTCTATAAACGCGTCCAGGACAGATTATGCGAATAGGTGGTTGTGTTTTTTCCATCACGCGCGATTGCACGCTTGATGTGTGGGTGCGTAGCAGCACATCGGGATTGCGTTGAATGAAGAAAGTGTCCTGCATATCGCGCGCCGGATGATCCGGAGCGAAATTAAGTGAAGAAAATACGTGCCAGTCATCTTCAATCTCAGGCCCTTCAGCAATGGAAAATCCGAGACGTGAAAATATTGAAACAATCTCATTGCGCACTACTGACAACGGGTGACGTGTGCCCAATCTTATCGGCGATCCTGAACGGGTCATGTCAAATTCGGCGGCATCGACCTCTTTGTTTTCGATTGATTCACGCAATGATGCGATTATTTCCGTTGCGAAATCTTTTAATTGATTTAACGGAGCGCCAAGCGCGCGTTTCTCTTCGCCCGGCAATGCGCGGAAATCATTCATCAATGCGGAAATTTCACCTTTTTTGCTCAGATATTTTATGCGTAGAGCTTCAACTTCTTCAGCCGAAGAAGCTTTTAAGTTCTCTATTTCCGCCCTCAAACTTTCTATTTTTTCAAGCATAGCTGTCTTAATTACTTTATTTGTGCAAATTTACAAAATAT
>CAZELD010000076.1:0-9704 GCA_964512855.1 uncultured Muribaculum sp.
ATATCTAAATTGTGCAACCGGCTAAACGCCGCTTAACGAACTTGCGAAACTTGAACTTTTTATTTATATTTTTGTTGAATTAAGATATCATTAACCAAATTCACCGATAATGAAATATAGATTTTGCGGAAATAGCGGTCTCCAATTGCCTTTGATTTCACTTGGAATGTGGCACAATTTTGGTGATTGCGACAATTATTCCACAATGAAGGATATTGTGTGGAGTGCCTTTGATAACGGCATAACTCATTTCGATCTCGCCAACAATTATGGGCCACAGCCCGGGAGCGCGGAAACCAATTTTGGCAGGATGCTCGCCGATGGCCTTAAATCACACCGTGATGAAATATTAGTGTCATCCAAAGCCGGACATCTAATGTGGGATGGCCCATACGGAGACGGCGGCTCTCGCAAGTATATAATTGCAAGCATAAACCAAAGCCTTAAAAGAACCGGATTAGAGTATTTCGACATATTTTATAGCCATAGATATTGTCAGGAAACACCTCTCGAAGAAACTGCGCAAGCTCTTATCGACATAGTTAAGCAAGGTAAAGCACTATATATCGGACTGTCAAAATATCCGGTGGATAAGGCTGAAGAAATGTGTCGACTGCTCAACGAACAGCACGTAAGGTGCCTCATATATCAAGACAGATACAACATGCTGTCGAGAAAGCCGGAAGAGCGTCATCTCGGATTCCTCGAAAAAGAGAAACTCGGATTTATAGCATTCTCACCTTTGGCGCAAGGATTGCTCACCAACAGGTATCTGAATGGGATTCCCAAAGATTCACGTGTCGCAAAAAGCGGCGTATTTTTACATCGAGAAGACATCACACCCGAATTGTTGGCAAAGTTGGAGCAACTCAATGAGCTTGCCGCATCACGTGAACAGTCACTCGCACAAATGTCACTATCATGGCTCTTGGCCAAAGAATATGTAACATCTGTGATCGTAGGAGCAAGCTCGGCCAATCAATTGAGGGACAGTCTTAAAGCCGTCAACAATATTGAATTTTCTGAATCGGAGCTAAACCTGATAGCATCAATTCTCTAAAAGCCGACATTCTAAACCGACATTAAAGAGATTGTTTAATGTTGCTTCTTAGGCTCACTACTTAGAAACACTGTCATATAATGGAATGGCGTGAGTGCTTTTCACTTCACCGAGAACGAAGGAACTGCTGAGTGATCCGATACAATCAAGATCGCCCAAAATGCGAAGGATAAATTTTTGATAAGATTTCATATCCTTCGCATATATTTTTAAAAGAAAATCATAATCGCCTGAAATATTATAACACTCCCCTATTTCTGGTATTGAAGCCACCGCCTCCATTATCCTCATTGCATTTTCATGGGTGTGCTGTTTTATTTTTAGAAAACAGAATGCCGTAAACCCGCAATTAAGTTTTTCTGCATCCAGCACCGCCGCATAACCTTTTATATACCCCTCACGCTCAAGACGCTTTACTCGCTCAAATGTTGGCGTCGCCGACAAATGCACTGCCGCCGCAAGCTCTTTATTAGTCAAATGCGAATCATTCTGCAATTGAGCAAGTATCCTCAAATCAATATCGTCCAATTCCTGTGCCATATAGCATAATTATTTATCAAAAGAATAATATTCCATCAATCGACAGTCCGATATCAATATTAGGAATAATACTCCTATTACACGCACAAATATAGCTATTTTATCTTTATTTTCATTTCTTATTGGAAGATTATTTTTAATATCTTAATTTTGCCACAACAACATTGATTTATCAAACAAATAAAAATACAATAATTATGGCAACAAAGAATCTTCATTTTGAAACTCTCCAACTACACGTAGGTCAAGAAACTCCCGATATCGCCACCGACGCCCGCGCAGTGCCAATATATCAAACCACGTCATACGTGTTCAAGAACTCACAGCACGCCGCCGATCGATTCGGCCTGCGTGATCCGGGAAATATATACGGACGCCTTACCAACTCCACTCAAGGGGTTTTGGAAGATCGAGTAGCAGCCCTTGAAGGCGGCGTCGCTGGCCTCGCCGTAGCAAGTGGAGCCGCCTCAGTAAGCTATGCGCTTGAAAACATATTGAGCGAAGGCGATCATCTCGTCGCAGCCGACAATCTTTATGGCGGCTCTTACAATTTAATAGCTCACACATTCGCGCCGAGAGGGATTTCGTCGTCATTCGTCAACGTGCGTGATTTTGACGCTGTGGAAAAAGCGATACAACCAAACACAAAAGCGATATTTGTGGAGACATTCGGGAATCCCAATTCAGATGTAACCGACATTGACCGCTTAGCCGAAATTGCGCATCGCAATCATCTACCGCTTATTGTCGATAACACATTCGGAACCCCATATCTTATTCGGCCGATAGAACATGGTGCCGACATTGTGGTACATTCAGCGACAAAATTTCTTGGCGGACATGGAACAAGTCTCGGAGGCGTGATTGTCGACGGGGGCAACTTTGACTGGAAAGCAAATGCCGACAAATTCCCTTCAATCGCCAAGCCTGATCCAAGTTATCATGGAGCTATATTCGCCGATGTCGCAGGACGTGCAGCTTTCGTTACCCGCATACGCGCCGTGTTGTTGAGAGATACCGGAGCCACAATCTCACCGTTCAACGCATTTATCATTCTTCAAGGCGTAGAAACTTTGTCTCTTCGTGTAGAAAGGCACATCGAAAATGCGCTTAAAGTCGTCGAATTTCTGTCAAAACATCCGAAAGTGGCAAAAGTCAACCATCCTTCATTGCCCGACCATCCCGATCATGCGCTGTACGAAAAGTTGTTCCCTAACGGAGCCGCAAGCATCTTTACCATTGAACTAAAAGGATCGCAAGATGACGCATGGAAATTCATCGATTCACTTGAAATATTCTCACTGTTAGCTAACGTGGCCGATGTGAAGAGTTTGGTGATACATCCCTACACCACCACACATTCACAATTATCACCCGAAGAACTAAAAGAGCAACATATTACCCCGTCGACAGTTCGTTTCAGCATTGGAACTGAACATATCGATGACATAATCGCCGATTTGTCACAAGCTCTTGACAAAATATAAAAGCGGTTCACCATCACAACCCGGAGAGGATAGATACAATACATAAGTGAAAAGAGAGCGAGAAACATAGGATTATCAACTAATTAAAATACCCCAAATTAGTCGAGTCCTATGTTTCTTAACATTTTGTATCGACTTATTTTAAAGCACACCCTCTACTCATCCGCTTTATCAACGGGCAGCGAACGGCTTACCGTGACAAGCCATACTCCGCTAAAGATCAGTATCACCGCTACCGCCTTTATGAAACTTAATCGGTCGAGGCCAAGCCATATCCCCACTCCGGTAGCCACAATAGGCTGTATGTAATTATACATACCCACAATTGTTGGACGTAAATTTTTTTGACCCACCATCACAAATATATATGCCACGTAAGTCGCGCCGATCACGACCGCGGCTATACCCCACCATTCCGATACGCTAATAGCCGTCCATTCAGTCGAAATAAGCATCTTCACACTAAACGGCAACGATACCACCGATGCCGAAAGGAACATCCATTTCATTATCGTCACGAGCGAATATTTACGTATGAAATTCCTGTAGAGAGTCAAGTACAATGCGTAACTCATCTGAGCCAATAGAACAATCAAATCACCCAATGGCGGATTTTCAGCGCCGGCCAATCCGGAATTATTTCCTACGTTTCCAAGCACAAGGATGATGGCTCCGCAAGCTCCGAGAATTATTCCTCCGGCCTTTTTCATACTAATAGGCTCGTGCAGGATAATCCATGCCAAAAGCATAACCCACATAGGCATAGTTGTAGTGACAAGACTCGCTTCTCCGGGCGTAGTGAGACTTACACCAACGATAAAACATCCCTGATTAAAGAACACACCAAGCATTCCGGCGCCGAAAAGGCGTAATATATCAGGCAACGGCACACGCTCTTTTGGCATAAACAGCGATGTGATCCAAAACAAAGCCGCGGCTCCGGCCATGCGAAAATCGACCAATAAAAATGGAGCTATCACCCCTGAAGCGAGAACCAATTTCACAATTGGAGACATCAATCCCCACATTACATTGGCGCCAAGCATTGATAAATGGCCTTTAACCTTAAAATCACTCATCGCTATAAATATTTTTGCAAAATTACACATATCCCGCGAGCGTGCCAAAAATATCGCACAGAAGAGTGAAACAGAAGAGTGGGAGCAAAATAGAAACGGAAGATGATTAACGGCTGTATTGCAACTCATTAAAACATCTTCCGTTTGCTATTCTCTCAATAGACGGTAAAACTTAGTTTCTTCTACCGCCAAAACCTCCGCCGCCGGGTCCACCACCGCCCGGGCCGCCGGGTCCGCGACGTTCATTACGATCAGCGGGCTGATTACCCTTGCCAAACGTATTAAACCTATATGAGAATGTAGCCATGAAGTAGCGAGTAAGAGTGTTATACCACGTGTCGTCGATATAGTTGGCAGTAACACTACGCGATATATTCTTTCTCTGTTGCAACAAATCGTTGCCCGAGATAGTGATGGTAGCCGCCTTTCCTTTCAGGAATTGGTATGCGATTGAAGCGTTCCACATCCACTGTTTTTGATCATATCCTGCGGCATATCCTTCCGTGGCAGAGAAACGCAACGATGAATTAAGCACCAAGCCAAACGGAGCGTACCATGATGCATCAAACATTCCCCCGTAGGTTTGCACATCCTTGTTTGAACTCTTTGACACCGTATTATGTGTAGTCTGCCAAGAATAATTAGGACGGATTGTGAAATCGAAATTATCAGGACGGAATGATATCGAGAAGTTAGGACGTAAATTCAACGATCCGCTACGGTTACGCACACCGTTATTGAATCCGATAGACTGATTGTAGCTGGCCGAGATATTACCATTAAACGACCACACTTTGTTACGGAACGGGAACGAAATCATCGAGAATACTTCTGCCGACCAATTGCCGTTCACATTCTCGTATGTAGAAATCTGTCCACCGGTTTCATTATTAAAAGTCGTTTTCGATACGATATTATTTCTAACCATACGCATATTAGCGCTCGCCATGATGGATCGCTGGGCGTCGGCGTTAAAGTCTTGGAAACGCAAACGCAACGTATGAGTGAACGAGGGGTCAAGATTGGGATTACCAACTACTATACGCAACGGATTGCTCATGTCGGCCACCGGCTGCAACTGCTTGATCGAGGGCTGGCTCGTATTACCGCGGTAATCAAGGTTGATACTGCGCGACTTACCCATTTTATAGCGATAGCGCAGATACGGAGCCAAATTCCACACCCATCTTTCCGGAATATCACGCTCATCAATTATCAAGTCCTCGCTTTTTGACATAGACGGAGCCAATGCCATACCTAAGTCAAGAGTATATGCCCTATTTACCTTTTTAAAGCCAACCTGCACTCGTTGATCGAAGAAATCATTACGGAAGCGATTGCTTAAGGTGTCATTAAGAACCATTTCACTATTCTCTATATCATACACCAGTTTATCCGCATTATTCCAACGGTAGGTAGCGCGATAACTTACCGTGAAGAAGTATCCGTTCTTGACGTTGCCGATAGGCTCTGTCCACGACAGGCGTGTGCCCACACTATTATTCCAAGTGTGATTATTTGTATACTGGTCATACTCATCGATTGAATCGTTCAATAGGAAAAATATGTTTCTACTATAGCTATCCTCTTTTTCGCGAGTATCACCAAGCGAATATTCGACAGCGACAGAATATGAACGTCCGGGATGGGAACGGAAATTATGATTGAACCAGATATCTCCGGATAATTCGTAGGAATTTCCATGAGAGCTGCCGATATTCAAACTTCTATTCACCTCCGACCGGCTGAGATTGCCCGCATAAGTTGCCGATGAATCAGCGCTTGCCGATTTATTGAAATTAACACGGAAGCGAGGACGGAACTCAAATGTTGAAAATGAGTCTATTGCCCATTTCATGCGGAAATTACCAGTCACATTATGACCTCTGTCACGAGAACCGCTCCTACTGTTATAATATGACGTTGAATCAGTGAACAAGTACTGACGTTCTCGTGAAGATTTTGAATTTTCGTCGGTATGAGAATACATCACATCACCGCCCACACGGAAAGAATCATCCTCTTTACCAACATTAAAGTTCAGACCGAAAGCTTGTGTGGTCGTGATTCCTTGACCGCCCCCAAAACGGTTGAATCGTGAACCATTGCTATCGGTAAATCCTTTTTGATTTATATTATTGAAATTGCCCAGGAAGGTAATCTGATTGCCATTCCAAAAACGATTCACATTAAAATCCACCTTGTAGCGGTCATCTGTACCATAACCGGCATTAGCGATGCCGAAATAGCCGTTTTTCATTCCAGGTTTCACGGTAAGATTGATTACAGTCTCCTCCTCGCCGTCATCCACTCCGGTTAGACGGGCCAAATCGCTTTTACGATCTATCACCTGAAGTTTATCAATCATATTTACCGGAAGATTCTGCGACGCCACAGTAGGGTCATCGGAAAAGAACTCCTTGCCATCAACGAGAATTTTCGACACTTTCTTTCCGCCGGCGGTAATTCCACCATCCGTATCAACTTCGACACCAGGAAGCTTTTTCAGCAAGTCCTCCATTACGGCATTAGGCTGCGTCTTGTATGAATCGGCGTTATATTCAATTGTGTCTTCTTTCACAACAATCTCCGTCTTAACCGCTGTAACAGTAGCCTCTTTAAGCAGAATGCTCGACTCTTTCATCACGATCGGACTGAGACGTTTGTTACTTGATTCTACTGAAAAATCGGTATATGCCGTCTCATAACCGATATATGAGACTGACATGATGTACTTGCCACGGTTTACATTGGTTAATGTAAACCCTCCGTTAACATTTGTAGTGGCTCCTTTAACGAAAGAGCTGTCCTTTGCCGCAAGCAACCTCACTGTAGCCTCGACCATCGGGTCTCCGGCGGTATCTTTAACAACTCCTGTGACATTTACCGCCGACAAGGAGCCGGCCATCACAAGAAAAAATAGCAGGATTAGAAATGGTTTTCTGAGAAATAAACTCATTTTGATAGTCTGTATAGATTGTTAGAATGTATTCACAACCATTTAGACTATATAACTATAAAAGGTTTAATCGAAGTTCAGAAAATTTTACTCAAATTCGGAAAAAGCCAACGGAAGCAGAGATTTTATCGACGGAAGCAGATATATCTCTTTCTCGCCGGCAAGAATCACCTTCACATCCTCCCCGGCAAGCGTTTCATATTCCAACAATGCCTGTCGACAAGCCCCGCATGGGGATATAGGATCAGCAGTATAGATGCCCGAAGTGTCTCGGGCGGCGATAGCTATCATTCGGAATTTAGCCTGCGGATAGCGCGCATGAGCGTAATAAGCGGCTGAACGCTCCGCGCAAGTCCCGGAAGGATATGCCGCATTTTCCTGATTCGCGCCGCTTACAACCTCGCCATTAGAAAGCAAAATCGCAGCTCCTACAGAAAATTTACTGTAAGGAGCATACGAATTATATGTCATTTTACGAGCCTCATCCACGAGCTGACGCTCAAGTGCGTCAAGTTCGTCATAAGAGGCCGTAGTCAGTGGAATAACCAATTGACGAATATTCATAGCAAGAAGAGAGTTTGGTGATTTTTTAATTATAAATCCCAAATTATATAAAGAGCGCCCCAGGTAAATCCGGCGCCAAAAGCGGTGAGGATGATTTTATCGCCCTTCTTCAACTTATCTTTATATTCATCAAGGCACAAAGGAATAGATGCGGCTGACGTGTTGCCATAATGTTCGATGTTGACAAGAACTTTTTCCGGACTTATCCCTGATCGCTCTGCTACCGCTTCAATAATTCTTAAATTGGCTTGATGCGGCACAAGCCAGTCAACATCCTCCACGCCAAGTCCATTACGTTCCATGACGCTCAAAGAGGATGTCAGCATATCAGTGACTGCGTGTTTGTAGACAGCGCGGCCTTCTTGATACACGAAATGCTCGCAGGCATCTACTGTTTCATGCGATGCGGGCAACACTGAGCCGCCGGCCTTCATCAACAAATGAGGCAATCCGGTACCATCAATATGGAATACGCCGTCAATTATACCAATCTTTTCGTCAGATGGCTCAATAAGCATACAACCGGAGCCATCCCCAAATAACGGGCAAGTGGTGCGATCCTCATAATTAGTCATTGACGACATTTTTTCGGCTGCGACAACTACTATTTTCTTATACATTCCGCCGCGTATATATGCTGCGGCGTCCTGTAATGCAACTAAAAAACCGGCACAAGCAGCTTGAATATCGTAAGCGTACGCATTGGTCATCTTACATTCGTGAGCTATAATTGAGCCGGTGGAAGGAAATCTGTAATCAGGATTTGATGTCGCGCAAATCAAAAGGTCTACATCTTCAGCAGACGTGCCGGTGGATTCAAGCAGCTTATTGACCGCCTTTATACCCAAATAAGATGATCCGGCGCCCTCTTTCTTTAAAATACGACGTTCCTTGATGCCTACACGAGTAGTAATCCATTCATCATTGGTGTCTACCATCTGCGAAAGCATCTCATTGTCAAGAATATCTTCGGGAGCATACGAAGCTATTCCGGCGATTCTCGGATATTGCATGATATGATTGATTTTTGTAAATAGAAAAAATATCTTCATGCCGGAACTCGCAATGGGCTCCGGCGATGAAGTAATCGAAGAAGAGAGATTTTTAACAGCTTATACTGCCGCAGGCTTTTCGATTGCGACTTTTCCGCGATAGTACCCGCAAGTAGGACATACGGTGTGGTAGATGTGCCAAGAACCACAGTGAGAGCAGATTGCCAATGTTGGTTCAAGAGCCTTGTCGTGAGTTCTACGCTTTGCAGTACGAGTCTTTGATTGTCTACGTTTAGGATGTGCCATTTTCTTTTATATTTAATTTATATTTTATTATTCGTTATCTTGATTCTTTATTTTTTTCAATTCATCCCAGCGGGAATCTCCTGATGAATCTTCCACCGAATCATCCATGTCTTCGATTGATTCAATCATGTCTTCAACCATTTCACTGTCTTCGCCTTCAATATTGGAAGCGGGAGAACGGTGCTTCCTAAGCAATGTGCTCATAGCTCGATTGCATTTTCCTGCCGGATGCACGTGCTTGATGGGAATCGTAAGTGCTACCGTATCATAAAGTATATAAGCTATATTTAGGAAGTTATCACTTTCTGGTATTACCAATAGCGTATCGGAATCGTCATTGTAATCCTCGCCATATTTTACGAAGATTTTATATTCCGTGTCAATAGGCCACTGCATCTCATCGAGGCAACGGTCACAAATAAGCGTTATTTCGCCCGACACTCTCAGTGTGAGTTCAAATACATCTCCTTTCACATTGACGATAGCAATAACTTTAAGATGTGCGTCACGGATGTCAGCACTCTCCATATCCTCAAAGAATTGCTTGCCAAGTTCATATTCAAACTCATGGCTTCCAGAGGGTAGTGATTTTAACGGCAGCTTATAGGCTGAAAACTTTCCCACTTTATATTTGTGTTATTAGTACAAAAATCGCCGCAAAGTTAAGGCTTTTCGCCCAATTAAACAACTTTTACCCATTTTTTTCGCATTTGTAGC
>CAZELD010000077.1:0-9504 GCA_964512855.1 uncultured Muribaculum sp.
TCAGAGGCGTTGCCGACCTGCTTGCACGAAACACACAGGCCGACCGTAATCTGCCCCTCGATATAGACGCTTTGCATCAGGCAATTTGCAACGCGATGGATGGCACGTTTGCCGAATTGCGTCGCTACATCCGCCCACTCGCAGAAGTCGTGACAACACTGCTGAAAGTTATTCAGGCACCGTCAATTTCAGACCTTGATGGCATCAATGATATAGTAATGGATTCGCTCAATCAAGTGTACCGCGCACAGAGCCTGCGCTTGGTTGACCGTCGCCGACACTTTAACAGCCTTGTCAGCCAGTATCTCGAAAACCTACGCCAGTGGCGCAATACGGAGGCACACGAAGCCAACACCGCCACCGAACAAGACCTGATCGGTGCCACCCACATCGTGGTAGCGATGTACATATACATCGTTTCCCAAGTTACCACCGAACTCGAAATGTCAGAATACTATAATAATTAAGCTATGATAAAGTTTCATTGGTCAAATAGTAAACTCCGTTGGAAAGACAGTGTTACTGTTAGTCTTGCGTTATTGGCTACTCTGCAAACCATAGCGGAGGTCTCTGGGTTTCTTGACCTTGACTGCATTAACAGTATTCCTTGGTTGCGGAAACTGGCTATTATTTTCGCCATATTTATATTCTTGACGGTATGTACTTTTATATCAAAGCATTTACTTGTTTACAAAGGACTTAAATTGAGTATTGGCGACAATGAGGTTAAAATAAAGCAAGCTGATATTTTCGAGCAAGACGGGTGGCGTTTAATTCCATTCAACGAGATGTTTGACACCGTAGTTGACGATATAATAATAGCTCATCATTCACTTAATGGGTATTTCATCGACACGACACCCCTTCAGAACTCCGAGGGGGCGGCGTTGTGTTTCTACCCCTGCGGCATCGCGCAGGGAGAGCGGCAGGGAGCGTTGGGCGGTGATGGATTGCGCCGGATTATAGGCTGTTGCCGGGGTGATGCCCTCTTGTATGGGGTGGTACGGCCACCTGAGAGCCTGAAAGTGGTGTGGGGGAGGCATGGGAATGTCAGCTGCACAGCGTCCGATGTGCTGTGTCTGCGCTTGGGCTTCCATTTTCATAGGTACTTTCTCCGTCGGAGATAACCTCATGGAGAAGATGATTGAGGGCATAGGCAGCGTACCGCCCCACGGCGACGGAATAGCCCTAAGGGTTACGTATGACAGGATTTTTAGCAAGCGCGTTTGGCGAGGAACTTTATTTGTAAACACGCTCGAGTAGACTCATTGTATATACCTTCCAAACATTGGGCGTTCTCAATTTTGTTAATTCACAGAATAGTATTACCTTTGCCGGTGAAGAGTTGTTTGAATGTAATGCGCTGCAAAATGCTGAAATAAGAACTGTTGCCTTCTCATTACCCTCTTTTTGCCATTACTGTCGAACTTGTTGATTTTGAATATCCTGTAATTATTTGCACGTTTTTGAGTAAAAAATAGCGGAATTGGGCGCCTGCAAGTTTTTTCTTAACTTTGTAGTGTTTTATGCGTTTACTATATATATCCAAATATATTCATTATGGAAACTACCCGTCAAGCTAAAATATCGCGTCTCCTACAGAAGGAGCTTAGTGAAATTTTCCGTCTTCAGACTGCGAAAACTCACGGTGTGATTATATCGGTAAGCGCCGTCAGAGTGTCTCCCGACCTAAGCTCCGCACGTGTGTACGTCTCGGTATTCCCATCCGAAAAGAGCAAGGAGCTGCTGGAAAGCATAAACAAAAGCGCGAAAACCGTGCGGTACGACCTCGCCCAAAGAGTGCGCTATCAACTGAGAAAAACTCCCGAATTGAGCTTCTTCCTCGACGACTCGCTCGACTATCTCGAAAATATCGACAATCTGCTCGCAAAGGACAAAACCGCTCATCCCGACACCGCAACGGAATAACGCTGCCCTAAGATGCTCACACTTCGCATTGCCCTTCGATACCTCATCTCTAAGAAAACCCACAGCGCCGTAAATATCATCTCGGGGATATCTGTCATCGGCGTTGCCGTGGCGACAATGGCGATAGTGTGCGTGCTGTCTGTGTTCAACGGCTTCACTGATGTCGCCGCCGAGCGATTGTCGCTCCTGTCGCCTAACCTAAGGGTAGAGAGCGTCGAGGGTAAAACAATTCCCGACGCCGACTCACTGTGCCGGGCGATAGCTGCGATTCCGGGTGTGGTGATAGCGGCTCCGACAGTCGAAGAGCACGCCCTCGCCATTTACAACAATCGCCAGATTCCGGTAACGCTGAAAGGCGTAACCGAGGATTACAGCCGCATCACAATGATCGACAGCATCGTAAAAGAGGATGGAAGTTTCCTCCTTTACGACCCTGTACTGGGCGATTTCGCCACGCTGAGCGTCGGAGCCGCGATCGAATTGGGAGCACACCCCGGATTTATCGACAAGCTGAACATTTACGCGCCTCGACGGCTCGGACGCATTAATGTCGCAAATCCGATGGACTCATTCCGTGGCGATTCGCTGCTCGTGGCGGGAGTGTTCCAAGCCGAACAAACCGAATTTGACACCGATATGGTGTTGATTCCTCTCGACATGGCGCGACGACTGCTCGACTATTCATCCGAAGCCTCGGCGATTGAAATTAAGACTTCCCTCAATCCCGAAAAGGTGAAAAGCGCGATCTCTGACGCGCTCGGGAAAAACTTTATCGTGAAAAACGCCGTCGAACAGCAAGAGGCCTCGTTCAAAATGATATCCGTTGAAAAATGGATCACATTCTTCCTCCTCGCATTCATTCTCATCATCGCATCCTTCAACATCATATCAACCCTCTCTATGTTGATTATCGAAAAAGACGCCAACATCCTCACTCTATACGCGCTCGGCGCCTCGCGTTCAATGATTTCACGCATATTCGTGTTGGAAGGATGGCTGATTTCTATATGCGGCGGCACGTCAGGAATAGCGCTCGGAGTACTGTTGTGTCTCGCGCAACAATGGGGCGAGTTTATAACTCTCGGAGGCAACCACGACGCAATGACAATAACCGCCTATCCCGTCAGGCTCGAAGTCACTGACCTCATTGCCGTGTTCATTCTCACTGCGTTAGTGGGGTGGATCACATCTCTTGTCACCTCATTCATCATGCGCCGACGGTTGAAAGGAAACTGATTCAACTGTTAACATTCTCTTAAAAACAATCTCTTACTGAGAACTTTTTAATCGCCTAAAGCGTATTACATCATATTAGTTCTCTAATAATCACCAAGATGAAAAAGAGATTTAGAAATATCCTGATTTCCGCCACCGAAGCCGTGACTTTGGCTGTTTCAATGTCGTCATGCGATGTCATGACAGGATATCTGGGAATGGGAGTCGGAACTGGCGGGCCATATTTTAACAATCCTCCGGCTGTACAACCGGTACCAAACCCTATGCCCCTAATCGCCCGATGCGGCCAACGCCTAACGGTCCATTTTTCCCGCAGTAATTAACACTACTACAATATGAAAAAACTATTATTCATTTCCTTAGTTATCATGACCGGATTCTCGACGCTGTCAGCGCGTGAAAGAGTGTCGCGTGATGTCACCGATCTCCCCAAAGAAGCACAAATAACTCTGTCGAGATACTTTCCTAAAGCCGGTGTAAACCACATCAAGATCGACAAACACCTATTCGGTGGCACGGAATATGATGTGATACTCGTAAACGGCACGGAAGTGGAATTTGATAGCGACGGAAAATTGACCGAAATAGACTGCGGGCACAATGCGGCGCCCGCGGCATTGGTGCTGAAACCGATACGTGATTACGTGGCAAAGAACTACAAAGGATTGGATATTGTGAAGATAAAAGTCGAACGCTCGAAATATGAAATTGAACTCTCAAACGGCAGAGACCTCGAATTCAATCGAGCAGGCGATTTCCTAAGAATTGATGACTGATACTAAAAACACACTCTCTATTTAAAACAGGAGCGGCGCCATTAACGACGTCGCTCCCGTTTTTTCCACCATTGCCGAATTCAATCCGGAGACTGAATGGATCAGCAGATTTAATCAATCCTGAGAATCAATCCAAAGCATCAAGCAAAATAAACGCCTCCCAATATATCGGGTCATTGAATGGCTTAACTTTTTGTATCTCCGGCTCAGCCTCTTCTTCGACAGCATAACCCTCTGCCCTTGCCTCTTTTCTAAGTTGCGATGCCGTTTTACCATCCACATCCACAACCTCTATCTCATAATCCATCACATATCTTTGCGCGTCGAGCAATGACTGCCGCTTCGACTTACCCGATAAATAATTTTCATAAAATTTTGTCATTAACATTCGAGTGGCCGTATCATTCACTTTCCATAAGCTCATCAATATAGAATTCACTCCCGCTTTTTTAAATCCGCGCTGCAACCCGAACACTCCGTCACTTGAAATGTCGCCGAGTCCGGTTTCACAAGCCGACAACACGAGCAAGTCCACGTTTGCCATATTCAAATTGGAAATCTCCTGAGCCGTCAGCACACCATCATCCCCGCCTGTTGACGAGCGAATCCCTTTCAACGTGGAATTAGCGCCACTAAACAGCAGTCCGGAACGCCTTAACGCCATATCCTCTTCTGTCATGGAGTTATCGTCGCTCTCTACTTCCAGAAATGAAAGAGACTTAAATCGATTGGCATATTTTTTTGTCCAATAAAAACCATGAGTGGCGATATGGATAATTGACGCATCACCTCCGGCGAGGATTTTGAAATTATTTTCCGATGCCTTTGTCCCGGTGAACTTATCATGTTTAACTTTGGCGGCGCCAAACATATCAGCGATAGTGTCGGTCTCCACCAATGTTTCAGGAAGATACGACACTCCGGAACGCAAATTCATATCGGCAATATCGTCAAATGTTAATTCAAGGCCGCGCGTCTGAGCTTTTGTGGCGGCGATATAATTTTCCGCTATACTGTCAGCAGGCGCATCATAAATCATACCGCCAAACAGCATGGCGTTTTTCTGCTGAGTGTTACCGTTTTTGAACGCTAATTCTCGTGTCGAAGATAAGCGGGAAAGATTCCATCTCTCTGAAATTAGCTTGTCATACTGTTCAAAATCAGGGAACGACTCAATCGCAATATTATGAAGAGGCCCATCAGGAGAGAAATATATATTTTTCACGTTATCGGCATATTCCTTTAATTTACCCCATATCCCCATAGAAAGTACAATTTTGGAAGATAACTTCGCAGAACCGAATTTGTCAAGTACCTTTTGCGTTAAGAAAATCCCGACTTTCGGCGTCTCCCAGCCCTTTCTTAGAATATACGCCATCAAGAAAGGATTATCATCTGTTTCAACCCAAAGAAACTCGACAGCCATATCCTCAGGTCTAAGTGAATTCAGAACATCTTTAGCCGAAACATTAAGCCGTGACTGCATTTTTGCATACAATGGAGAACCCTCGGAGAGCTGATATAGAAATTCTTCAATTAATTCGTCTTCATTTTCTTCCGCTGAGCCGATCCCTATTATCTGGTTAAATACATTTTCAATATTCTCCAATCGTGATGTTTCCGCAGCAACAATTTCCTCGGAAGCTAAAATATCATTTATATAAAACTCCGCTTGCAGCAATAGCCCTTTTGAAACCAATGCCGCCTGATAGCCCAATAGATTACATTGCTCATCAGACGCAACCACGACTAGCGTTGGGATCAAATTGGATATTGTCATTTTTATATTTTTCCAATAGGCCTCTCTCTCCCCCTTATCCATAAGTATTAATCTTTGTGAAAGCGTCTCAATTAAACCGGTCACATAGATATTTAGATATTCGCGCATATAAGTTCTATCGCCATCATTTATTGACGCTACCATCAAATTAGATATTCCACTCAAATATGACTCATGAGTATGCCCATAGTTCTTTTCAAGACAATTTAGAAACCTCTCCGACAATTTTTTCGGAAAACTTTTCTTTTGCATCATGTAATATGACAATTCAGTCCTGATATAATTGTAATAATAGAGAGACACACTGTCACCAATAGATTCAAAATATTCATTCAGCCCATCAAGACGAGAACGAGCCTCAACTGCCCCTACTTTCCCTTCAGAAATATCCTTAAGTATATCAAAAGTTTGATCCATTACCTGCAATTCTCCATTCATGCCCGATTGTACGGCAAGGTATTTTTCTTTTGCAATATTGGCTTGCTCAACCGTTCCATAGCTTTTTTGAAGCGAATACTCCGTAAAATACAGATTTGCCAAGTCAACGGAATTTGCCGCCATTTTCTCAAGGCCAGGAATATGTTTGGAAAAAAAAGCCAAAGCGCCGGAGCCATCACCAAGCGTACTTAACACATTAGTGTATCCATTGATAATTTCGACCTTTGATGCAGAGGACGAAAACTTATCTATCTTTGCAACAAGCTCATTGTAAATCTCTTTAGCCGCCGGCAGTTCCCCTGATTTATATAATACCGATGCCAATTTAAGTTTCACCGACAACGATAGCGGATCTTCATCCCCAAACAATCCTGATGTAGCGCCAAATACTGTTGTATAAATTGTGACTGCGTCATCCCAGTTTCCCAATTTTGCCGATGCGTCTCCTAACTGTGACATTATATTAAATAGTATCTTGCTATTTTCGGTTGTCTGCGGACTTACACCTGTAATAAAGTTCATATACTCAATTACCTTCTGATATTGCTGTAATTTCATGCAACTTTCCATTATAATGTATATCGCATCAAGATACCGTTTCTGCAACACTTCGTTTTTATCTTGGTATTCTGTCTCCAAATTGAGATAAGCGTCACCATAATTTATGCTTTTGTCGTAAAGGCCGAGTATATATGCGATAGCGGATGCTTCAGAAAATACCTCTCTAAAAATAGGATTGCCCTTATATAAATTTTCATCAGTCTGGGTTATTGAATTGACCGCTTTTTCGATACTGGCGAAACCTGCGTTATAATCGTTTAGGGCACACTCTCCCTCCGATTTTATATAATAAGCCATCCCGGTCCACAATTTGTTGTCGGAACCGTTGCTTAGATAACTTTCAATTTTTTCAAAAGATTTATCGTACTGCTTTAACTCATGAAACGCAACAGCCTCGCTTAATTCCTGAGGCATAGCTTCCACTGCTTCCGCCATAGCTAATGCCTTACCCGGAAACAACAAAATAGCAACAATAGCGAAAACGCACTTCAGCCACATATCACATGAACTTTTTCCGATAATGACACAAGATGACAAGAGATCAGATGAAACAAATGTCAACAATCCACTATATGATAACCCTTTAATATGATTATGTCCCTTATGATCTCCTGTCTTTTTGTATCTTAACATTGGCTTATCGCTGTGGTGTTGCAGTTGTAGTTTCAAGGCCCAGCTTCTCGATAACCTCTTTGCTTAATATGCCGGCAGGAGCCGATACAGTAGTTATCACCCATGATTTTGTTATTTCATCCCAATGCTGTGATGATATCGTCTGCCAAACATTATTCAGCAAGTCATCATTCTTTTCCGCCAGTTTTTTACGCTTACTCCTATCCGTTTTCCAATCGTTGCGGTATTCGGGCGTTATATCACAGTTCTCGGAGAGGGTAATATCCAATTTATATTGGCCTGTGCCCCAAATATTTTTAAACCGGCCTTGATTGTCGCGATACCCCATATATGAACGGGGCACTATGAAACTCTCTCCTATTACCGTATATTTAGGATCCTCGCCATCTTTTCGTATATATTTCAAGAATCCATTTGAATCAAGATCTTTTTCCGATACTGGAATTGTTATATTAAATTCGCCAAGCGGCGCGTCATTGTGTAGTTCTATAGCATCAGTGAACCATGATGATGTCAGCTTGATATTTATTGACAGATTGAAATTGGTTCTTTCTTTAAACGAAAATTTAATAGGCAGGGTTGTGTTCGGCAAATTGGAATGAGCCGGACTTATTATCAACGAATCAAGCGCTAATTCAAATTTAGAGTGATTTATTATGCGATTCAATTTGCGTCGATCCACATGACATGAAACAAAGAAAACTGTATCATTGCCATCCATTCTGAGGCAGCCGATGCCATCAAAGTTCATATTTAATGGATCAAGAGCGCCTGATGTAGAGGGTTTTCTATAAAAATCTCTCACATCCTGTACGGAATTGATGTGGGTAGTCCATGTATTCTCAGCATTCACCATATCCTCCCATTCCTTTTTCAAGCGGGCATTGCGTGTGATAAGATTGCCTAATGAGGTAACGCCTAAATTGATAAACGACGTCACGTATCCGGCGCCTATGCCTTGGGCAGCGCCTATTGACGAGTTAAACAAATCGGAGCCAAAACCTCGCGTATCGCGTAGCTCTTCATTTGCTTGGCTTATATCATCCGCAAGGTCTTCACTGGTGTATATGTAAGTGTGATATTCTACTGCTTGAGAAAATGCGTGAAAAAATCCGGAGAACAACAGCAACAATGTGATTATTTTTTTCATTTGACTAAGGTATTAATCTATTTCAGACATAACGCAAAGGTCGCAATTCATAAGCACTTATGCAAATATTATACCTAAAAACTAAATTTACCGCATCAAAATATATGATAACTCAATCAGTGGAAAACGGATAGAGTCACCTTCGTTACTTCCCCAGCTTTGTTACACTTGAATTTGAGCCGATGAGAGAATGATGTCGTATCAGAATTTGAAATCTACCCCTTGGCATTATTGACATTTTGGCACTTTCTTTTCATCGGTTCATTCAGTACGTATTGCATAAATGATTGTGTCGGTATAAGTGATTGTGATGACTATATTCAGCAGTCGTTATTAAGATTGGAATACTGGCGCACCAATGCGCCGAGAGAACCTCGCTACGCTTCCAATCTTATCAACATATCTACTCATAGCAAAGTAAATGTTTGTCCGGAATTAGTGCTTAATCATCGTGTATGCCATTTCCGATAATAGACCTTATTTCTGATATGGAGCAATGACCAATCGGGAGTGATGTCTTTCCACAATGACGTTGGCAAGGCCGGCAAAAGTTTACGTTGCCACTACCTTGCTACCGTCTATGTCCTATCTCTGATTCCAATAGTACCCCTGTCATTATTGTCGTTTTGTCGTAATCGTCGCTATGGTTGAAAATGCCAAAGCGCCAATAATGCCAAGGGGTAATTCTCAACAGAGCGATAGAGACACTCCACCGAAAGAGAAAGTTGCTGGTACGCCCATAGCCTTGAATGCTCTTACAATCGTTCCGATTGTGAGGTTATGACCGCTCTCAATCCTCGACACCTGCGCACGCTGTACTCCCATCAGTTCGCCAAGTTGCTCCTGAGTCAGGTTCTTTTCCTTTCTCGCTTGTTTGATGGCTTCACCAATGAGATAAGACTGCAACTCGGCTTCCATCGCATCACGGCGTTGTGTTCCTTTCTTTCCGACCACGCGGTCGAGCATTTCTTCGTGGGTATATAGTTTCATCTTTTCCATAT
>CAZELD010000078.1:0-9267 GCA_964512855.1 uncultured Muribaculum sp.
CATGGCGCTATTCAATTATTTACACATAATCACGTTGTTGTAGGACGTATCTTATTTAGTTATAATTTTTGTCGATGATGGAGTGAAGTCAAAGAGACTTTTACCATCAAGCGCCACAGAATACTTCGTATTTTCTTTGAATCCGGAAATACTGATTAACAGATTTCCTCCACTGACGGTTCTAGGATTTTCAAATTCAGCCAATACGCTTGATGACGAATCCAATACTTGGATTTTCGCACCTTTTGATGCGGAAAATGAACTATAAGACACACAATACTGGTTGCTTGCCGATGATGGATATGACTGTAAAGTGCCACCTACCGCCATAACTGAACCTCCGTTGATTTTAAACCAATTAGAGCTATCGGCATCAAGACCGCTTTCAGGCGCCGAGGCACCTGATGCGACAACAGTACCTCCTGAGATAGTCAGTGTGCCACTAGAATCTATACCATCATTATTGATAGAATACGCATATACATATCCACCCGAAATTTCTATAGAGCTTGCCGCATTTATGGCATCATCGTAGGCATATACTTCAACATCACCACCTATAATCGACAAAGCAGCCTTACTTTCAAGGCCTTCCGCGCCGTCATTACGCCCGGATGCCGCAATTTTGAGGGTACCGCCTGAAATGGTTATGTCGCCATCAGCTTTCACCCCTTTAGGCGATGAGTCATAATTGTTATACGTATATTTAGATCCATTTGTCGCTACCGTAGTTTCACCGCCAGAGATCGTTATATCACTATCAGAATTAAGACCTTTGCCGCCGCTACCTGTGCTCTTGACGCTTATGGTTCCGCCATTCAAGATTATCGAGCCGTCGGTTTTGATGCCTGCGGCAGAAGACGTATCATTTTCATCAGAATCATAAATAGCATTCCCCGATGTGTTCAAATCAAGGACACCACCACTAATTTCGACATTCAAATCAGTTTTAATCGCCTTTCCAGCCTCAGAACTAATGTTGGCATAAATGTATCCACCCATTATGTTGACACCGATATTCGTATCGCTGTCACCCTTCACATGGAGACCATTTTTCGCAGCGCCGTTAATCACGAGAGTAGCACCCGGACGCATTATAAAATCTTTGTCAGTGGCTACAGCGTGTTTATTCAAGCCCGTCACCTGCAATGTTCCGTTACCACTTAAGATTATGCTACCCTCGCTAAAGATACAACCCTTCTGATCTTCTGATTTAGAAGGATCCAAATAGTAAGGATCGCCGGTATATGTCTTTGCGTCGACCAAAGTATTTTCTGAACCATCGGCAAGCACAAGAAACATTCGTTTTTTGCTTTGATTATTAATCGCCGGTCCGCATCCTGATGTCAGTTCAACACCGTTTAATGTCAACTTAAACTTCTTGTCACTGTAAATTTTCAAGCCTCCGGCATCTGATTTTCCCGTCAATTCAATCTCCACACCGGAGAGAGAATTTGACGAGAGATCAATTGTCACATACGCATCGCTAACGTGGCTTATCACACCATTATCAGTAGATGCGACCTGCGCTGTATTACCTGAAAAAGTGACTGTCACTTTTTTAGTGAACGAATTAGCTTCATGATATATATCGTTGTCAGAACCCGCAACATCCTTAGAGGAATCGGAAGCCTTAGTTCCATCCCAAGTGTGTATGGTGTTATCTATTCCCAATCCGGAACCATCGTTAGAGACGCTGCCGTCTCCCATACCACCGCCTCCGAAACCACCCATACCTCCTCCCGGGAAGGTGGGTTCATCGAATGAATAATTCTTTGTATCACATGACACTTGCAGCAACAATGCGGAAGTTACTAATATTGTTGTAACTATATTTTTTATTTCCATATTATAAAAAAATTACTATATGTTCAAAATTAGTTCATTTTCACATATAATCCGTTAAACAATAGAGTTTTACCGATTAAACAAATACAAAATGCCAAAATAGACATACAAAATACGGATTCGTCAATATATATTAAGAGATATTTGCGAAATATCTTAAGAAATATTTACTCGCCATCGGGAGCAGCTTCAGGTTGAGCGGGTGGCGTAGGGAACATTTCCTCAAGCTGTTGCTTGCGTATCGTCTGCCACAATTCAAATTGCTCAGGCGATTTCTTAAAGATCTTCTGCATTGATTTGGTTAGAGTTTCCTCCTGCTTTGTTCTTGTTTCTTCCATTTTTTTCATATCAACTTCCCGATTCGGTCTGCGCGCTTCCGAGTTTCCATCCATATTGGCCGCCTCACCGTTGCCACCGCCTCTCATACCGGGACCTCTGCCGCCCATACCATCAGGACGACCGCCACCACCTCTGGGGCCCATGCCTCGTCCACCACCATTCGGGCCTTCGGGACGACCGCCGCCACCACGATTTTTATTTTCGCCAAACACAGCATTGTTATATTTCTCATAAGCTGAGTAAACCTTATCAAACTGGTCGTGGTCAAGGTTCAACACATGACGCATCGAGTCAACCTGTTCATAAGTGGTGGGACGCTTCATACGCGGACGGAATCCCCTTTCCTGGGTATTGACAACTTTTTCGTCTTGAATCTCACTCGCCTCCTGAGCATAAGCGACGTATGACAAACCAATCATAGCCGTAACCAAAAGAATTTTTTTCATCTAATAAAGTGTTTGTTAATTACATTATTTATATAGACTGATTACAACACCAAAGGTTTAAAAGTCACACCATTTCATCTAATTTCAACATTAAATTGTAAAGTTCAATTTTTTATATGGCGTCATTTCTCAAAATAAAGCCTATCTTTGCAGCCAATAATAACTTATTGTAATGATAAAAGCATTTATCGCAATATTCATAGGAGGCGGAGTGGGAAGCATGATCCGATATTGGATTCAACTCATCATGCATGAGCGGATTGCGGCTTACAATTTCCCGTGGGCCACATTTTCCGTGAATATCGCAGGAAGTTTTCTGATTGGTATATTTTACGCGCTTTCATCCAAATTCAATTTCTCGCCCGAACTGCGGCTTCTTCTTACCGCCGGACTTTGCGGCGGCTTCACCACGTTTTCCACCTTCAGCAATGACAGTATCGAGATGATACGCCACGGAGACGGGATAATGTGTGCTGTTTATATCGCCGTAAGCGTTATTTTAGGTATAGCAGCTTGCTTTTTAGGAGGTTGGATTTGCGATACACACATTAATTCGTATCGATAGCGACTGCGATTATGAACATAGAAGAGTTTAGAGAATATTGTTTGGCTCTGCCGCATACGACTGAAGACACGGCATTTGGAGATGAACATCTGTTACTTCGGGTGTTCGGCAAGATTTTCGCTTGTATAGATTTTGAGCGAGCAGACTATTTCGTTGTGAAATGCCATCCCGGATATGCCACTGAGCTACGAGAGCGTTATCATGAAATAGAGCCGGCATGGCATTGGAACAAAAAATATTGGAATCAAATACATCTTTCAGGGACACTGTCAGATGAATTGATAAAAAGTATGATAAGGCACAGCTATTCAGAAGTCGTAAAGAAGCTTCCGAGAAAAACGAGGGCGGAATATCCCGAAATTACGACTGTCCAAGGAGTTGTGTCAACTTATATCTGACAAGGATATTACACTGTTCTAATTATATATAACTTACAGTGTCGGAAAGAGGCTTACGCATATCGTGATTAGGCAGCGGCTTGGCGTCTTCTGCAGCATATCCAAGGTCAAGTATCATTAGAATCTCTTCATTTTCAGGCAATCCGAGAGCCGCATGAAGTTTATCGGGGTTAAAAAAATTGACCCAACATGAATCAACTCCGGCATCGGCCGCAGCGAGCATAAGATGAGTCGCCACGATTGAAGCATCCTCAATACCAGAATCTCTGGTTTCTCCTGGATAGTGGTAGACATTGGTTTTATCAAATGACACAATCATCACCACCGGAGCGCCATATCGGCACGGAGTGCACTCGTCGATTTTTGCATGGGCTTCATCAGACGTAGCGACATAAATATGTTGTTCTTGGAGATTTTTTGCTGTTGGTGCGAGACGTCCACATTCCAATATTGAAGTTATTATGGCGTCATCAACTTTTTTATCGCTGAATTTTTTACAAGAAAAGCGTTTTCTTGCCAACTCTTCAAATTTCATAATACCACATTTTTATGTTTTCCTATTTTTTACTAACCCGCATCAAAGACTTTGGCGAAGAATTTCCACCACCTCGTCATGTGTAAGAGTTTTATATCCGGTGTCAAGAATTATGGTTGAATCGGCGATGCCGTCGAGCATATCTTCTGTTACGCCCAATGAAGATATTTCGCTTGCCGCCCCAATTTCATTTATCCATGCCGCTAACGCATCAATGCCAGCAGATGCAAGTTGTTCATCCGATTTACCTTCAGAAGGAATATTCCACACCACATTAGCAAAACGGGCGAAACGCGTTACTGCATATTTCATTATATAGCGATAGTACGCCACCGACACGGCTGACAACGTCATCCCGTGAGTAGCATCAGTATACGCTCCAATAGCTTGACCGATCATGTGCACCATCCAGTCTTGCGACTTACCTTCGCCAATAAGAGTGTTAAGAGCCCATGTGGCTGACCACATAATATTGGAACGAGCCTCGTAATTCTCCGGATCTTTCACTGCCACACGGCTTGATGCGATTACAGAACGCATCAGGCCTTCAGCAAGATAGTCGGATGTTGAATCATCATCACCCGAGAAATATTGTTCCATAATATGGCTCATGATGTCAAATATACCGGCGACCATTTGACGTTGAGGCACAGTGAATGTGTATCTTGGATTAAGAATAGCAAACCGAGGCATCACACGCTCACCGAACACCTTTCCGATTTTCAATTTTGAAGAGTGATTAGTTATAACTGATCCACCGTTCATTTCTGATCCGGTGCCAGCCATGGTAAGCACCGCTCCAACAGGAATCACACGTTCATCATCACGAGGGTCATCCTGCTTTATCCAGAAACGCTCCCAAGCATCACCGTCATACCATGCAGTCACAGCGACCGCTTTAGCATAATCTATTGTTGAACCGCCGCCCACTGCAAGGATAAGATCCACATTATTGGCGCGAGCCAAGTCCCTACCCTCGTTCATTTTTTCAACCGTGGGATTAGGCATTACCCCTGAAAGCTCTACTACTTTCTTGCCTGCAGCTTTTAGAGCGGCAACCACTTCGTCATAGATACCATTATGTTTTATAGAACCACCTCCATAAGTGAGCATAACTTTCTCACCGAATCCTTTCAGAGCATCGGTAAGATTTTTATGAGCTTCATCGCCAAAATAAAGCTTGGTGGGATTTGAATATACGAAATTTCCTAACATATTTTATTTTAATTTATTATATTCTTCATCATTGACAGGGTCAAGCCACTCATTGGAAGTGTTATCACCGTCAAGCTCGAAAGCGAGGTGAGCGAACCAACTGTCTTTGGAGGCGCCATGCCAATGTTTCACATTTGCCGGGATGTGTATGACCGTACCCGGAAGAATTTCCACCGCAGGTTTCCCCTCCTCTTGATACCATCCGCGGCCGCCGACACCAACAAGCATCTGACCGCCGCCTTTTGTAGCGTGATGTATATGCCAATTATTTCTACATCCCGGTTCAAAGGTGACATTAGCAATCTTTACCTGCTCCGTGGATACGGGAGCGAGATAACTGTTTCCGACAAAATATTTTGCGTATGCGGTATTTGGCTCTCCAATCGGGAAGATCATTTCTTGTTCAAATTTCTCTTTTGCTGAAGATGCCTCCGTTTCATCTTTCCAAACTTCAACAGCCTGACGGAAAGCGCCCCAAGCCTTTGGCCAACCGGCATAAAAAGCTATCTGGGTAAGGATTTCAGCAATTTCTGTACGTGTAACCCCATTTTTCTTCGCTTCTTGAAGATGGAACGTCAACGAGGAGTCAATAATGCCACTCGACACAAGGGCAGTCACGGTAACGATACTACGATCTCGTTTGGAAAGAAGATTGGTGCGACTCCATACTTGACCGAAGAGCACATCATCGTTAAGCTCAGCGAATTTAGGAGCGAAATCGCCAAGTTGAACCCGTCCGGCAGTCTGATTAGGATTGACCTCCGATGCGGTCAATCGTGTGGGATTTTGAGAGTATGCCATAGTTATTGATGTTAATGCGATTGCTGTGATAATAACAATTCTTCGTATCATAAAGTTATATACCTGTTGGTTGAATTAAATTAGAGAATATTTAATCTGCCCGATTGGACGATGATTGATAAAATTGACATATTGCATGAAAGTCATTGCTGCGATTTTTCCAGCCATCCCGGTAAAAAGACCGCAGGATTGCTTTGCATAGTTTCGTATCATCATAAGGGGACTTAATTTATAGAAGTCCCCCTTATATTTATTCGTGCCCCAATTTACGCCGATTGTTTTTATACTTTCACCTGAAGCTAAATTGGACGCTTGAACTGTTATTTTCACTATATATCGACCCGCTTTATCCTTTGAACCTATAGAAATATCTGATACGGTCACTGTTGCTGATGAGGAGGTCGAACTACTGAAATCCGATTTATCGCTACTATTAAATGAGCAGATTGTAAATATCATTATCACTGCCAATGACACTTGCATGAGTTTTTTAGTCCATTTTTTCTTATAGTTAAATTTATTATTAACCATCATTATGTGAATCTGCAATTATTTCTATAACGAGATATTGAGAATAAGTGCAAATTTAATAATTTTTTTTGTATTGGCGCTACCGACAGAGATGAGACAGAATAAACCTTATATGGCAATATTTGTTATATTTACAGAAAACCAAATCTTAAAAATATATTATTATGTTGGACACTGAATACAAATTTGGCGAGGTTATCAGTCTCTCATCTCAGGTAGAGCAACGCTTTGACCTCATTCAATTTAAGAAAATATTTGACAATGATAATGGAGGTGTCTCATTATTGGCGTTCAAGGCCGGACAAAAACTTGACGAGCATCTTGCTCCGGCAGAAGTAATGATATACGTTGTGGAGGGTGAAATAGTTTTCACCATGATTGACAAACCTCATTCTATAAGAGCCGGAGAATTTATACTCATTGGCGCTGGAGTGCCGCATAGTGTGGTCGCAAACACCGATGCCAAAGTGATGCTTATAAAAGTGAAACCGTAAAAACACGCTCGCTTTATTAACATCAGCATAACATCAATCGTTGACGATTATATCAAAAGTTTAATTAATAACTAAATTACTGACATCTATGGACAAGTATGTTTGTGAAGTATGTGATTGGATATATGATCCCGCAGTAGGTGATTCCGATGGAGGCATCGCGCCAGGAACAAAGTTTGAAGACCTACCCGACGACTGGGTATGCCCCGTATGTGGTGTTGGAAAAGACCAATTCAAAAAAGTTGATTGATTATGAGAAGCATTACGACGTTAGATATTCAGTATGCCCATCGCTTTTATGGATTTAAGGGCGAGGCTCAGTACCTATATGGCCACACCGATATTATGACCATTGAAGTGGAGGATACAATAAACAAGGGCGTAAATATGGTATTTCCATGTAATGAGATCAAAAAGACGGCATGGGACGTGCTGAAAAATTTCGATCACGCTCTGATTCTTAGAGAGGATGATCCTCTATTACCTGCCATCTTAGGTGTTTATGAAAAACAAGGAATTCTCAATGGGCATCCACAGAACACCATGAAAAGGTCCGGCGTTCAAAACTGAATTGGCAACGGCTTATCCCGACGCCCGTTTGGTTGTGACAAAAGAAACCATTACGGTGGAAGGAATGATAAAGATCGTATATGATCTGCTTAAAGATAAGTTAAATATCGCCCGCATCACTTTCACCAGCGGAGTTAATGCCGCCACTCAGGAATTTCCTGTAGACCGTAGCGTTGACAGGTGCCCTCTATGTGGAATAGCCCTCAATGACGATGGCGTGTGCGTAAAGTGCGGCTATCGTAAGCCGAAAGCATAGTCCATTCAGCTTATAAAACTTTTCTAATTTGTAGATAAATACAACTTGACAAAATAGCACAAGAATCGAGGTTGTGTAAAAATCGGGAAAATAGATACAATAGATCTATTATGACACAGTCTCGATTCTTGTGTTATTTGCGCATATACATCATATTATAGAGAGGATATTATCATTGAATTAGCTCGGTCGACTATCGACACATCCAATGAAGCCAAATAAATGCGGGTGGTAAGTTCGGAATCATGTCCCATCCCCTCGCTGATCACGCTTAACGGCACTCCTTTTGATCTTGCTATAGAGGCCCAACTGTGACGAGCATAATATAACGTAAGCGGAATTTTCAATGAGGCGAGTTCTGCGACTATTTTAAGATTAAAGTTTATACGATAGCTGCATCGACGATAAGCATTCAATTCATTAACACGAGGATTTGTTATTATAGGCAGCAAGTAGCAGGTGGTATTAACCGGATATCTATTCAGAATTTCCTGCATTTCAGCAGTCCATTTAATAGTCAACGCCTGTCCGGTTTTTCGGCGCCGATAAGAAATATATCCGTGCGACAGATCTGTTTTACGGAGAAACGCCATATCCACAAAGCTCATGCCTCTGAGATAAAAACTCATCAAAAACATATCTCTCGCATAAGCTAACTGCGAATGTTCCGGAAGTTCCAATATCTTTATTTGCCTCATAGATTTCAATGATAATGCTCTCTTAACAGTCTTCTCCACCCCGGTATATACGTATTTGAACGGATTTTTACGTTCAAGGATTCCCTCCTCGACAGCTCTATTGTATATGGCACGAAATATCCGCATATAAAACGAAGTAGTATTCGGCGCCAATCCCTTAGATTTCAGAAAAGCTTCATAATCTTCCACGACACCAGTAGTGATATTATCCAACATCACGTTATGCGATACAAATATATTGGATTCACTAAAAAATTTTCTCAAGCTATTAAGTGTAGCTTTATACGTCTCAGCAGTTCTGATACGCTTCCGACGCTTTAAGACATTTACCTGAGTCTCAATATAACCAAATAGAGAATATGTGCGCATATAATCTTCATATTCTTTCACCACATCATCGGCAGAATAACGCCTTCCGTTCTCTTTAAATCTGTCAATAATTCGATTAATCCTCTCCACATCTTTTTTGATTCTCACAAATGTATTAAACTTCTTGGCTTGCCAAGCGTCAGACGACATTTTATATCCCGAAGGAATTTGCCTGACTTGACGCTCGTGAATAATCTGATAA
>CAZELD010000079.1:0-9062 GCA_964512855.1 uncultured Muribaculum sp.
TATGTCATCATCAGTCTCGCCGAAACTTTGTAAAATTAATCTGCCGACAAATTTGTCCACAAATTGTATTAAAATCGTACCCATTTCAAATATGCCGGGTATTTTAAGCATATTTTTTTTCATGATGTCCAATTTTAGATGAGAATACACCGATTTTTTTCCTATCTTTGTAGACTGTTGCACAGTTGCAGATTGACATTAATCATGTGCAAGCTTAAATTTATTAACCATTTAATATTGAAAGACAATGAACCAATTCTTAAATTTTTCCCTGGAAGGTAAGGTTGCGCTTGTGACCGGAGCTTCCTATGGCATTGGATTCGCTATCGCTTCAGCTTTCGCTGAACAAGGAGCAAAAATCTGTTTCAACGACATCAACCAGGAACTCGTTGACAAAGGTCTGGCAGCTTATGCCGAAAAAGGCATAAAAGTTCACGGATATGTATGCGATGTGACTGACGAACCCGCTGTTCAGAAGATGGTTGCCACTATCGCTAAAGAGGTGGGCCCTATCGACATTCTGGTTAATAACGCCGGCATCATCCGCCGTGTGCCCATGCATGAAATGGAGGCTTCTGACTTCCGCCGCGTGATTGACATCGACTTGACTGCTCCGTTTATCGTTGCTAAGGCTGTGCTCCCTTCTATGATGGAACGCCGTCAAGGTAAAATCATCAACATCTGCTCTATGATGTCGGAACTCGGTCGCGAAACTGTAAGCGCTTACGCTGCCGCTAAAGGCGGTCTGAAGATGCTTACACGCAACATCTGCTCTGAATACGGTGAATACAACATCCAGTGTAATGGCATCGGCCCGGGATACATCGCTACTCCTCAGACTGCTCCTCTTCGTGAAAGACAGCCCGATGGTAGCCGTCATCCGTTTGATTCATTCATCTGCGCCAAGACTCCGGCAGGACGTTGGCTTGATCCTCAGGAACTCACCGGTCCGGCAGTATTCTTGGCTTCTGAGGCGTCAAACGCCGTAAACGGACACGTGCTTTATGTGGACGGCGGTATCCTCGCTTACATCGGGAAACAGCCTAAATAAACCGGAACACAAAGATTGTGTTAAATAAGTCTCTGCGGATCGTTTCCCGATTCCGCAGAGGCTGCACTTAAAGCATACGTTATCACTTTCATGGAAGAAGTTTTTAAATATATCATAGGTCTTGGAGCGGCTGTGATGATGCCTATCATCTTCACTATCCTCGGCACCTGCATAGGAATAAAATTCGGTGACGCGTTTAAGAGTGGACTAAAGGTGGGTGTGGGATTCATCGGCCTGTCGGTTGTCACTGCGTTGCTCACATCAAGTCTCGGTCCGGCGCTTACTAAAGTCGTCGAAATCTATAATCTTAACCTCCCGGTATTCGATATGGGATGGCCGGCAGCCGCCGCGGTTGCCTACAATACCGCAGTAGGCGCGTTCATCATACCCGTATGTTTGGGAGTGAACCTTATCATGTTGCTGACAAAGACAACCCAAACGGTAAATATCGACCTTTGGAACTATTGGCACTTCGCGTTCATCGGCGCTGTCGTCTATTTTGTCAGTGATTCTATCGCATGGGGATTTTTTGCAGCCATCATCTGCTACATCATAACCTTGGTTCTCGCCGACGTAACAGCTAAGAAATTCCAGTCGTTCTATGAAAATATGGAGGGAATTTCCATCCCTCAACCTTTCTGCCAGGGATTTGCTCCATTCGCATGGATAATCAACAAGTGCCTTGACAAAATTCCGGGAATGAATAAACTTGAAATTGACGCAGAAGGGCTTAAACGTAAATTCGGTATCATGGGCGAGCCGCTGTTCCTCGGGGTGGTGGTCGGTATAGCCATAGGTTGCCTCTCTTACAGCAGTTGGACAGAGATCGTTGACAATATTCCTTCTATACTTGGCCTTGGAATCAAGATGGGCGCTGTGATGGAATTGATTCCGCGTATTACAGTGCTGTTCATTGAAGGCTTGAAACCTATCAGCGACGCTACCCGTTCGCTAATAGCGCGCAAATTTAAAGGAGCCGAAGGCCTTTCAATCGGTATGAGCCCGGCGCTTGTCATCGGACATCCCACCACCTTGGTGGTTTCGCTACTATTGATTCCCGTAACTTTGGCATTGGCTGTATTCCTACCCGGAAACGAATTTTTGCCGCTCGCCTCTCTTGCCGGAATGTTCTACGTGTTCCCCTTAATACTTCCGTTCACTAAAGGAAATGTGCTGAAAACATTTATCATCGGACTTATCATGATGGTGGGCAGCCTTTATATGGTCACCAACATCGCTCCTGCTTTCACTGAGGCCGCTCGTGACGTTTATGCGCAGACCGGCGACGCTGCGGTAAGAATCCCTGAAGGATTTTCCGCCGGAAGCCTTGACTTCGCCGGAAGCCCGCTCGGATGGATCATCTATCAGTGCTGCCACTCGCTGAAATGGATCGGCGCGGGGGCGCTTGTGATCGGAACCATGGCCATCGTGATATGGAACCGCATGAATATAATCCGTTCACAGAAATCAGTGGACGAAATTGACAATCCAATTTAAAATCTGAAATAACAAAATAATTAAGTATACATTAAGTCTAACCAATTATTAAAAAACAATGAGTAAAGTAGTAACTTTGGGCGAAATCATGCTCCGCCTGTCACCGGAAGGCTGTTATCGTTTTGTGCAAGCCGACAACTTCAATGTAATATGGGGTGGAGGCGAAGCTAACGTCGCTGTAAGCTGCGCTAACTACGGCCATGACGCATACTTTGTTTCAAAACTTCCGAAGCATGAAATAGGACAAGCCGCAGTCAACGCGCTTCGGCGTTATGGCGTAAAAACCGACCATATCGCCCGCGGCGGCAACCGTGTTGGTATATACTATTGCGAGACCGGAGCTTCAATGCGTCCCTCAAAGGTGATATATGACCGTGCCGGCTCTTCAATCGCTGAAGCTGATCCCGCTGATTTCGATTTCGACTCAATCATGGAAGGCGCTGATTGGTTCCACTGGAGCGGTATCACTCCGGCTATCTCTGACAAGGCTGCCGAGCTTACACGTCTTGCGTGTGAAGCCGCAAAACGTCACGGAGTGACTGTCAGCGTCGACCTCAACTTCCGTAAGAAACTTTGGACTAAAGAAAAAGCTCAGTCCATCATGCGCCCGTTGATGAAATATGTTGACGTTTGCATCGGAAACGAAGAAGATGCTGAACTCTGCCTCGGATTCAAGCCCGACGCTGACGTAGAAGGCGGAAATACCGATGCCGAAGGCTACAAGGGTATCTTTGAAGCCATGATGAAAGAATTCGGATTCAAGTATGTAGTGTCAACTCTTCGCGAATCATTCTCAGCTACTCACAACGGCTGGAAGGCTATGATCTACAATGGAAAGGAATTCTACCAGAGCAAGCGTTATGACATCAACCCGATCATTGACCGCGTAGGTGGAGGCGACTCATTCTCAGGGGGGCTTATCCACGGACTTCTCACCAAGCCCAATCAGGGTGAAGCTCTTGAGTTTGCAGTAGCAGCTTCGGCTCTCAAGCACACTATACACGGCGACTTCAACCTCGTGAGCATAGAAGAAGTTGAATCACTGGCAGGGGGTAACGCTAACGGCCGCGTACAGCGCTAATAAACCGACAACTAAATCATATTAGTCCAATTAATCTAACTAGCCTAATTAGGCTAATTAAAATAACCAAGAATAAAAATGGCAAAATTTGATAAAGTGGCAGTTCTCGCTAAAATGGCGGCTGCTCCTATAGTTCCGGTATTCTATCACAAAGATGCCGAAGTTGCAAAACAAGTAGTTAAAGCCTGTTACGAAGGCGGTATCCGCGCGTTTGAATTCACAAACCGCGGCGACTTCGCTCATGAGGTATTTGCTGAAGTTGTTAAATTTGCAGCAAAAGAGTGCCCTGAAATGGCTATCGGCGTAGGCTCAATCGTTGATCCCGCTACAGCTTCTCTCTACATTCAACTCGGCGCTTGCTTCGTTGTAGGCCCGTTGTTCAATCCTGAAATCTCTCGTGTATGCAACCGTCGTCTTGTCCCTTACACCCCAGGATGTGGAACAATCAGCGAAGTTGGTTTTGCTCAAGAATCTGGATGCGACCTTTGCAAAGTGTTCCCCGGCGATGTGCTCGGTCCGAAATTCGTTAAAGGTCTTCTCGCTCCGATGTCTTGGTCTAAACTCATGGTTACCGGCGGAGTTGAACCGACAGCCGAAAATCTCAAGTCATGGTTTGACGCAGGCGTATTCTGTGTTGGAATGGGTTCTAAACTGTTCCCGAAAGACAAAGTGCAGGCCGGTGACTGGGCTTACGTTACTGAAAAGTGCCGCGAGTCACTAAGCTATGCGAAGAAATAAATTCTGAATATAATGAAAAAATTAATTCTTAGTGTAGCATTGGCTATGGCGACTTTATCAGCCGGAGCTGTCACAAATTATCATGTTCAGCGAGCTTGTCATCCCGCCGACGTGAAAAATTATGACACCAAGACGCTTCGTGAACGTTTCATGATGCCTGTGGTGATCGCTCCCGATACCATCAATTTGACTTATTCCATGTATGATCGTCTCATCTTCGGAGGGGTGTCGCCAGTGAATACCGTTGTGGAGTTGGAGACTATCGATCCGTTGAAGGCTGAGTACTTTCTTGAACGTCGAGAACTTGGCGCGATCAATGTCGGCGGCCCGGGTATTGTCAGCGTTGACGGCAAGGATTATGAACTCAACTTTAAGGATGCTCTTTACGTGGGACGCGGCAATAAAAAAGTGACATTCCGCAGTAAGGACAAAGCAAATCCCGCCAAGTTCTACATAAACTCGACCCCGGCTCATAAAGAATATAAGACACAGCTTATCACCATTGACGGACGCAAGGGTTCGCTTAAAGCCAATTCTTTCGCCGCAGGAAAAATGGAGGAGAGCAACGACCGTGTAATCAATCAGCTCATTGTGAACAATGTGCTTGAAGAGGGGCCTTGCCAACTTCAAATGGGTCTTACTGAGTTGAAACCAGGAAGCGTATGGAATACAATGCCGGCGCATACTCACGACCGTCGTGTTGAGGCTTATTTCTACTTCAATGTGCCTGAAGGAAACTCAATCGCTCACTTCATGGGTGAACCACAGGAAAACCGCGTGGTGTGGCTTCACAACGAGCAGGCTATCATGAGCCCGGAATGGTCGGTGCACGCTGCCGCAGGAACAAGCAACTATATGTTCATTTGGGGTATGGGTGGTGAAAACCTTGACTATGGCGACATGGACAAGATCACCTATCTTGAAATGCAATAAAAATCTGTGCCAAAATTGTAGATAGCTACAAATACACACACAGAAGGCAATAAGGGACAGAAGATAAATAACCGGCTGAATTAAGCGAGTTAAAAATATCTTCTGTCCCTTATTGCCTCTGTGCGTTTCTATCTGCAGTATGATACGCTTGTTATTTTGCGTATTCGATTTTACCCACAATTTTACGGCTGGGAATCACTTCGCCGGGAGCTTGAACCGATGGTTGGTGCATATCGCTCGGGAAATAGAGGAAGAAGCGATCGGGCGACGCCGGAACATAGCTGACTTCGCCATCTGCGCGATATTTGGTAACATCCTTTACGGGGTTGTATTCCTCAGTCACGATCACTTTATCAGTAAGTCCCATTAGCTCATTGCCCTCAAAGGTGTATTGCAAGTCGATCATGTTTTGGTGGCTCTCAACCTTGGTGTCGGCTGCGCTTTTGGGCGTATACTCAAGCGCATTTATCCATAAGCGGTCAGGAACAAGAACAATCTTGCCGGCTTCGAGCGTCTTAAGATCGGTTTCTGCAAGGAATTTGAATAATTTGTCCCACAATTCTTTATTCTTTTCATATTGTGAGGCGAATTCTTCCGCATTGATAGTCGCGTCGGCCTCAACATTCCATCCATTTGCCCAGCAGCGGCTGTCAACCCACTCTTGAGCTTTGCTTTGATTTGCCATATCTGTTATTATTAAGGTTATAAAAACAAAGTTAACGATGTGATTCGATTTTTGCAAATATAGTGTGGTGTAATCTTCAAGGGCGTAGACTGAATAGTGGAGAACATTCAAATCTGGGTAGCGCCACAAGCTGGATGTCGGCGGAGTTATCCTCCGGAGTGTTAAGACCGTGTCCCACTTTCAGCCCTATCGCTTCCAAGGCTGTCCGGGATGCGGATATGGCGGCGTCGGGAGTATTGTTGTCTCGGCTCAAGTGGCAGAGAAACACATACCTCAACTTGGGCGAATATATTTTTGCGATATATTCAGCCGTCACTTTATTGTCGAGATGGCCGTTGACATTGCGGATTCTTGATTTCAGATATTCAGGATAATTGCCGAATAGCAGCATATTCAAGTCATAGTTGCTTTCAATCATAAGGTAGTCGGCCCGGCGCATATAATAGTCGGCGCGATCAGATATACAGCCGAGATCGGTGGCGATGGTGAAGCCGCGGTCATCGTGCTGCACATAGAACCCGGCGTTGTCGCTGCCGTCATGCATCACTTCAAATGCGGTAATCGTGAAATTGCCTATTGTGAATGGAATCTCCTTGTAGATCGCCGTGTGGTAGTCTTTTATGCGTCGCGATACGTTGTGCCGCCGTAAGATGCCATTCATGGCTCGGGGAGTGCAATATATTCCTATGTGGCGTTTCCTCACCAGCGTATAGGCGAATCTCATGTGATCGCTGTGGTCGTGAGTGATGCAGATTCCTTTTATGTTGGAAATGGGGATGTCGTTGGCTGCAAGGCCGTCAAGCACGGTTTTAGCGTCGACTCCTGCATCAATAAGAAAACCGGCGGTTGAATCGCCGATATATGCGCAATTTCCGCTGCTGCCGCTGCCGAAAGAGATAAAGGTGATCTTATTTGGCACAGGTTTGACCACTACAGGCCCCAACGGATTCAATTTCCCTTGTGGAGATGTTGTGATTCCTCCCGATAGTATTCCTGAAGCGGCATGAGGCGACGGAGCGGGGAAATCAGCGCCTATTCCGGAATTGACGGAATCCATGTCGTCAAACAATCCGGGGAATCCGTACGAGTTATTATTGTAGCCTTTTCGAGCCATTATCTATACAGCAGAAATATAGTGGGGATTTTGTCGTAATTATAGTCAGCTTTTGCCCAATAGGAGAGCGGGCGTGTTATGATTTTTTCATTGCTCCCTGTGATGTCGGAAGCCACGCAAAGTTTCATGGTTCCCGGAAGGGAACGGGCGAGCTCCCCTATCAGTTTATTGTTGCGATAAGGAGTTTCTATAAAAATCTGGGTTTGCGACTCGGATTTGATCCTCCGTTCCATCGCACGTATGGCTGCGGCGCGTTGCGATGCGTCAATAGGCAGATACCCTAAAAATGCGAAACTTTGTCCATTGAATCCTGACGCCATCAATGACAGGATGATGCTCGACGGGCCTATGAGCGGCCGTATGTCGTAGCCCTTGCTTTGGGCTATTGCCACCACATCGGCCCCGGGATCGGCTATGGCCGGACATCCGGCTTCCGATATTATCCCCATGTCATGTCCCTCTGTGGCCGGAATTAGCATCTCGCTTACCTCTTCAGGCGAAGTGTGGCGGTTAAGTTCAAAGAATGTAAGGTCATCGATATTGATGTCCCGGTCACACGCTTTCAGAAACCGGCGGGCCGTGCGGATATTTTCTACAATGAAAAATTTCAACCGGCGGGCGATGTCGATATTTACCGCAGGAAGCGCCTGTTGCGGCTCGGTGTCGCTCATTGTTGATGGAAGGAGGTATATCGTAGGCATGATTATTTACTTTTATGCGACAACCTGTTGTTGAGCGAATCTATCGCTTCTTTTATCGACATACCCCTGTAAACTTGAGCGCCTAAAGAGTCGGAAAGAATATAATAAGGCAATTTGGGGATGCTCAGGTCATAAAATGTTGGCGACGCTACACCGCCGGGCAGCCACGTGCGGCTCCATTTCACAGTATCGTCGGCGATAGAACGCTTCCATTGTGTAGAGTCGTCGACGCAGGAAATTTCAAACACTCTGAGTCGGCGCCGAGAATAGCGTTCATAGACCGGCTGTATTGCGCGATTAACTGTATCAGAAACCTGTTTGGCGCCCGGAGAAAAGAACATCAGCGTGTAGCTTGAGCGCATGGGAACTATTCGCTCAACCGAGTCTTTTGAGTTTTTAAGAGAGACGGTCTTTACCTTCGTGTTGATCGCGGCGTTATTATTTTGCGATAGCATCAACCTATAACCCGACACGAGCTTGTCGGGGCGAGCCTCGGGTTGAAGCGATGCGAAAAGGGTGCTCGCCTTGGCTTCATTGTCCGACGCGTCGTATAGGGTGAGCAGCATTAATGACGACACGATGTTGGACGCGTTGGCGGTTACATATTTTTCAACAACCTCATTTATCATTTTGGGGGTTCCTCCTGTCAGTAAATCATGATCCTCCAATAGGAATTTGGACCATTGCTCTACTG
Source organism: uncultured Muribaculum sp. (assembly GCA_964512855.1). GTDB lineage: Bacteria > Bacteroidota > Bacteroidia > Bacteroidales > Muribaculaceae > Muribaculum. The sequence goes on from CAZELD010000079.1 coordinate 8,495, forward strand.
GTTTACTGCCTTTCATTTCCGCTTTATATGGATCGTCGATATCGAGATGGCACTTTATATTTTGACCGTTTTTCGCTATAAGTCGTGAAAACACAGCGCCTTGCGGAGACAACAGCTCCACCAATGTATAGTCGCGAGATGATCCTATAAGGGTGAATTTGCCGTCGATAGCGGTGGTTGTGACGGTGTGAAGCGCGCCGTCAGACGCGTACACCATTGATATGTGCCTGGTTCCCAGGCCTTCAACGGTTCCGGTTATTCGGAATTGCGGCTCGTCATCACACGCAGTCGTTAACACGCAAAGCAACGCCGAAAGAAGCGCGAGCCGCAAAAAAGTCGCTATATTACAAATCTTAATCATTGTAATGCAAATGTACGAAAAAAATTGAGAGATTCTATGCGATAGCGGCAAAAAGGGATTAGCGGTTCTGATATTTGCCCTTACCTTAGCTCCGATCGAACATATCTGTGAGTATGCCGGTTGGAATCTGCAATTGAGTTATAAGGGGTTCCGCGGGAGTTTGTCAGTTTGACTGCGTAACTTTCTGAAAAAATATTTTAATGAACT
>CAZELD010000080.1:0-8994 GCA_964512855.1 uncultured Muribaculum sp.
GCATCGAAATACATTTTTACTTTTTTCGATGCTCTCGGAGCTATTGCGGTGATTGTCGCTATGCATATATTTCATTAGCGATTCAGGGTGATATGTGATTCCCATTTTTCCCGTGTCGAGTTGCGAAATGTCGATGATATCGGTTATGACGGTGTGGAGGATATCGTTGTTTTCAGCAATTATGGATAAATATTTTCCCATATCGGCTCGTTGGTCGCCGTGGATTGAGTCGACGATGAGTTGCGAGAATCCCACAATCGCGTTTAGCGGCGTCAGAACTTCGTGGCGCATATTTTGGATGAATTGCGTCTTCAATCGGTTGGCGTTCTCGGCCTCATCACGGGCGGTTATAATCTCGTGCTGCGCTGATATAAGCGACTGTTTTTCGGTTTGCAGTTTTTTCTGACTTTGTCAGGGCGAGCGACAGTTTTTTCTGACGATAATATAGACGCAACACCATTATAAGGAATATTATGAGCATCAATGCCACAATGCTTGCCAAGATTATGATATTGCGGTTCCTCGCTTGGATTATTGAGATGTTTTCGCTATGTAATTCCAACGATTGACGGCGTAATGATTCCACATCATACATAATCTGAAGCTCCATTGCCTTTGATTTTGAATCGTTGTCAATCTGCTCCTCAAGATAATCGTTGTAGTCTTGAAGAGCACTCATCAACGTCGCATTGTCGCCTTTTTCACGCGCGGCGGTTATAAGATATTTCAAGTAGAACGGACGATAGCGCGGGTCATGCATAGATTCGGGATGGCGTTTTAGGATAGGCAATACTTTGTCATATTCTTTGTTTGCCATAAGGTAGAAAATGGTGGCGCGCTCGTTTATCTTGAAGTCGTGCATCACATCGGAATCATGATGGGTCAGTTCAAAGATTCGGGAATAGTTCTCTTCAACTTCATTAGGCGTGAGACCTTCAAAGTTGTTTAACATTCTCAATCGGCAGATGTATTCGCTCACATCGTAATTCTTATAATTACGGACTATCATAAAAAGAATGATAATGTGCGACTGATAAAGCGATACAAAAAAGATGAGATGTCGGCGCAAAAAATAAGAAAAAACAAGAACCCAAAGATATAGCTTAATTTACGAAGTTTAAAATCAGCTAATTATCTTTGGCTTCTTGTTTATATGTGTATGTCTTTGCAATTTTGGCACACCCTCGGATGGAGTCGAGGATTAGTTCAGAGTTCCGTTTTCAGCCTCTTGAACCATCTGCTTGCTTGCGGTGACGTATATTTCAACGCGGCGGTTCTGGGCACGTCCTTCAGGAGTGTCGTTTGATGCCACATATCCGGCCATCGGAATTCCTTGCGCGGTGCAGCGTGACGGAGAGATACCCGAGTTTACGAGATAGGCGAGCACTGCGTCGGCTCGGCCAGTTGAAACTCTCTGGTTGACGGCTTCTGTTCCCGTATTGTCGGTAAAGCCGTAAATCTGTACGTCGGTCAGCGGGTTGTCACGGAGCGACACAACGAATTTTGCCAATTCATCTTTGGCGCTTGTGCTAAGAGTTGTTCCGTTGGTTGGGAAAAGAATACCTCCGGGGAATGTAACCTTTATAGCCTGAAGACCGTTTTGGTCGGTTGTTTCCTCAACTGTAGCCTGAGGCAGAGCCGCGGCAAGTTCTTTCTGTTGGTTGTCCATCTTTTTACCGATTAATGCTCCGGCTCCGGCTCCAACGCCGGCTCCAATAGCGCTGCCGATAGCTGCGCCTTTGCCTCCGCCTATAAGCGCTCCGAGACCTGCGCCGAGCGCTGCTCCGCCGCCTCCGCCTATAAGCGCGCCTTTACCGGTGTTGTTCATTGACGAACAGCCTGAAGAGAGTAGCATACCAATTGACAGGATTACCGCTCCGGTGATTTTGAGAAGTTTCATATTAAAAAATTTTAAGTTAATGATTAAATCGTTTGCAAAGTTAATAAAATCATCGTCATATAATATAGATATTAATACACAGTAAAAGGAAAAATGTTTTTAAGGTGTGAAAATTTTCCGCTAAATTTGCAAATGGTAAAGAGTAGTTGTAGCCATGAAGAGTAGATTTAGAGGACGGGAGACAAGCAATATCCAATATCATCTTGGCGCGATTCTGACGATGATCGCATGGGGTGTGTCGTTTGTTTCCACCAAGGTTTTGCTCGATAATGGCTTGCAGCCCACGGAAGTTTATGTCTATCGCACATTGTTGGCGTATATAATTATCCTTGCGATAAATCACTCGCAGTTCTTCTCTAATTCATTGCGTGATGAACTGCTGTTTTTTGTGTGTGGATTGTGTGGCGGATCTCTATATTATATAGCGGAAAATACGGCGCTCGAATACACTCTGGTGTCAAATGTGTCGCTTATTGTCACGTTGGCGCCGTTGTTGACCACTCTTTTTGTCGGGGCGATTTATAAAAACGAGCGGCCCGGGCGCAACGTGCTGATAGGTTCGTTGATCGCTTTCTTTGGAGTGGGGTGCGTGATTTTCAATAGCAGTTTTGAGCTGAATGTTAAGCCGTTAGGGGATTTGTTGGCGTTAGGTGCCGCAATGTCGTGGGCGGTTTATTCGCTTGTGCTGAGAAAACTCAGCGCCCTTTATGGAGTGATGTTCATTTCGCGCAAAACTTTTTTTTATGGTATGCTTACCGCCATTCCGTTTCTTATGGGGCAACCGTCGCACACTGATTTGGCGGTGTTTTTGCAAACCGATGTCATTCTGAATTTCATATTCCTCGGCGTTTTCTGCTCGATGTTGGCGTTTGTTATATGGGCTTGGGTGAACAAAGGGCTTGGCGCTATCACCGCAAGCAACTACTTGTACTTTCAACCGTTGGTTACATTGATCGCGTCAGCGTTGCTTTTGAGCGAAGTGGTTTCGGTGGTTGGATATGTCGGTTGCGCTCTGATTCTTGTAGGGGTGTGGTTCAGTGACCGTTCCGAAAGAAAGCGTCCTTCTTGAGACGGCCGGGATCGGCGTTTGATAATGCCGATTAAGTGTTATTTTTTTACAAAAAGGCCGGAATTTAGTGATAAATAGCGTAACTTTACATCCCATTACTTTTTATGCTTTAAGCGGTCATGAAATTCATAAGATATATACTGCTGTTTCTTGCTATGTGCAGCGTCCCCGCTGTAAATCTTCAAGGTCAGATAAATACTGAGCAGGTGCTCCGGATAGGGCAGAATTCGCTTTATCTTGAGGATTACGTGCTCTCTATTCAATATTTCAATCAGATTATAGCTGTAAAACCTTATTGGGCTCAACCCTATTTTTATCGCGCTATCGCCAAGCTTAGCCTCGATGATTACCGCGGGGCTGAGGAGGACGCTTCGGCGGCTATTGAGCGTAATCCATTTATTTCAACCGCTTACGAGGTGAGGGGCGTGGCGCTCCAGAATATGGGTCGCCAGCGAGAGGCTATAGCCGATTATGACCGGGCTCTTGAACAGTTGCCCCACAGCCGCAATATACTGCTTAATAAAGCTATCGCGCAGGAAGAGATTGAGGATTACGCCGGCGCTGACAGCACATATTCGACGTTGCTCAGAATATTCCCTAAATTCGATACCGGATATGTGGGGCGCGCAAGGCTTCACCTCGCGCAAGGCGACACGGTGGCCGCTCTTGCCGATATTGATACCGCTCTATCGATAAATAAGAATTCAACCAATGCGTATTCGTTGCGTTCTGACATAGCGATAAAGTCAAAGAAGGATTATGAATCGGCTCTCGCTGACATGAATGAAGCCATAAAGCTTCAACCGCAATTTGCCGGATATTTTATAAACCGAGCGTATCTTCGTTATAATCTGAATGATTATTTCGGCGCAATGGCTGACTATGACTACGCCATACAGCTTGAGCCGCTTAATGCTACGGCGCTCTTCAACCGCGGACTGCTTCGCGCTGAAGTGCATGATAACAACAAGGCCATCGCTGACTTTTCGCAAGTATTGAATCTTGACCGCAACAATTATCATGCGCTATATAATCGTGCTATACTTTATAAGGAGATTGCCGATTACCGCTCGTCGATAGCTGACCTTGACCGTGTGATTGAGGCTTTCCCCGATTTTTCAGGCGCGTATTTCTTGCGTTCGGAGGATTTGCGGCTGTTAGGAGATAACGCCCGAGCGGAGAAAGATTATCGCAAGTCGATTGCTTTGTCTAAGAAACCGGTGTCGGAAGAGGAGGAAGAGCGCGCTGCAGAAAACCGGGCTTCGGCTGTGGAGCAGACGGAAGATGTGGCGGCGATGTTCACATCGTTGCAGACGATCGACAATAATTCGGATATAAAGGAGGGCTTTCAGAATCCCGGTATAAAGGGTAGGGTTCAGGACCGCCGTTCGGCGATTGAGATTGAGCCTCCTTTCACATTGAGCTATTATGTGACTACTACCGAGATAAAGGAGACGCCATACTATATAAAGGAGGTGGATGACCTCAATAGCACGCGCGCGTTGCGCTTCCTGCTGATGGTGGCTAACCGTGAACCGCAATTGACCGAAGAGGACGCAATCAAACGCCATTTTTCATCCATAGAATATTATAATTCCTATATCTCCACTCACGCTCCTCGCGCGGTTGACTTCTTTGGCCGGGCTATGGATTACTACACATTGCGCAATTATCCTGCGGCGTTGGAGGATCTGGACAGAGCCATAGAATTGTCGCCCGATTTTACGATAGCCTATCTTTTGAGAGCGAATGTCCGTCAACTTAATGCCGGGGTGGCGAAACTGACTGAAGAAGGAGATAACGCATCGGCTCTTGGATCTGCTGCGGTCAAGATGGTCAATGCGGAAGCGCTTGAAGATATCGACAAGGTAATAGAGCTTTCGCCTCGTATGGCTTTCGCATGGTATAACAAGGGCACTTTGCTCGCCGGCATGGGTGATTACACTTCAGCCATAAGCGCGGTTAACAAAGCGATAGAGTTAAAACCCGATTTCGGGGAAGCCTATTATAACCGCGGATATATTTATCTTAATCTGGGCAACCGCAACTCCGGAATGGCTGATTTAAGCAAGGCGGGAGAGTTGGGAATAGTGCCGAGCTACAATTTGCTTAAGCGTATGACCCGCTGATGCTGATTCGAGATTTTGCGCGACGGTGTGAAAAAAGTGTTGTCATTTAGATTAAAATTTAGTAAGTTTGCTAAAATTATTAACCTATCGATAAAACTATGTCACCTGAAGAACTCAAGACGCTCCAAGAGCGCGGTATCTCTCCGGAAGTATTCGAGGCGCAGATACGCCGATTTGAAACCGGATTCCCGTATCTTAAAATAATTGATTCAGCCCGTGTTGGCAAAGGCATCGTCAGCCTTGATGACGCAGAGCAGCAAAAGGCTGTGGCTCGTTGGACACGTTTCCTCGCTGATGGCGGTCAGGTTTATAAATTTGTTCCGGCATCGGGAGCTGCGTCGCGTATGTTTAAAGCTCTGTTTGAATTTTTAGACGGCGATTCTGACACCCCGAAGCCGGGAAGTCCTGTGGAGCAGTTTATCGCTCAGTTGCATAATTTCGCATTTTATGATGAGCTTAATGAAGTCAGTAAGAAGCTTTATAATGCCGACCTTGACAATCTTGTCAAAGATGGAAGAAACAAGGATGTCGTTGCGGCTCTTTTAGGCAAAGACGGGCTTAATTATGGCAATCTCCCTAAGGGATTGTTGAAGTTCCATTCCTACGCTGAAGGCTCGCGCACTCCTCTTGAAGAACATCTTGTAGAAGGCGCTCAGACGGCAACCAATAGCGCGGGGATTGTCAATCTGCACTTTACGGTGTCGCCCGAGCATCGCGCGTTGTTTGAGAAAAAAATAGCTGAAGCCCTTCCTGCGATGGAAAAACGATTTGGCGTTAAGTATAATATCAGCCTTTCAGAGCAAAAAAAGTCGACCGATACGGTTGCAGTGAATCCGGACAATACGCCGTTCATTGACAATGGCCATCTGTTGTTCCGTCCCGGAGGCCATGGAGCGCTTATAGAGAATCTTAACGATATTGATTCAGCGGTTGTGTTCATCAAGAATATCGACAATGTGGTTCCTGATTCACAGCGTGATGTGACTGTCGCTTACAAGCAGGTCATCGCCGGTTATCTAATCGAGATTCATGATAAGATTGAGCGGTATCTTGGCATGATTAACACCGGAAAGTACACTATCGAGGATGTTAGAGAGATGATCGCATTCATGCACAATGTGCTGAATATCCGTGATGAGAAGATGAAGCAGCTTGAGGATGCCGATCTTGTTCTCTATATAAAAGGGAAGTTGAACCGCCCCTTGCGTGTGTGCGGAATGGTGCGCAATGAAGGCGAGCCCGGTGGCGGCCCGTTCATTACGATTAATCCTGACGGATCTTCATCGCCTCAAATTCTTGAAAGCACACAGATTGATCCCGCTAACGAGCAGTATAAAGAAATGGTAAGCAAAGCCACCCATTTCAATCCAGTGGATCTCGTTTGCTATATCAAGGATGTCGATGGCAAGAAGTTCAATCTCACTGAATATGTGGATCCCGATACCGGTTTTATCTCTTCCAAGTCGAAGAACGGGAAAGAGCTGCGCGCATTGGAATTGCCGGGGTTATGGAACGGCGCTATGAGCGACTGGAACACGGCTTTTGTTGAGGTGCCGATCGCCACGTTCAATCCGGTTAAGACAGTGAACGATTTGCTTAGAAAAGCGCATCAAAGCTGATAAACATTCACCTTTGCCGGAGTGTTATAAATATATGAAAAAGAAGGATATTGTACTTAAACTCTGGCGAGAATGTTTCGATGATACCGACCAGTTCATAGATATGTTTTTTTCACGGGTTTACCGTGATGAAGACGCGCTTCTTCTTGAAAAGAACGGTCGTGTCGTAAGTTCAATGTTATTACAGCGTTATTCCATGAATTTTCATGGGGTGACGCTGCCTGTCAGTTATATCTGCGGCGCGTCGACGGCTCCGGGAATGCGCGCTCACGGATATATGGCAGAGTTGCTTTCCGAAGGACTTAATGAATCCTATCGCCGCGGTGACGCTCTGAGCGCGCTTATTCCTGCGTCGGGGTGGCTCTTTAAGTATTATGAGAAGGCCGGCTTCTCATCGGTGTTCTATACTTTGGTTGAGCATTTTACGTCGGCTCATCCATTTCGGCATAATGGGGACTATACTCCATTCACGGATATGGGGTCGGATGAAGCGTTTGATTTTTTCAGCTCGATGATGGAGCAGCGGCCGTGTTGCGTTCAGCATACCCGCGAGCAGTTTCATAACATAATCATGGATAATTCGGTGGATGGCGGTGATGTCATCGCTGTTTTGCGGGATGGGCGGATTGCCGCTATGGCGTTTGCTGTTCCCGGAGATGGTGAGGCGCTTGTGAAAGAGTTGCTTGCCATTGATGAAGATGCCGCAAATGGCGCGCTTGCTTTGGTGAAAGAGACGTTTGGGGATATGCAGATGACCGTATGGCGTTATTATTCATCGAGAATCGAATCGACGGTGAGAGGCATGGCTCGTGTCGTTAATGCCGAGAAAGTGCTGTCTGTGTTGGCTGAATCGCATCCGGATATGAATATATTCATTAGGGTTCGTGACCGTGTAATCTCAGAAAATAGCCATACATACATTTTGAAGGACGGTAAATGCCGGATTAATGATGGTTTTGATCCGGAACGTCTTGATTATGATGTGGATTCAGAAGTCCTCACGTCAATGTTGTTTGGTAATAAGGTGACAGAAGCCATACTTAATTTCCCGGCCGTCAGGCCATATATAAGTTTAATGTTAGATTAAGGGGTTATTAAACAAGCTCTAAAACAAAAGGATGAAGAAGATTTTGATTGCAGCGGCGTTATTGGCCGCAGTAAGTGTGAAGGCGGTTGCCGGTGACAATATCACAGATATCAATCAGGCTGAATTTATAAGCCAAATATATGATTACCGCACTGACTCGGTGGCGAAATCAATGCCGCTTCCTGCCGTAGTTGATTTTTGGGCTCCGTGGTGCGCTCCTTGCCTCAGATTGTCGCCAATCATTGATGAACTTGCCGAAAAGTATGCCGGCAAGGTGAAATTTTATAAAATGAATATAGATGACAACCAACAGTTGGCGCGAGATCTCGGTATATCGTCAATCCCATTGGTAGTGCTTTTCCCTAATGACGGAAGGCCCATCAAAGGGATGATGGGCGTCCAACCAAAAGATTTCATAGAAAGTATGATCGACGAAGCGTTATTGCATAAAGGCTCCGGTGGTGATTAGGCTGAGAGAACAATATTGTTCTCCTCAGCTATGCGCCTCATGTTCATTAGCGCGTAGCGCATACGTCCGAGAGCGGTGTTTATGCTAACTCCGGTCACATCGGCGATTTCCTTAAAGCTCATGCCGTTATAGAATCTCATCATGACCACCTCGCGTTGCGGCGCGGGGAGGGCGTCGACGATTTTGCGCACATCGGCCTTAATTTGGTCGTTTACCAGAAAATCCTCGATGTTTTCTTCACAAAGGTCACGGCGATTCAGGAGATTGGTGGCCTCGTCATCGGTTGACACGCTGTTTTCAGATTTCTCTTGACGGTAGAAATCTATGATCAGATTGTGCGCGATGCGTGTGAGCCACGCTCCAAACTTGCCGTTTTCCGTGTATCGACCCTGCTTCAGGGTCATTATAATTTTAATAAATGTATCTTGAAAGATGTCATTGGCAATCTCTTCGTTTTTCACGATTCTTAAAATGTATGTGTAGAGTTTTGCCTGATGACGTTGCAGCAATGTGTCAAATGCAGCATTTTTTCCATCGATATACATTCTCACCAACTGCTCGTCGGTAAGCGTTTTCAGTATTTGCATTACTTTTTCTTGTTATTATTTAGAGTAATGTAAAGTCGATAGGCAATAGGCTTAAGTTAAAAAAATAGGTTGATTTATCGGCTGCAAAGATATGAACTTATAATTAAATACCAAAATGAATTAAATTATTTTAG
>CAZELD010000081.1:0-8115 GCA_964512855.1 uncultured Muribaculum sp.
TCCGATTGAAGTTACTGTGTAGATTCTGTTATTGTAATTGATTTCGTTGGGTATTTCTATATCTCCGGACGAATGCGGCGTCTCGGTTACTTCCACTGTCCCGTCTTCCTCCGATAAAATGGAGTAATATAATTTCCCGACATTGATATTATCCGCGAAAACAGGGAGGAATGACAGCAGCATCGCCATTGTCATTCCAAATTTTGCAATAGTTCGTTTCATAGTTATTTGCTTAAATCTAACGGAAAATCAGATCCGAGGAACAGTTTCTCATCCCATTCGCACAGTTCATCACTTGGGCTTGTTGAGTCAAGGCATATATAAATTTGATTTGCTTCTGTGTTTCCTGCGCTTCCTCCGTTTTCATTATCTATTGTCCATGTTTTATCGTTCTTAAATCGTTCTATTAGCTTTGCTTCAAGATCCGCTATCTGTTTCGGTGTACCAATCGCAATTCTTAAAAGAATCGGATACCCCTCTTCCTTATGCCTTTCTTCGGAAAAATTGAAGTCCGCTGTTTTGCCGATGTAAATTTTAGGATTAGTGTTTTCTTTTTCCCTCATTTCATTCATTGCTGAAACAATCTTTTCAATAGCAATTTTTATTTCCATAATTGTTCTTTTGTGCCGCAGTCATCCTCTCGTTGGCGATAATTAATTGGTTTAGAATAAAAAGCGTAGGAATCTGTATCTGTTGCCGTCCTACTAATCGAGGCTTCTCGCATTGCCCAGTTCATGTCGGACGGCAACGCAGAAGCCCACGCTTGTATATGCAACAATCGTATCCGGCCATATCTTTCCCAAGACACAGTGCCGAAAGCACGGTATTACATATCCACGGGCATCTACCGTTGCTCAACCCTTGACATGAACTTGAAATTTTGCGAGAATTTCGATTAGTCAAGAATCAGCGCGGATAAACGCTTTCTATGTATGTCAAACTACATCCCGCCACGCTTTACCCCAGACCGGGGCTTCCGCTATAGCGGTCTGCAATCGCAAATATATGCAATTTATTTGATTTGAGCAATAGTCGATTCAGATTGCTTTAGTAATCTTTAAACTCCAATTACAATGAAAAGATACAAAGGGACAAAGAAGTATGGGAAACAAAAGTTTTATACTCGTTTGGGACGTGGATTGAATTGCTTTAACAGGCTCGGCCTATTCGGGTCTCGTGGAGTGTTGGGGTCGCATGGGGTTCGCTGTGTCCGCTGGCTGCGGGGCGGTCTGCGAACACGTCCACTATCTACGGCTTTGCTGCGCTTCAGCCGCGGTTAACTACGGCTGCGTGCCTTGCGGCACTTCTTGATGGGGTTTGGCGGACACCTTCGATGCCCGTTTGGCTATCACGCCCTATACCGCACCTCGGCTACGCCTCGTGGCGGTGCTCAAATTGCATTGCCGCCGCACAGCACTTGATGCGGTCTGTAGGACCGCCGGATGATAGCCCGGCATGGAGCGTAGCGCAATGCTGCGGTTCGTAATGCCGCCTCCGTCATGGAGTTCCGAAGGAACGACACAGTTGAAAAGCCGTAAGCCCTTATATAGCTTCATCTCCAAATGCCTGAAAGGCAACGCCTACGGATAGCCGGCTCATTGCGCCCGGTGAAAGTCGAGTAAAAAACATCTCTGCAAGGAGATGCCTTTACCGTCAAGGAGACTGTGTCAAAACTAGAAAATACAGACCAGAGTCCCATAGGCACTATATTTAAAAATTGCTCTAATTGACAATCAGTGAATTGCAAGACTCCCTAATTGTTTTCTGGGTCTCTGGTCTGTATTTTTCAATTTTGACACGGCCGGGCGATCCATAAATTTCGCCTTTCAGGGTACGTCTATGGGGGCGGTTGCGTTTGGGTAAATAAAAAACGGATGCACCGATATAGATGCATCCGTTTAATACTGTTTCACGAGCCGGATTACTTGCGAATTCCAAGTTCTTTCTGGGCGATGATTGCGCGGTAACGTGTGATGTCTTTCTTGATAAGGTAATCAAGAAGGCGACGACGCTTACCTACCAAAGCCTTGAGAGCGCGTGCGGTAGTATAATCTTTGTGATTTGACTTTAGGTGTTCAGTCAAATGAGCAATACGAACCGAGAATAATGCTATCTGTGCTTCAGGTGAGCCAGTATCAGTCTTGCCCTTACCGTATTTCTCAAAGATTTGTACTTTTTCTTCAGAATTTAAGTGCATTCTTGAGTTGATTAAAAGTTAATAAATATAATGTATGCTCAAAAGAGATGCAAAGGTAGCGATTATTGCTAAATTAACAAAATTTTAATCGAGATTTTTGTCTTTAGCCGGATTGCGGAAATGAATTTTTCCTTCGAGATACTCCTGCGTCGCAATCAAAGTGGGCTTGGGAAGCTTCTCGTAATAGCGGGAAATTTCAATCTGTTCGCGGTTCTCTGATATTTCTTCGAGGTTGTCATTGAGAGAAGCGAATTCTTGAAGCTTCTTTTCAAGGTCGTGTTTCATCTCACCGGCGATCTGGTTGGAGCGTTTGGCGATAATGCACACAGTCTCGTAGATATTTCCGGTGTCCTCCGACATTCTGATGAGGTCGCGGGTCGTAGTGTTAAGAGGTGCGTTGGATTTCTTGTAGTCCATCTTTTTGATTATATATTATGTAGTTTTATTTTTCAATATATTTCTCGGCTATTTTAAAGATATTATCAGCCTCTTTGCGGTTGTTGGTTTCCGGATAATTGTTGATGAATGCGTAATATTCGTCAACAACATCTCGAAACCTGTCGGCTTTCCTTTCCTCAATACTGTTGATGGCTTCTTGATACCGAGATTTTAATATGAGCATTTCAAGCTCTTCTTTGTATTTAGAATAAGGATAGTTTTTCACTGCGTTTTGAGCCACGATTATTGCTGACGCATAGTTGTTGCCTAGATAATTCCCCAGATTGTAATAAAGTTGGGCGTTTTGAAGTTCTTTCAATGTCAGCTTGTCCTGAAGCTCGAAAATGGCATTTTGAGCCACCGGAACCTGATCGCTCTTTGGAAAATGGTCGATGAATGCTTGAAGCTCTTCAATGGCTTTTATCGTGCCGCTTTGATCAAGCTGTGGCTCTGGTGAGTCAAGATAGTATCCATAACCGCAATAGAATCGCGCCATCTCAGTGTAAGTGCCTTTGGGATAGCGTGTGTAGTATGTGCGGAAATATGATCCGGAGTTTTCGTAATCTTTATTTTCGTAAAGACTTAACGCAAGTAGATATAACGATTCTTCGGCATTTTTTGTCCCTTTGAACTGAGTAACGATATCAGTTAGAACAGTTGCCGCATTGGTGTACTTCTTTTGTTCAAAAGCGCGCTTGGCGTATTCAAACTTTGCCTCGTTGTCATTGCTTTTTAAAATCCGTTGGTACTCGCCGCAGGATGTCAAGACAAGTGAAATGAGTGTTAATGATATATATATATATTTGCGCATATTATCCATTCAAGTGTTCAAGCCGCAAAGTTAGCAATAAATTGCGAGCAAATACATAATATTTTGTCATTTTTTTTGACGACGTGGAAATTATCTTTTTTTTAACGGCTAAATTCCATATTTATAAAGGTTATTCTCGCTATTTTTGCTAATTTTGCATTTCATTGGTGTAAAACCGCATTAAATGAAGAACTGTGGAAAAAAATAAGGTTACTGACTCTTTGGGCTTTGTGAAGAAGCATCCGATATTATTTAATATAATATTGATAATAATTGCAGGATGGGCGGTGGTGTGGCTCACTCTTATCGGCCTCGATATTTGGACCGGTCACGGTAAATATGAAGTCGTGCCTAATTTGCACGGATTGTCGTATGCTCAGGCGGAAAAAGCTTTGCGAGCAACAGGTCTACGTGCTGAATTGTCTGATTCCGTATACGATAATGTGACTGCTCCTGGCACGGTGCTTGAGCAATCGCCGCGAGCTAAGACTAAAGTGAAGCCTAACCGGGTGGTGTATCTGACGATAAATGCGTTTTCGCCTAAAATGGTGGCGGTGCCATCGTTGACTGATATGTCGTTGCGGCAGGCGCGTTCGGTGCTTGAAGCGCTCGGGATAAAGAGCATAAGAGAAAATTATGTGGAGAGTGAATATAAAGATTTGGTGTTGGGCGCCAAATTCAACGGTATACAGTTGAAGCCGGGAGCGCGGATCCCTGCGACTGCGACGGTTACAATTGAAGTGGGTAGCGGAATTTCAGAAGAGGCTGATTCAATCGGCTTTTACGATGGCTCGGTTGAATAATTGAATGATTTTATTGGCGGCATGGACGAGGACTTTAATCTGCAATCGGAAGACGGCGAGGAGCTATTTGAGCACTTCCGCTTTATAGCTGACAAGGGGCAGCAGTTGCTTCGTGTCGACAAGTTCCTTGTGGCGCGATTGGAGAAATCGTCGCGCAACCGTGTGCAGCAAGCTGCCGAAGCGGGATGTATTCTCGTCAACGGAAAGCCGGTGAAATCCAATTATCGTGTGAAGCCTCTTGATGTTGTGACGGTGGTTATGGATCGTCCAAGGTATGAGCTTGAAATAATTCCCGAGGATATTCCGCTCGACATAGTTTATGAGGACGAGCATTTGCTTGTGGTCAACAAGCCGGCCGGATTGGTGGTGCATCCGGGACATGGTAATTATCATGGAACATTGGTGAACGCTCTTGCGTGGCATTTTAAGGATAATCTTGATTATGATGTGAATGATCCTCGTATGGGGCTTGTGCACCGTATCGATAAAGATACATCGGGATTGCTCGTTGTAGCAAAGACGCCGGATGCGAAAACCCATCTTGGCAAGCAATTTATTGATAAAACCACTAAGCGCGAATATGTGGCGGTGGTGTGGGGAAGGCCTGCGCCGCAAGATGGCCGCATTGAGGGGAATATAGGACGAAGTTTGAAGGATCGGCTTCAGATGGCGGTATTCCCTGACGGAGATCAAGGTAAACACGCTGTGACTCATTATTACACTATAGAGCCTCTGGGCTACGTTACGGCCGTGAAATGTGTGCTCGAAACAGGCCGAACACATCAAATACGCGTGCACATGAAGCATATCGGTCATCCATTATTCAATGACGCGAGATATGGAGGAGACCGGATTTTAAGAGGAAATACATCGACTAAATATAAGAAATTTGTGGAAAACTGTTTTGAAGTCTGTCCGAGGCAAGCGCTTCACGCGCGCACTCTCGGATTTGTGCATCCCGTAACCGGTGAGGAGATGTTTTTTTCTGCTCCTGTTCCGCCGGATATGGTTGCGTTGATGGATAAATGGAGAAATTATTCAGGCTCTGAGGATATATAATTATCGTTAAGCGCTGAGACCAAATAGAGATTAAATTGTTATCATTATTACGAAACATATTTTATCATGATAGAAGAACAACGACAATTCGAGGACATTGCACCTTATCCTGATAGCATTTTCAATGAGAAAATGAAGCATTTGGTGAAAGAACCCGGTTTTGAGCACGCTGTAAAATGGGTATTGCCCGGAATTGATTATCGTGAATTCTGCAACGAATTGCTCCAGGTTAAAGATAAAGATACATTCCAAAAGAGAATAATGGCTCCATTTTTGGAAATGCTTGCGGCGAAAACCACTTCAGGCGTTTCAATTGAAGGGTTGGACAGGGTGGATCAGACGAAGGCATATACATTTATTACCAACCACCGCGATATCGTGCTCGACACCTCGTTTTTGAATCTGTGCTTTCTGAGGGCAAATTATCCGACCACTCAGGTAGCTATCGGAAACAACCTGTTGATATATGAATGGATAAATGATCTGGTAAGATTGAACAAGAGCTTTATCGTGAAGCGCGACCTGCCAAGAGTGAAAGCTCTTGAGTCCGCAAAGGAACTGTCAGAATATATTCATTACACTGTCGGCACCGAGAATCAGTCGGTGTGGATTGCTGAGCGTCAGGGACGCAGCAAGGATTCGAGCGATATGGCTCAAGATAGCCTTATAAAAATGCTCGCTCTTGGAGGAAATAAGGATTTCAAAAGTAATATAGCCGAAATAAATCTTATGCCGGTATCTATTTCTTACGAGTATGATCCGAATGATTATCTGAAAGCCCGTGAGTTTCTGTTGCGTCGCAATGATCCCGAGTTCAAGAAATCGCAACGAGATGATTTGTTTGCCATGGAGACCGGCCTGTTAAGACCTAAGGGGCGAGTGCATTTCACTGTCGGATGTCCGCTTGATGAGGTGATAATGGAGCTTGATTCCAATATGGATAAGAGCGCACTTGCTCGTGAGATTTGCAACATTGTCGATTGCCAGATTCATTCGGGATATGAGATTTTCCCGATAAATTATGTGGCTTATGACAAGCTTTATCATACACATGAGTTCGCCTCGAAATATTCGGAGGACGAGGCTCGAGAATTTGAGACTTATATTAATGGGCAATTGACTAAAGTGGATGTCCCGGAACTGACGGAGGATGATAGAGACTATCTTTATCAAATGATGCTCACGATGTATGCCAATCCTTTGAAAAATAAATTGCAGGCTCGTGGCAGTTGTCATGATTCATGCAGTAAGATTATGGACAAATAAAACTGCTTACAATGAGACTCCCTGTGGTTGTTGTTATTGCATTCGTGTTGATCGGCTTACTGGTCGATTACTATATATGGCGGCATATAGTGTCGGCCTCTCGGCGGCGTTGGCCGGGAGTGGCCTATGCTTGGAGCTCTCTGTTTTTGCTCGTTTTCGTATTGGTGGCGGTGTGTCTGCCAAGGCGTTCTGGGAGCGATTCCACACTTATTTGCGTGATGTGGATGCTGTATGCTTACTTCTCGATCTACATTCCGAAGTATCTGTATTGTATTATAAGTATAATCGGCTCTATCCCGCATATTTGGCATTCACAGAGATGGAAGTTCTTCCGTCCGGTTGCCTTGGGAGTGGCGGCGCTTGTATTTATTGTGCTGTGGTGGGCGGCGATCGTCAATCGCATCAGCTATCAAATCAAGGAGGTGGAGATTGAATTTGCGGATTTACCGGAAGAATTTGACGGATACAAGATCGTTCAATTTTCCGATTTTCATGTTGGCACCTATGGGACTGACACCGCATTTGTCAGCGAGATTGTCGATGTTATGAACGGTCTTGACGCAGATGCGATGGTGTTCACCGGTGATATTGTGAATCGCCGCACAGACGAGCTCGACCCATTCGTAAAGCCGTTGAGCCGGCTTCATGCGCCTGACGGAGTTTATTCGATTCTCGGAAATCATGATTATGGTGATTACAGCACATGGGATTCGCCCGAAGCTAAGGAAGCGAATATGGATCGTCTGAAATCGCTTCAAAAAGAAATGGAATGGACGCTTTTGACAAACAGTACGGCTTATCTGCGCAGCGGAGCCGACTCGATTGCTCTTATTGGAGTGGAGAATTGGGGTGAGCCTCCGTTTAATGAATATGGCGATTTGGATAAGGCGTACCATTCGCAATCTGACAGCGTTTTCAAAATATTATTGACGCACAATCCCATGCATTGGGTTGAAAAAATCTCGGACAATGACACAGTAAACATCGCTCTATCTTTGTCAGGGCATACTCATGCCATGCAAGTCCAGATTGGCGACTGGTCGCCGTCGGAATGGCGTTATCCTGTGTGGGGCGGATTGTACGATGATAAGTCGGGACGCCGCAAACTGTATGTCAATATCGGTCTCGGCACGGTAGCTATACCTGCCCGTATAGGAGCGACGCCTGAAATAACCGTTTTCACGCTTAAACGGAAAAAATGAACCGTTTTGTCATAAGCCTTGGCAGCAATACTTACGACCGGCAAGAGAAAATGGCGGCGGCGATTGCCCATTTCTGCTCGGCTCTGAAAGTCGAGGCTCGCTCTTCCGTTTATGAGACCGAGCCGTGGGGCGGTGGCGATAAGACATACGCCAATTGCGTGATGGCGGGATCCACTTCGCTGACTGAGGACGCGTTGTCGTCGTTGGCTAAAAGCTGGGAGCGCGAATGTGGCCGAGATGAATATGCGAAAAGCGCTGGAATTGTGCCCATCGACGTTGATATCGTCATTTGGAACGATGTCGTGTTGCGGTCTAAAGAATTGGAGCGGGATTATTTTT
>CAZELD010000082.1:0-7815 GCA_964512855.1 uncultured Muribaculum sp.
AGTCTTCATCGGTGTTGTAGTGGAAATTGTCGTGATGGAAGGGATTGGGTTTATAACACGCACGGGGTCATTTTCCGCAATATTTTCGTCTATTCTTTGCGGAAAAAGCGCCATTTGGTTGGGAATGTAAGATTTAAAGGGGTCTTTGTATACATTTAATTTATTGTTTGTCATGAAGTTACAAAAAAAACTTTTTGACATGACAAAGCCCCGGCTTGAGAAAGTCAGGGCTTTGTTTTATGTTTTTCAGCATATTATAAAGAATGGAGACTGCGCCTTTTTTGACACAGCCTCTTTTTCTGTCTCAACTGTGTGCAGCCCTTACGGTTTAAGCGAAGCAGAGAACCAGTATTTGAGCTGCCACAACTCGCAAGAACATTGTCAACGGATATACGGTAGAATAGGCCACCGCAGGGGCGTCGCTGCCTGTGCTGTTGTTGGCATACGCCAATGCCGGGGGATCGGTCATGCCTCCTCCGAAAAGTCCCATTATTGTCAGTATGTTCAGTTTCCACACGCTCCGTCCTATGCATCCGGCAATGAGCAGGGGAACTACGGTGATAATGAATCCCCATATAACCCACCACATACCGGTGATGTTGAACACCGTTGCCGCAAATCCGGCTCCCGATGATATTCCGACGGAGGCGAGGAACAAACAAATACCTATTTCCCTCATAAGCAGTGATGCCGAGGAGGATGTGTAGGTGACAAGCTTGATTTTATATCCGAAACGGCTTATCAGGATTGCGACAACAAGCGGCCCTCCGGCGAGACCGAGTTTCATCGGTACGCTCACCCCGGGGAATGCGATAGGAATCGATCCAACTAAAATACCTAAAAAGATACCCACAAACAGGGTCACCATATTAGGCTCGTTAAGACGTTTCATTGAATTTCCCAGCTTTTCGCCAAGTCGTTTTGTGTCCTCCTCCTGACCTACAACGGTGATTCGGTCGCCCACCTGAAGCCGAAGTCCCGGAGAGGCGAGCAAGTCAACACCGGCGCGGTTCACGCGCGTGGCATTTAAATTATATCCGGCGCGTAGTCTCAAAGACCCTATGGAGACACCGTTGTAATGGCTGTTGGTCACAAGTATGCGGCGTGATACGACCGGACTTGGAGTTGCTTCCCAGTCCATCTCTATCTCCGGCCCGATAACAGCTACAAATTTATGCTCGTCTTGCGCCGACATCACTATGATGAGCTTATCGTTCAGTTGTAGAGTTGTGCCAGAATTGGGTATTATTACATTTCCATCATGATCTTTAACTCGTGATATTACAAAGTTACAATTTATTATTTCATGAAGTTGCTGAAGATTTTTACCTGTGATAAGTGGATTTGTAACTTCAAATGATACAATGTGGGGCGTGAGTTGATTATCATTCATGTCATCTTCAATCTCTTTTATCTCGTCATCCATTCTTATGCGGAACACCGCCTTGATTATGAACATCGACAAGATGATACCGATAACGCCAAGCGGATAGGCGGCAGCATAACCCATAGCCATCTCTTCTGAAAGATTGTAAGCGTTGGGATGCACTTGGAGTATGGCCTGTTGAGCGGCTCCAAGTCCCGGAGTATTTGTTACAGCTCCCGACATAACGCCGACCAATGCGGTTATCGAAGTGTTGCCGTCGATATAATATATCGATATTACGATAATGACATTTATTGCGACAATGATAGCCGCTAATGCGTTAAGACTCATGCCGCCTTTCTTGAATGACGAAAAGAATCCGGGGCCTACCTGAAGGCCTATGGAAAAAATAAACAGGATAAGACCGAAATCACGAACGAAATGCAGCACATTTTCATTGACCGTGTAGCCGAAATGGCCTAAAAGGAGGCCGACAAACAATACGAATGTGACGCCGAGCGACACTCCTCCTATTTTCATTTTTCCCAGATACACACCAAACGCTATGACAAAAGAATATAGCAAGATAGTGCTTGCAAGCCCCGTATTACCGGGTTGAAGTAATTGAACAATCCACTCCATAAGCTATGTTAACTACGTTATTTAAAATTTCAAGGTGCGAAATTAGTGAATTTTTGCGGTTATTCCATCACTCTGTTCAGAATATCTTCACAAGTGTTCACAATTAAATCGGCGTGATACGCTTTTAGTTCCGACATAGACCTGAATCCCCAAGTTACGCCTACTGAATCGACGCACGCTCTTCGCGCTGTTTCCATATCGATGCCTGAATCTCCCACATAAAGCACATCGGCTTTCGGAGTAGGACTCTGTGTGAGTATTTCAAATACGATCGATGGATCGGGCTTAGTGGGGATGCCCTCTTTTTGTCCTTCGACTGCGGCCCAATTAACCATGGGAAAATAGTGATTCACGAGTTTTTCCACCGCCTCCTGATATTTATTTGATGCCACAGCCAACTTCACGCCCGCGTCTCTCAATGATTCCAGTAGTTCGATTATGCCGGGATAGGGCTTGGAGTGATCCATGCAGTGCTTTCCGTAATATTCGGTGAAGTAAAAGCGCATTTTCGATAGATTCTCTTCTGTGTCGTGTCCTGACGGCAATGCTCTTGTAAGGAGCTTAGCAACGCCGTTTCCCACCATCATATTGTAGGCGCGGAGTGGATGGCTTGGAAAGCCTATGCGCGCGAGAGCATAGTTTGTGGCCTCGCCCAGATCTTCAATCGTGTTGAGCAGTGTACCGTCGAGATCGAATATTACCAATTTTTTCATATGTAGTATAATGTATCTTTTTAGAATGGATAACCTACTGAGAAGTGAAGTGTTGTGTCTTGTTTCCAATTCGGATGGATCAACGGCCAGCGTTCTTGATTGATGGCCGGGTTATAAGCTTTAAAGCCGAGGTCGAGGCGCAATAGGAAATATGTAAAGTCAAATCGCAGCCCGACGCCGTAGGCCGCCGCAATCTGTTTGTAAAATTTGTCGAATTCAAATACTCCGCCAGGTTGGTTCTCGTAGTCGCGTATAGTCCAGATGTTCCCTGCGTCAATAAAAAGTCCCCCTTCAAGTACCCAGAATAATTTTGCTCTATACTCCACGTTCATGTCGAAGCGAATATCTCCGCATTGATTTATGAAGTCGGTTACAGAGTTTTTTGAATCGTATGATCCCGGACCAAGGGTTCTGACGCCCCAGCCGCGTACGCCATTGGCGCCTCCGGCATAAAATCGTTTCTCAAATGGAATCATGGATGAATTCCCGTAGGGAATACCGATCCCCACGCCGGTGTGGAATGCCACGGAGTTGCGATTGTCGAAATTCTTGGTATAAGTATAATCTATTTCTCCTTTCACATACTGCGCGAACTGAATACCGAATATTTTATATACCCCGTCATCTTTTTTTCTTCCAAGCATCGATGAAAATCCTTCCAGAAGGTTTCCGGCAGTCTCCACGTTCATGCGCAGAGTATACACAGATGGTTGAAGCAAATTGCGCTTAAGCGTCGAGACTGAGCGCTTGTTCGTCTGATAATAGTTGTATCCGAGACGCATGATAAAGTGATCCTCATAGCTATAACGCAACAATGGGTTGTCGGGGGCTATTTGATTGATGAAATCATAAGTGCTTTTGGGCAAATATACATAGTTTATGTCGATTAGGTCAAGACGATAACGCTTGGTGTTGCTGCGATTATTCCACTTATACTTCCATCCCGCACCTGCGATTATGCGCGTATATTCAGGTCGTTCCTGATAATTGAACGAAACGGCGAATTCGGTGGAGGCCTTCATGCGTCGCTTGAAGCTCGATTTCAATAACGGCGCCTCGAATTGTGGGAAGGTGATACCTACCTCTCCTGAATATTCCATGTAGCGGTTGTTTATCAAATCATTGAAATTTCCTGACAGGCTTTCATAACTTGTTCTGAACTTAGCGGTAAGGAGCTCGGAACCTTTTGCCAAGTCACGGTGCTGATAGGTGAGACCGACGCCAAATCCAAGATCGCCCTCCGAATTTGTTCCATCAAGTTCGAGCGAAACTCCCTGCATCTTTCCACGTGTGAGAAGGATATAAGCGTCAAGCATCATTTCGCCATCGGGAGTCTCTATTGGACGCAGGTCGATATTCACATATCTCAATATGCCGAGACGGCCTAACGCTTCATAAGTGCGGTTGACATTAGTCGCTTGATAAAGGGCGCCGCTCTGTAAGTAACAGGAGTTATACAATACTGATGGGCGTAAGTATCGCTCGTGCCCGTAAATTATTTTTATGTCCCTGTAGTCCACCGTGTCGGATCTTTCCGCAATCTCTTGAATACTTTCACCCGGGTCATAATCCGTGACAAATACTATGTTGCGGAATCGATATGTTTTATGAACGAGAGAGGGGAGAGTGTCATTATGCTCACGCATCGGTTGACGCAATCGCATCGTTACATTCACATCTTTCGCATTGGCGGCGGTGTCGACCGAAAAATTTATGTAATCCTTGTTGAATGTGTAATATCCGTTGTCGCGCAGCAATTCCGTAATTCTCACTCGCTCTTCATCGAGGGTGTTGCGATCGAGCAAATCGCCAGGTTTGGTTAACAGCGTCGTTTCCCGGTTGCTCATTATGAGATTAGAGATGGCGCTGTCGGGAATATTGTATTCAAGCGTGGAGATGAAGTGAGGTTTATTGGCCGTGATATTATATGTCACTTCAATCTTTTTATTCCCTTTTATGAGTGTGTCGATTGAAATCACATTGTCCATATACCCCTTGTTGATTAACGCTTGATGAAGTTGCAATGCGGAAGCCTGCGATAGTTGCTTGTCGTATATGACTGGAGGCTGGCCTAATTTGCGCACCCAACGGTTGAACCATTTGGTAGTGTCTTTTCCCGACACATTGTATGTAGCCAGTTGTAGCTTAAGGAAACCGAGAACCTCATGGTTGGGTGTTTGACGCAGATAATTCCGAAGCTCTGTTTCTGAGAGTTCGGAATTATCTGATATTTTTATGTCAACATCCTCCAAGAGGTATTTGCCATCGGGCACGTGCTTGGTGGAGCTGCACCCTATGAGAAACGAGCCGGCAATCAATGCGGCTAATTGGATGGTGGGTTTTAGCTTGGTCCAAGCCATAATTGCGGCTATGCATTCATCGAGTGAAGCAATTCGTCATTATCCCGCGTTTTTTCCATTTGATCGCGCATGAATTCCATCGCTTCTATCGAATTGCGGTCGCTTAGATAACGGCGGAGAATCCACATACGCTGCAATGTGTCGGGCGGTAGCAACAAATCGTCTCGGCGGGTGCTGGATGCCATAATGTCAACGGCGGGGAATATACGTTTGTTAGAGAGCTTTCTGTCGAGTTGAAGCTCCATATTTCCCGTTCCTTTGAACTCTTCAAATATCACCTCGTCCATTTTTGAGCTTGTCTCGGTAAGAGCTGTGGCGATGATTGTGAGTGATCCTCCGTTCTCAATGTTGCGGGCCGCTCCGAAGAAACGCTTTGGCTTTTGTAGCGCATTGGCGTCAACGCCGCCCGACAATATTTTTCCCGAAGCGGGAGACACCGTGTTATATGCTCTTGCCAGACGAGTGATGGAATCGAGAAGGATTACCACATCATGCCCACATTCCACCATGCGTTTTGCTTTTTCAAGAACGATGCTCGCTATTTTCACATGGCGGTCGGCCGGTTCGTCGAATGTTGATGCGATTACTTCCGCATTTACGCTGCGGCTCATGTCGGTAACCTCTTCCGGACGCTCGTCGATCAACAGTATTATTATGTATGTGTCGGGATGATTTTCTGCGATTGCGTTTGCGATGTCTTTGAGCAATATGGTTTTTCCGGTTTTTGGCGGAGCGACGATAAGACCGCGTTGGCCTTTGCCGATAGGCGCGAACATATCAACGACTCGTGTTGACAAATTGCAGGTGCGTCCTCCTGTGAGATTGAATTTCTCGTCAGGGAAGAGAGGGGTTAGGTGTTCAAAGTGAATACGGTCTCTGATGAATTCCGGAGAGCGGCCATTCACCAGATGAACTTCGCTCATCGGGAAATATTTCTCACCTTCGCGAGGGGGACGTATCGATCCTTCCACCACGTCGCCGGTTTTAAGCCCGAAAGTCTTGATTTGCGATTGAGTGACATATACATCATCAGGCGATGAAAGATAATTGTAATCGCTCGAACGTAAAAAACCAAATCCGTTAGGCATTACTTCCAGCACGCCCGAAGCCACAATCAATCCATCGAAATTGTATTGCGGCATTTGCGGCGCTTGTTGCTGCTGTTGCTGTTGTTGATTGTTATTGTTGCGATTCTTTTTGTTCTTTTTGCCCTGATTTTGTTGAGGCTGTTGCGGCTCTTGCCCGGGTTCTCTGATTATGATGGGCGCATTGTTTTTAGCTGCGGCCGCTTCCTCTTTTTCTCTTTGCGAACGCGGCACAAATTTACGCTCGCTGCGGAAAAACTGTCCAAATGTGGAGTCTTTAGGCTGTGATTGTCCTTTAGGCGCGTTATCGGGGTGCTGTTGACTAAGATCGTCAGATGATGTTGTCGCTGGTTCAGGATTTTCAGCGCTATTGCCCTGAATCTCTTCTGAATCCTTTTGCACGTCAGATTGTACGGAAACTTTAGCCGGAGCCGGAGTAGAAACAGCATTTTCTGCCGTAGCTTTCTCTTCAGTAGAAGCGGCGCGTTCTGTAGCGGTATCAGTCGATATTTCTACCGGTTCAGCTTGTTTTTGCTGCTTGGCTGGACGCCCGCGCTTACGTTTTGGCTGCTCTTTTTCTGCTTCTTTAGGCGTTTGTCCGTTGTTGGATTTTGGCTGTTCCTCAGCTTCAGTTTTCGGCTCGTTATCTTTTTTGTCTACAGCCTTGCTTTCCTTTTCAGAAGCGGGTTTAGGCTTGTTTTTAGGTTCTTTCTTCTTTTCGTTAGGCTTGTTTTTTTTCTTTTTTTCAGCCGAAGATGCGGCTGCGGCGTTAATAGCCTGTTCGTCGAGTATCTGATAAACGAGATCTTGTTGTGAAAGACCGTTTATTTTTGACATACCCATTGATTCGGCGACGGATTTCAGTTGTTCCTCGTCCATCGCATTTAGAGCTTCAAGATTATACATTAAATGACTCTTAGAGGTTAAATATCGTTATTGCATCTTATACAAATTCATGTTTTGCTCCACAACTGGAAGAATTGTTGAATTTGGAAGATGGAGTGAATTTTCATTAGGGAATGAAGCCCGTGAATGCATATTTAAACAATGTGCTGTATATATTACGGACGACATTAGTTGTTGAAACTGTTGCAAAGTTACACACTTTCTTTTAAAGAAACAAACTATAGCGAAGAAAGTTTTGAAAATAATGCGGAGATAAAGCGAAGAATTATTATCGGGGTTGTGTTATTATTAGAGATAACACATTAAAAATAAAGCAAATGTTAAAATGAATTTCACATAATTTAGCAATTAAAACCCACAATTTATTTTGTGCCGATGGATTTTAGTTGTAAATTTGCATCGAATAGAGACATTTGTTGCGTTTTGTCATTGGACTGAATAATTATTTTACGCTTAAATCGGACAAAGACGAAGGCAGCAAATTCCGATAATCACGCTGCGAAGCGCTAATACTCGGTAAAGTGAAGTAAGTAACACTTTTTAAACACTTTAAATCGCTATAAGACAACTATCTTTAGAATCACAGAATTATGCCTTTTGGCTTTAGTCCGGCTCCACCTTGTTTGAAAGGAGGAGCGGGGCACTTTTTTATTGTGGATACCGTTTGTGTGACGGAGGCAAAGATAAAGGGGTCAGCGGACAGGGGCGGTTGGTAGCTCCCCCTTCAGGTATCCTCCGTCAGC
>CAZELD010000083.1:0-7565 GCA_964512855.1 uncultured Muribaculum sp.
TATGAGTCTTGATGAGACATGCCTGAGCAATGGGGATGTTTACACGATACTGACCCCTTATTTCGTGACAAAACTACAATTTTTTATGATAGCCTCCAAGCCATCACTCAAAAATCCTCAAAAATTAATAGAATTTAACAAATAATGCGTCAATATAAAAGATCATGAGAAAATAAGAGCCAAAAGATGTTTTTAACTTAACGGGGTTTAAAGGATATTTGCTATTTTTGCAATGACAATGGAAGATTACATAAAAGAATTAAATCAGCAGCAACAGGAGGCAGTATTGTATAATGACGGCCCCCAGCTCGTTATCGCCGGAGCCGGCTCGGGCAAGACGCGTGTATTGACTTATAAAATAGTGCATCTTCTGTGTCACGGTTATGAGCCGTGGCGCATACTTGCTCTTACATTCACCAACAAGGCAGCCAGAGAAATGCGTGACCGCATAAAAAGTCTTGTCGGCGAAAGCACGGCATCCAAGATTTGGATGGGGACATTCCACTCTATTTTTGCCCGCATCCTTCGCCAGAATGCTGACCGCATAGGCTTCAAAAACAACTTCACCATATATGATACAGCCGATTCCAAGTCGTTGATAAAGATGATAATAAAAGATATGCAACTTGATGAGAAAATATATAAGCCATCGGTTGTTATGTCGGCTATTTCATCGGCTAAAAACGCCCTTATCTCCCCGGAAAGATATGCTTTAGCTGCCGATATAATGGAGGCGGATCGTAGAGCGAAGCGTTCGCGGCTCTATGAAATATATGCCGCATACTGTAATCGGTGTTTTGTGGCCGGAGCTATGGATTTCGATGATTTATTGTATTACACCAATCTGCTGTTCCGTGACAATCCCGATGTATTGAATCATTACCGTGAGTTTTTTAAATATGTGCTGGTGGACGAATATCAGGACACTAATTTCGCCCAGCACGTTATAATCACTCAACTTACAAAAGGCAATGACCGGCTTTGCGTGGTAGGCGATGACGCTCAAAGCATATATTCATTCCGCGGAGCCAATATACGCAACATTCTTGAAATGGAGCGTACATATCCGACATTGCGCATTTTTAAACTTGAACAAAATTATCGCTCCACGCAAAATATTATAAACGCCGCCAATTCACTGATAGAAAAAAATAAGCGGCAAATCAGAAAAACGGTATTTTCCCGAAATGATAAAGGCGCTCGCATAGATGTTGTTAAAAGTTACAGCGATTTCGAGGAGGCTTATCTCGTCGCCAACCGTATTTCACAAATGAAGATGCGGCAGCAGGACAGCTATAACGAGTATGCCATTCTATACCGCACCAACGCGCAGTCGCGCACGCTCGAAGAGTCATTGCGAAAGCGGAATATACCTTACCGCATATATGGCGGCTTGTCATTCTATCAGCGCAAGGAGATTAAAGATGCGGTGGCATATCTGCGCCTTGCTGTAAATCCAGCCGATGATGAGGCGCTGAAGCGTATAATCAATGTTCCGGCACGGGGAATAGGGGAGACGACTGTTAATAAACTTTTTAGATGCGCGATAGACAATAAAGTAAGCGCATGGGAGATTTTGAATAATCCATATAATTATAATCCCGGATTCAATTCAAGCACGTTGAAAAAACTCACTTCATTTTATAACATGATCGGGGAATTTGCGTCAATGAATGGGAGCGGAGCTAATGCTGATGAATTGGTTAGGAATATAATAACGAAAACCGGATTGATGAACTCTTATATGTCGGACAACACTCCTGAGAATGTGTCAAAGAGGGAGAATTTGATGGAGTTGCTGAACGGTGTTAAAGAGTTTGTTGAAGGTAAATTGCAAAGCGGGGAAGCCGGAACTGCTTTGAGCGACTTTTTAGCGGAGGTTTCTCTGGCAACCGACCAGGATGCGAACAGCGATGATGAATCGGCGGTGACTTTGATGACTGTACATGCGGCAAAGGGTCTTGAGTTCAGTAATGTGTTTATCGTCGGCGCGGAGGAGGAGCTGTTTCCGGCATCAATGAGCATGGATTCCGCATCGGCCATAGAGGAGGAGCGTCGATTGATGTATGTAGCCATAACCAGAGCGAAATTGAATTGCACAATAAGTTATGCTCGCTCACGTTTCCGCAACGGACAGACGGTGACTTGCCGTCCTTCGCGCTTCATAAAAGACATAAATCCCGCATATTTGCATCTTACTGATGCCGGAGATTCGGTCGCTCGTTCCGAAGTTTATATCAATCCGATTGATAATTATCGCAATAATATGAGACAGGAACGGCACGTTTCATTTTCTCATCCTCTGACCGACAACACGCCGGTAAGCTCGATAAGACAGCCTATTGGGGCAAATTCATCGGACGGAGAAGAGATTCATTCACTTTCCGAGCTTAAAACCGGTATGGTGATAGAACATTCACGTTTCGGACGCGGTTTCATAGAAAGTGCTTCAAGTGAGCCTACCGGAGATAAAATTGAAGTTAATTTCGAGAATCTCGGAACTAAGAAATTATTGTTGAAATTCGCTCGATTTAAAATTATCAGTCAATGAAAATAGATGAATTGCCAACTCCGTTTTATGTGGTCTACGAAGATAAACTGCGTAGAAATCTCGCATTGATCGATCGTGTCAAGCGTGAGGCCGGCGTTAACATCATAATGGCGTTTAAGGCCAACGCATTGTGGCGCAGTTTTCCGATAATAAAAGAATACGTGAAAGATTCCACTGCGAGTTCACTGAACGAGATGCGGCTCGGAAATGAGGAACTTGGCGGCGAAGTGCACAGCTATTGTCCAGCCTACACGCCAGAAACAATCACCGAGTTTATTGATGGAAGCACGCATATAACATTTAATTCTATCAGCCAATATGAACGGTTCCAGGGCGAAATAGAGCGAAACAACGCTGATCCCGACGCGCGTCATTATGTGTCACCCGGTCTTAGGGTCAATCCTCAATGTTCAGTCATAGAGACCGACTTGTATAATCCGGCGTTGCCCGGTTCTCGTTTTGGCGTGACGGCCGACGCTATCGGAGAAAAACTTCCGGAAGGGATTGAGGGGTTGCATTTCCATCAATTGTGCGAATCTTCGTCATACGATTTGGAAAAGGTGTTGACCGCTTTTGAAGAACAGTTCGGAAGATATCTTAGCGAGGTTAAATGGGTAAATATGGGTGGCGGGCACCTTATGACGCGTAAAGGATATGATGTAGATCATCTTATTAAATTGTTGAAGGAGTTCCGTCGCCGATATCCGTGGTTGGAGGTGATCCTTGAACCCGGAAGCGCTTTCACGTGGCAAACCGGTGATTTGATAACATCGGTAGTGGACGTTGTCGAGAATCAAGGAATCAAGACTGCGATTATCGATGCGTCATTCGCCTGTCATATGCCGGATTGCCTTGAAATGCCGTATCAGCCCGCAATAGAAGAGAGTGTGGAGCTGAAACCTTCGCTTCCCACTTATCGTCTTGGCGGAAATTCTTGTTTAAGCGGTGATTATGTTGGCGACTGGTCGTTCAATAAACCTTTGGGGATTGGAGATCGCCTCACGTTGAAAGACATGAATCACTATACGACAGTCAAGACCACGATGTTCAACGGACTAAAGCATCCTGACATTGTGTTGTGTGACGCCGATGGCGAGTGCCGTTATCTGCGCAGATTTACATACGAGGATTATAAAAATCGAATGAGCTGATGAAGTATTCAGTAATAATACCGGTCTATAATAGAATAGCCGAGGTTGATTACCTGTTGTGCAGTCTCGCGCAACAGACGTGTAAGGATTTTGAGGTGATTATTGTAGAGGATGGCTCATCCGAGCCGTGTGAGGATGTTGTCAAAGAACATGAAGATAAAGTTGATGTAAAATATTTTTTTAAAGAGAATGAAGGCCGGTCTATAGCCCGAAATTACGGAATGGAGCACGCTCAAGGAGAATATTTCATTTTCTTTGATTCGGATTGCATTATTCCTCCGAGCTATTTTGACCACCTGAATGAAGCGCTTGAAAAAAATCCTGTTGATTGCTTTGGCGGCCCAGATGCGGCCGATGAATCTTTCAGCGATGTGCAGAAGGCGATAAATTATTCAATGACATCTTTTCTTACCACAGGGGGCATAAGAGGAGGGGCTGTGCAACTTGAAAAATTCACCCCGCGCACATTTAATATGGGTTTTTCTCGGAAAGTGTATGAAACTGTCGGTGGATTTCGGGAGATGTTTTCGGAAGATATAGACATGAGTATGCGCATAAAGAACGCCGGATTTTCGGTAGCGTTGATACGGCCTGCGGTTGTGTTTCACAAGCGCCGCGTGAATTTTCGCAAATTCTTTCGGCAAGTTTATGTGTTTGGAATGTCGAGGATCACATTGAAGCTGCTATACCCCAATTCGATGAAGCTTGTGCATTGTCTTCCGGCATTGGCGGTACTTGCCTCAATCGTTTTGATTGTTCTGTCCGTTACTGTCAGCCCGTGGTTTATAGCTCCGATAGTAATTTATCTTATCGCTATATTTATTGCGGCATATCTTACAACTGAGGATCCATGGATTTCAACTCTCGCCCTACCTGCGAGTGTGATCCAGATAAGTGGATATGGACTTGGCTTTATTAAAGCATACGTAGAGAAGATAATATTACGGCGAGGACGTAATGTAGAAGAAGAGATTAAGATGAGGAAAGGAAAATAGCGTATATTTGTGCGGTTGATTTTTATTTGCTATATTTGCGATAAATCAATCCTATCAAATTATGTCTGATTTTTCATCTCCATCGGTACGTGATTATGTGCTTATAGAGGATTTGGCGGCTGACGATCGCCCTCGTGAAAAAGCGATGCGCAATGGCATCCGTTCTTTATCAAAAGCGGAATTGATAGCCATAATTTTTGGTAACGGCATGAAAGGGAAGTCGGTGCTTACTTTGAGCCAAGAACTTCTTTCCAGAAATAGGGGTCTTTTATCTGAAATATCCCGGAAGTCAATACGGGAGCTTGTTAAGGATAATCCGGGAATAGGCCCTGCCAAAGCTATTTCTCTTGTCGCTGCAATAGAGCTTGGGATCAGATGTCAAGCCGAGTCGATGCGTGATATGTTGCAAATCAGTGGCAGCACTACGGTTTATGAGGCAGTTAGAGGCCAACTGCAGAGGCTTAACCATGAAGAGTTTTGGATTATGCTGTTGTCAAGGGCCAATAAGATGCTTGATTTTGTCCGTATAAGCAGCGGTGGATCATCAGCGACAGTTGTAGACCCTAAAATACTATATAAGAAAGTGTTGGAATATGGAGATGTGGTGTCTGGAATTATTTTGGTTCACAACCATCCATCGGGAAATTTGCGGCCAAGCGGAGATGACGACCGATTGACGAAACAGCTTGCCGAAGGTGGCAAACTGCTTGATATAAGGGTTCTGGATCATCTTATAATATCTCCCTCCGGATATTATTCTTACAATGACGAGGGTCGAATGTCGGCGCTGTGATCAGCCTATTAGAAGGCGTATCCGAATCCGATATTCAGATATATTGGGTATAAGTTGAATGTGACAGTCTTGAATGATGATTTAAAAATGTCGTTGAATCCCCATGTCAAATTGGCGTTAACTGCGAGATGGCGAAATGCGAGCCACGAGCCGCCTAATTGCAATCCCCATTGGAATATTCGTATGTCATCAGAAAAATCGTAGGTCGCCTCTGAATCGCCTTCAAACACAACTTTGTTGCCAGTCGGGTCGCCTTCCCTTAGATATCCGTCGTAGACTTTACCGGTGAAATCATTGTTGAGCGCGAGCGCTATATAGGGGCCGGCATTGACTCGCCATCGGCTATTTATGCTATAATTCGCCAATATTGGAATACATAGTTGTGTTGACGAGTATTTTGTATCCACTTTTCCTGTCCAATTTCCTTTTACGCGGCTTCCATCCTGAATTATTTCCATTCCATAGTTCTTCACTGTGGCTCCGGTTTTCATCCCTTTTGTCTCAAATCTTATGCCCAAAGATACGCCCCATTTTTGCTCTGGATCAATCCATTTTATTGCCGAAGCGCCAATCATGAGATTAAGATTGGGGTTATAGGACTCTATTTTTCGGATTTCGGCAGGCAGCGGTATAGGCGATGCTCCGCCAATGTTGATGCCGGCGTTTATTTCGTAGTGCACACCGTGACGTGATGACCATTCCAATGCGGGCGTTGTATAGCCTTGAGCCGCTGCATTGAAAGCTCCTGATATTAAGATAATAATTGCGGAGATATATTTTTTTGTTTTCATCTGACAAGTGTATTATTGTATATCATCTTGACTTAGGCAAATGAGCGACACTTCATCAATAAGTAGTGTGCTGCCGATGGCTCCTGAAAAGTAATCACCGTCAATGCTTGACGTGAATACAATTGTGATGCTGTAATTGCCATTTTTCAATTTTTCGATGTCGATCTCTTTGGCTTTCACTTCGCCATTTCCAAGGGTGTCTTGACGATAAACGAATGGAATGTTGAATTCTGTCCAATTCTGAGCGGGAATTCTTTTATCGTCATCAATTTCGGCAACGGCGATTATATTTGGATTGTCGGGCGACAAAGCATTTGTGCCGTTGAGGGTCTCCATGTCGGAGGTCGATTCAAAGAATACCGCATATATATTGAATTTGTCATTTTTCTCAGGATCAGGAATCAGTTTTCCTCCGTCGGCTTGGCAATATTCGGCACCCGGGGTATATTGATAATATCCGGTCAAATATCGAGGAATGTTTACAAATGGAGTTCCGAATTGAGTTGATTCAAGCGGTTTGGATAGGGCAGTGGCAGTATTAAATTTACCAAGGAACAGATTTCCTGCGGCAAGCGGTTTTTTCGCCATAGCTCCAAACGCCCCGGTGCTACGGGTAACTAATGCCGCGCACTTCCCGCTTCGGCCATTATCAGTTTGATATGTTGGATAGTCGTCGGGGGAGCTTGCCATTCCCGTAAGTCTGAATCCCGCATTTCCGCTTGCCCAGGTCAAGGTTTCATTTCCTGCGGCGTCGACTTCATAAAACACTTCGTATCCGCCGGATAAACGTATGTGCTCAAAATCGTAGTCTAGATTCAGAATGTCGCCGGTTTGTTGTGCATCGACAGTATAGAGCTTTTTCCATTTTCCATCTTCGGAATACACGGTGTAGTTTTGGGGCGTAATGAAGTTTTGTGGTGTGCCGCTTGGCGGATTTATTGTCGCGCCGGGGGTTAATGTGAATTCCGGAGCGAGATCTGTGACAGATACGCCGTTTTTTACAATAAAAGTGATCTTATCATTTTCTATGATAGCCTGTCGGCTTAATACATTTCCGGGAATAGTGGCCGAAATAATGTCGCACTCTGCATTTAGTGGCTCTTTTTGAATGCATGATTCCACAAGTGATGCCATTAATGCTATGGAAAACAACTTAAATAGTTTCATCAATCAAGCGGTTGTTTTATGTTATTACAAAGTTAGCATTTTCCATATTAATAACACAATTTAAAAAAAATGTTTTTACTGTGTATAGTAAAAACAAGCCTTTGGATATAGGTAAAT
>CAZELD010000084.1:0-7558 GCA_964512855.1 uncultured Muribaculum sp.
CGTTTCACCCCATTAATCAGCAAATTACCACGACAGCCAACTACTCTAACTTGGCTAATTAGTTCAATTTGGATTCAACCACTACCAAGAGAACTTTAGAGATGAACCATGGGATATGGCAAGTGTTATATATAATAAATAAGTATATTGAAATTTTAATAATTCGGACAAGATGAAATTAAAAATTTTTATCTGCATGATTGCCCTTTTAGCAATGTGCGGAGTAGAAAAAGCGGACGCCTGTTCTCGAATTCTGTATGTAGGCGACACCACCAACACGGCAAATGACAGCGTGCTTAGAATCGTAGGTCGTTCATTGGACTGGAAGACTCCTATCCCGACCAATATCTATGTGTATCCGAGAGGCATGAAAAAAGTGAGTGACAATAAGCCGGGGGCATTTGAATGGACATCGAAGTACGGCGCCATTTACGCAGTAAGTTATGACGGAGGAATAACAGAAGGGATGAACGAAAAGGGGCTCGTCATAAACGGGCTTTTCTGCAAAGGCGCCGTATACGCTAACGCGCAAACCGAAGGGCGTCCGCCAATGTCAATGGCTGTATTTGTCGGATGGCTGCTCGACATGAACGCCACCACTCCAGAAGTAGTGGAAGTCCTGAAAGCTCAAAACTTCAACATCTCAGGAGCGACATTTGACGGCGGAACCGTATCGGCCCTCCATTGGGGCATCACAGATGCAGAGGGACGTTCAGCGATACTCGAATTTGATCACGGGAAAATCAATATTTACGAAGGTAAAGACCTTCCGGCCTTAACCAACGACCCACAATATCCCGCAATGACCGCAATAAACAATTATTGGGAAGGTGTAAACGGAGTAAATTTTTTGCCCGGCACGGTTAAGAGTCCCGACCGCTTCGTAAGAGGCTACTTCTTCCAAGGCCATGTAGAGAAAACAAATGACGCACATATCGGACTGGCGATCATACGCAGTATATTGATGAATGTATCAGTACCCTATCTATATGCGATTTCAACTGAGCCAAATGTTTCATCAACTCAGTGGCGCTCATTCGCGAATATCCGCGACAGACTATACTATTTTGATCTTGTAACTAATCTTGGCGCTTACTATATTGATTTGAAGAAATGCGATTTGCGCCCCGGAGCGCCCGTATTGAAACTCGACAACACCAAATCGGCTGACTTTGTGGGAGATGTCACCTCAAAGTTGGAGAAGCACGCGCCATTCACCCCTATGTATTAACCACCCATTAAGTAGCAATTAAATGTGAGGGAGCCAAGTCCACATAAAAAATTTTGCCTATCTTTGCACCGCAAAGTGACAAAGGACACGAGACTTATGAGACCTCGCAAATTGCTATGTATTTTACTAATAATACTAACACTGCCGGCAGCTTCGGTATATGCCGAAGTAGCCGACAGTGTTCCTGTATCAGCCGTCCAGTACAAGTCTCAACTTTGGTTCAGACAATTGATAGAAAACGGATTCCGCATAAACGACCCGGGAGTGAACTATCCCCGTTTCGCACGATTTTTATTAAAAATTTATAATTGGGGCGATAAGACGTTTAACTCTTACGATAAAAATTATGTGGTCGGAACAGGCAAAAACTGGAAACTTACCGGACGTAACTATAACTGGATAGAGAGTTACGCGCTCTTCTTCACTGACAACACCGACATAAGAATGAACAGCGACCCCTACAGCGACATAGGAGCGCACATTGGATTTATGGCTGTCAGCATAGGATACACATTTAAAGCCAATGAGTTAATAGGGAACTCGGGAAACAACACCCACAACCATCACGAATACGGCTTCACCTGCAGCCGCCTCGCCGCCAATTTGACATACTCCAAGACATCAGGCGGTGTGAAAATAACGAAATTCGGCGATTACGAATTAGAGCACTCTCTTCGTTTCAACGGTGTCACACAAAAAACATTCAGCCTAGACGCATATTATTTTTTCAACAATAGAAAATATTCTCAAGCCGCTGCTTATTGCTATTCAAAATACCAGCTAAAGAGCGCAGGATCAATTATCGCCGGCATCAACTACGGGACACAAACCATAAAGCTCGATTTCACAGAACTCCCGTTAGATATGATGGACTGGATGCCCGGCGATTATACCCATTACGATTTCCATTACACCGAATATAACCTTATTTTGGGATACGCCTATAATTGGGTTTTACATCCGCGCCGTTGGCTTGTCAACGTGACCGCGCTCCCATCAATCGGCTACAAACACTCCTATGAAGACTCTACCGACGGAAAGAAAGATATGTTCGCAACAACAGCCAAATTGATGCTTGGAGTCGTTTATAACCATCGTAATCTTTTCGCATCGCTCAACGGAAGATTTGACGGACACCTGCATTTCGGCGACGGCTACACATTTTTCAACTCAATAGAGTCATTTTCGTTGAATGTCGGCATGAGATTCTAACTTAATTTTTCATCACATATAGCCTCAAATCGATAAAAATCAGTAAATTTGCGGCGACAAAGCACAACAATGGAAAAGAATCACAAGTCACTGATAGGCATCATCGCCTCTATAGCTGTCATATTGATTGTGGCAGTCGCATATTTTTATCCCGATATTTTTGAGGGTAACGAACTTCGCCAACATGACACTTTGCAAGGAAAAGCGATCAGCCACGAGGTAAATACCTATCTGGAGGAGAGCGGGGAACAATCAATGTGGACCAATTCCCTATTTGGAGGTATGCCTACATTTCAAATAACTCCGTCATATTCATCAGGGAAATTGATAACCTTCGTTGGCAACCTCTACCACCTGTGGCTCCCATCTCCTGTCAGCCTGCTGTTTATCATGATGCTTGGCTTTTTCATTCTCCTGCTGACAATGAAAGTCAAATGGCACCTTGCTCTTCCCGGAGCCATCGCATACGGCTTCTCATCCTACTTCATAATAATAATCGGAGCCGGACACATCTGGAAATTTATAACGCTGGCCTATATTCCGCCCACAATCGCAGGAATGGTGTTATGCTATCGAGGCAAGTACCTGTCAGGAGGAGCTATAGCCGCACTATTCGCCATGCTCCAGATAGCCGGGAACCACATACAGATGTCCTACTATTTCCTAATGGTGATAATAGGATTCGCAGCAGCGTATGCGGTAATACTGTTCAGAGAAAAGAAAGGCGCGCAATGGTGTAAAGCCACAGGAGTTCTTGCAGCCGCAGCAATTCTTGCCGTCCTTGCCAACAGCCCCAACCTATACAACACCTATGAGTATTCAAAGGAAACCATGAGAGGACGCCACAGCGAGTTGTCACAAGGCGGGTCCTCCTCGGGGGTGAGTGAAAATGGCGGCCTGAATAAGGACTATATCACCACATGGAGTTATGGAAAGAGCGAAACATTCAGCTTGCTTATACCAAATGTGAAGGGGGGAGCCACAATCAAGCCTGAAGGCACCGGCACCAAATTTTTGTCGCTCGGCGATACTAAAGCAGCCGATGATCTCGTTGCCGAAAGGAAAATCCCGGCTGAATTCAAAAGTTACCTTTCACAAATGCCGCAATATTTCGGCGACCAACCGATGACTAACGGCCCGGTCTACATAGGCGCGATATTCATCGCCCTGTTCATATTTGGCTGTTTCATAGTGAAGGGACCCATAAAATGGATGCTGCTCATTGTCACAATTCTATCTATAGCACTATCATGGGGACATAATATGATGTGGCTCACCGACCTGATGATCGACCATGCCCCAATGTATAATAAGTTCCGCACCGTATCGAGCATTCTTGTCGTGGCGGAATTCACAATTCCGCTTCTTGCGATTCTCGCATTAAAGCAGGTAGTGGATGACCATAAGAATTGGCGGAATTACCGAAAACCACTCGCCATATCATTCGGAATATGCATGGCGATATGCGCCCTCGGCATAATTCAGCCATCGATTTTCGGGTCTTATCTCAGCGAGCAAGAATACAGCGCATATATCACCTCGGGTATGGCTCAGCAAGCCCCACAGCTATTTTCAGCCATTGAAAGCGTGAGAATGTCATTGGTATCATCCGACGCATTGCGCAGTTTCATATTCCTCGGCATAGGATGCGGACTGCTTATATTGCTTTTCAAAGGGACAATCAGCCGCACAACATTCTGCGCGTTATTCACAATAGCCATACTCGCCGACCTCTTCAGCGTCAACAAGCGCTATCTCAACACTGACAGTTTCGCATCACCCTCCCCTATCAGTGGAGAAGCCTTTATAATGACTAACGCCGACCACCGGATTCTCGCCGACACGGCAATGAATTACCGCGTGATGAATATTCCGAAATTCTCAGACGCGGCGCCATCTTATTATCACAAGACAATTGGAGGATACCATGCAGCCAAACTCACTCGCTATCAAGACATGATCGACGAGCATTTGGGCAATTTCATCGCACAAAACCCGTCGCAAGCCGACATGAATGTGCTAAATATGCTCAACGCCAAATACATTGTCATGAGCGACGACCAAGTATTTGCCAATCCCGACGCGCTTGGCAACGCATGGCTTGTAGACACGGTTTTGTACGCAGCCAATCCAGACGCAGAAATGGAAGCTCTCGAATCTATCAATCCGGCAATAACGGCTGTAAGTGATGATAAATTCAAAGAAATTCTTGGAGTGAACACTGCGGCAAAGGTTTCTGGCGACACAATTTTCGAGACTTCATACGCTCCCAACCGTCTCACATATCACGGAAAAAGCGCTAAAGGGGGGATTGCGGTGTTCTCTGAAATCTATTTCCCCTGGGGATGGACTGCGACAATCAATGGCGACAATGCCGATATCGCTCGCGTAGACTATATTCTACGCGCTATAAAAGTACCCGCCGGAGAGTGGGATATAACCATGAAATTTGACCCTAAATCAACCCATACCGCAAATACTATAGCCATCATTGCAATCGTGATCATATACCTGCTTGTGATACTGGCTATAATATGCGCGCTAAGACCAGTGACAGCCAAGCAATGGAATCATTAAAACGCTTACTATCATCATTTAACCGATACAAACGCAGCAAAGGCTTCGGCGTACATTCGCCATTTGCATTTTATTTCATCTTAAATGTGCTGCGGGAGCGGCTTCCATATTATGCGTATGCCAATATAGAACTGCGGCGCAATATGGCGCTCAACCTTTCCGCCAGAATTTCACGACACCGAAGAGTTATCTCAATAAAAAACGCTAAGATGCTGTTCAGGATAGCTTGTTTTTTCAACCCACGGACAATCATGCAAATCGGGACTACCTACGGTGTGTCGACAACAGCCATCCTCGATGTATCGCAACATTCCCAACTGGTCATCAGTCCGGGCAGCGAAACGTGCACACCGATTTATAAAAAAGTTACCCATCGGTATGGCTCGCGAATTATCCACACGCCCGACGTGAAAGCTGCTATCAAGGCCTATGGCTCGCTTTCGGCAGGAGAGCGTCCCTTTATATTGGTAAACTCCATCGATTCTGACAATGAATCTGAAATCATCTATCAGTACCTCATGAAAGCCCTCGATAATGACGCCACAGTCATATTCCGCAACATATTGAACCCGACCCGTGTCGCTGCGCTAAACACAAAAGTCAATGAAAGCCTCGGTCACGGCATGACCTTCTCCAATGGAAAGATATCGATTGTGGTCGGTAGCAAAACCCTCCCGCGGCAAAGCTTTAGCTTGTGGTTTTAACCTGATTTTCAATATAATGCGGAGCATAACTGACTATTCAAAAGTGCTCGATTCCTATAATGCTTATCTGCTATTGGAAAAAGGGCTTGCCGACAATACTCT
Organism: uncultured Muribaculum sp.; assembly: GCA_964512855.1. Classification (GTDB taxonomy): domain Bacteria; phylum Bacteroidota; class Bacteroidia; order Bacteroidales; family Muribaculaceae; genus Muribaculum. Next base: position 5,827 of record CAZELD010000084.1, read on the forward strand.
AATCTCCTATAGAGAGGATGTCAAGAAATACCTGCGATTTTTAGAAGGGCAATCACTTACGCCCGTTGACACAACCCCCGACATCCTTCAATCATTCCTGGCCGGGCTGCATGATCTCAATATAGCCTCTACGACACAAGCCCGCATAATATCCGGGTTGAAATCTTTTTTCAAATTTCTAAAAATGGAAGGTTATATTGAAGAGAATCCGACGTTGCTCCTTCAAGCTCCAAGAATGGGCCGACATCTGCCCGATGTCTTGACAATAAGCGAAATAGATGAGATGATTTCATGCATAGATATGTCAACCCCTGAAGGGCAACGCAATCGGGCGATAATAGAAATTCTATATGGCTGCGGATTACGAGTGAGCGAATTGGTTAATCTCGACATGTCTCATGTCTATCTCGATGAGCAATATGTGATTGTGCGAGGAAAAGGGAGCAAGGAGCGCATGGTGCCAATGTCGGACGTGTCGGTCGACGAAATACGCTCATATCTGCCGGAAAGAGCAAAACTCGACATAAAACCGGGAGAAGAAAACATTCTGTTTCTTAACCGTAGAGGACGTCGATTGTCGCGCGTAATGGTTTTCTACATCATCAAAAATCTCTGCGAACTTGCAGGCATCCGTAAAACCATAAGCCCGCACACTCTGCGACATTCATTCGCATCGCATCTGCTCGAGGGTGGAGCCAATCTCCGGGCGATACAACAGATGCTTGGCCACGAATCAATCGCCACAACCGAAATATATCTCCACATAGACCGCCACGCCCTACGCCAAGAAATACTGATGCACCATCCGCGCAACCATCATTAAATCATAAAAAACATTAAAAAGCATGGAATTGTGCATATATCATTTTTTTTGTATATCTTTGTCGCCCAATCAAAAACCATATAATCTATTATAGTCATGACTAAAAGTAGAATATACACCACAACAGGCGACTCAGGAGCCACCTCTTTGGTGGGTGGAGTGCGCGTAAAGAAAACCGACATACGCGTTGAAGCCTACGGCTCAGTCGATGAGCTTAACGCCAACATCGGGGTATTGGCAGCCATCCCTAATCTACAGCCGGAATATGTGAAATTACTCATTCGCATCCAAAACAAACTTTTCAACATAGGATCATATCTGGCCACCCCAAATCCCGAAAATGCGATCGCCCAATGCAATAGCTTGACCCACGAAGATATCACTTTGCTCGAATCGCACATAGACGAAATGGACGCTCAACTTCCTCGCCTCTCATCATTCGTACTCCCCGGAGGAACACACCGCAGCGCTGTTGCCCATGTATGCCGCACAATGTGCCGCCGTTGCGAACGCCGCATCGTGGCTCTCGCTGACACCACCTATGTAGACCCCAACGTGATGAAGTTCGTTAACCGTCTTAGCGACTTCCTGTTTGTATTTGCACGTTTTAACAATGTGGCGAACCAAACTGACGAAATATTGTGGGATAAAAATTGTTAGTATAATAAACCAAACAATAATCTGAAACCGAGTTTATATTATGTATTGGACACTGGAACTCGCATCAAAACTTGAAGATGCACCTTGGCCCGCAACCAAAGAAGAACTTATCGACTACGCCATGCGATCAGGCGCCCCGCTTGAAGTGATTGAAAACCTTCAAGAGATGGAGGACGAAGGCGAAACATACGAATGCATTGAAGATATCTGGCCCGATTACCCCTCCAAAGAAGACTTCTTCTTCAACGA
>CAZELD010000085.1:0-7410 GCA_964512855.1 uncultured Muribaculum sp.
GAATGTGAAACGGCAAATAATTGTTCTCAATACTGAGCCGGCATACCTTTGTAAGAAAAACAACAAACGGTATGAAACAGCTAATTTTTACACTTCTACTTGCGGTCACAACAATTATCCAAGCTCAAGAGCAAATCAACGACATAATCGTTGAGAATGATTCTATATTCACTGTTAAACTCGAAGATGTGACGGTAACAGCCACACGCAATATGCAACGGCTCAGCAAAGGAGGGCTAATAACAGATATCAAAGGAACCTCCTTGAGTAATCTCGGAACTTGTAATGATGTAATTCCCCAACTTCCGGGCATAATATCCAATGATGAAAATATCGAGGTTATCGGACGCGGCGCGCCTCGGATTTATATCAACGGACGCAAACTCGTTGACAAATCGGAACTGAATCGCATCTCATCAAAGGAGCTGCAGAATATAGAGGTCATTTTCAATCCCGGAGCGAAGTATGGAGCTGAAACAAAGTCAGTGATTCTTATCAAGACAATCCGCAAACAAGGCGATGGATTAAGCGGATCGGCACAGGCCACAGGAAGATTAGCCCATTACATTTCGCAAGCAGAGAACCTATTTCTTAATTATCGAACCGGAGGTTTTGATATATTCGGCTCATTAAATTATGATTTCGCCCGACGGCATCAAAAGCAGCATAATATTACGTCAATATCAACTCCCACTGAAGACTACTTATTGGATTCAGATATAATAATATACCCCAAATCAAACACATATCTCGCTAATTTTGGGGCCAACTGGGCCATAAACAGCCGTCATTATATAGGTATCAAGTATGAATACACCGCAATGCCTGACTCCAAATCAAAATGGCTTACAGATGAAACTGTAACGAAAAATAATGTAGCTGAAAGCATGATTCTTTATAACACAAACTGGACAAGAAACTCCGCGCCAATCCACCTCTCGAATCTATACTATCAAGGCAAAGTAAATGCTTTTAATTTTTCAATCAACAATGACTACTATTACATTCGCAATAATAACCGGCAGGATATATTAGAAATCAGTTCGCATGTTGGTGAAAGCGTAATAAAGAGCAACAATCATACAAGAAGCTCCATGTTTGCTTCAAAAGGAATTGCTGAATATTCTTTTAGCGGCAATACGCTGGAATTAGGCTATGAAATAACATCAACTGCCCGTAAAGAGATTTTTCTAAATGATGGAGACAATTTGCCCAATGCCGATGATAAGATAAAGGAAACAACAGGAGCCGGTTTTGCTATAATGAACATTCCAATCATGGATGTCGAGTTTTATGCCGGATTGAGGTATGAACACACGACATCAGACTATTATCAAAACGGAATGTTTATAAAGGGACAAAGTCGTAAATACGGAAGATTTTTCCCGAATCTGGATTTCACATTCACCTTAGGAAAAGCAAAATTCACTCTGTCATACGAGGCAAAGACCAAGCGGCCTCTTTACAGCCAATTACGCAGCAGCATTCAATATGACGACCGATTCACCTATGAGACAGGTAATCCTTTGCTCACATCGGAGCAGATTCACAACGTGTCACTTGCCGGGATATACAAATGGGCATTCTTCAGCGCGACATATACGCAAGACAAGAATGCTATAATAAGCGTAATTAGGCCTTATAAACAAGGAGAACCACAAAATATAATGACCTACGACAACTTCAACCACCTGTCAAAATACGACATCATAATTTCACTGTCCCCAAGAATTTCATGGTGGTCGCCCCGTCTGCGATTAAATTTATCCGGACAACGCTTCTCTATAGAAACTTCCTACGGCATTAAAGATCTGAATACGCCAATATTGTTTTTCAACTTCTTCAACAATGTTTCATTGGGGGAAAAATTCAATGTGACCGGAGAGATTTCCGGACACTCTCATGGCGATATGGATGTTGTCACGCTAAAATCATCATGGCAGATAAATCTCGGCCTATCAAAAACTGCGACGAACTGGTTTTTCCAACTTCAAGCCACCGACATATTCAAGACTGCGCGAAATTCAATGATAACCCATGGCTCACAAATGACTCTTGACAAATGGAATTACAGCGATACGCAAGCTCTACGTCTGATTATCAGATACTCGTTCAATACTGCAATGAACAAATACAAGGGAAAAGGAGCCGGCTTGACCGAAAGAAACCGATTATAGCCCGGCTCGACCACTATCAGCGATTGTCTGACCAACAAATAGATGGGGGAAAAATGAGAGGAAAAAATTTGCTTTACGTTGCTTTACGCAGAGTAGTGAGGAAAAAATTATGAAATATTTTTGCGATATCATAAAAAAGACTTACCTTTGCACCATCAAAAACAAATGGTGAGTTTAGCTCAGTTGGTTAGAGCGTCGGATTGTGGTTCCGAAGGTCGTGGGTTCGACCCCCACACCTCACCCTTAAACAGAGAAGTTGACAACTTCTCTGTTTTTATAATAAAAAATATACGGACACTTTTTATGCCCGTATATTTTTTCGTCTATATAGTTTTTTAGAATAAATATGCGGCGGTGATTGTCCAACAACGATCTTTGCCTGTTACGCCATCTTCAGAATAAGCTTTACTTATACCAAATCCGTAGCTTGCGGCTACCTGAATGTGGTTGATTAATGCCACTCCTAATCCGAAATTCCAAGATGTGCTGAAATTTTTAGCGCCCTCCAAATCCTTGGTAAGTATAGAGAAGTTTGGACCGGTAGTCACAAACGGGGTGATGATTTTGCTGACTACAGGAAGACCGAATTTATATTTCAAGTTGATAGGAATATCGATGTTGTCACGTTTTCCACTGTGGCGAGCATACAATACTGACGCATCAAAACCAAGGCCTATGATAGGTACGGTGAACTCAGTCATTAAACCACCTGTGAATCCGGTGCGGTTGTCATCTTTAAATGTGCTTTTGTTGAAATGTAGTTCGCTCACAGCGATACCTACTTTAGGTCCGAAGCGGAATTGAGCGGATGCCGGCACCGCCATGGCTATCACCATGATCGCAGCCAAAAATAAACCTTTGATTCTCATAAAATAAATAATTAATATAACATCTTATAAAATAAAATGACCGCAATGCCCATCGGGCTTCGCGGTCATTTCAATAATCAATATGATTAGCTGATCTTATTCGCAAGTTCTGTACCCGGTTTAAATTTAACAACTTTGCGGGCAGGAATGTTTATTGTCTCTTTTGTACGCGGATTGATTCCTGTGCGAGCGCCCTTTTCTGTCACGCTAAATGTGCCGAAGCCAAGGAGAGCTACTTTGTCATCTTTTTCAAGAGCTTCTGCGATAGATGACAAGCAAGCGTCAAGTGCATTTTTTGCGTCTACTTTAGTCAGGTTTGCTTTTTCGGCAATTGCGTTGACCAATTCTGTTTTGTTCATAATAATGAATTTTAATGTTAAAAAAATATCCTGTCACAAATATAAATGTAAATTTTGATAAATCAGCGTTTTTGCAAAAAAAAATGAGAAAAAACTTTAATAAGTTATCAGAATAACTCATTTTTCGTGAATTTATCCGGTACTACCCAGTATAAATTTCGTGCTTGACCTAACTTGCCATACCGAAAAGAGGAGCATCATATATCAGAATCTCATTCTCCGTTGTGAGACAATCTCGCCTGACCGTAACTTTTAAATTGGCCCGTTCCGTTTCCGTAACCCCATTTTCGATCACAACTGAAAAGCGATTCTATCGGCCGCATTTTGTCAAAATTTCCATTAACTTTGCAGTCGTAAAAGCGTTTATAAAACATAAAGTTGCAATATCTTAAAATATCCTAATTATATTTTGGCTGACAATTTCAATACATATATCGACCGTATTGACTCGGAGACTTGGCGCGAGTTGTGCGTCAGCAAGGGTTCTCTGCGGCGTTATGCCAAGGGGGAGGAGTTTGGCTCCATCGGCAAAGTTGGTCGCTATATCGGGTTTATCATTTCAGGGACATTGAAATATGTGGCTCGCTCAGAGGATGGCACTGAGTATGTAATGGGTCTGGCATTCGACGACGGATTCGTGGCAGACTGGCCTTTCTGCTTATATGGCATACCTGCCAAATTGGCTATTGTCGCCGTAACCGATTGCGAGATATACTGCGTATCCTCGCAGGTTGTTAAAGAAAAGATGGACACCGACCCGCAGTTCCGCAACATCGTGATGCACTCCACTGAGGAGGTCTATACTACCGTCTATGACCGCTACGTCGATTTATACATCAAGACATCTCAGCAACGCTACGATGAACTCGTAAGCCGCCATCCCGACCTCTTCGATCTCTTTTCACTCAAAGACATTGCCTCTTTCCTCAATATCACGCCCACTCATCTGAGCCGACTAAGACAACCCGACAAAAAATAGCAGTAATTTGTGTTAAAAACCTTACCTCTCAACATTTGTTGAGAGTTTTTATCTTTATCGGCTATAACTTTGCGTCATTAATCTTCTAAATTTTCAGCAATGACAAAGTTCAGCCTAATAATATTTGTGGGCGGTATATGTCTTACTTCATGTACGGCTCATAAACTTCCCGCTTTCTCAAATCAACAATGGCGCGTGGATGCTTATAGCGGCCATGCAGTAAGCTCCTCCGGTCAAGAATTGGCGTTCGGCTCTGAATGGATGATCACCGACACAACTCTTATGCAGACATCGGAACAAATCGCCCACTTTCCCCGTCTGGCATCTCATCTTACAAATGGAATCGCTCAGTTTCCTGAGATTGAAGTGGATTCGGTGCTGTTCTATAATCCTCACCGTGGGCTGCTGTTCGTAACATATCATCAGGTAAAACCGCTGAAACCCACATCGGAAATCTATCTATATGACGACAGCACAGGAGCTTACAGTAAAGAGTATGCCGAATTGTTTGGCATTCAGTATACGTCAATTGATGATGACGGATGGGAGAACGGCCCAACAAATTCTACATATACGAATGTTCATTATCGGCCTAAAAAGAAACAAGTCATACTGTTGCTGCGTATTCCATTCAAAGACAACAATATTGCAATACTCCAAATAGGAGCCACCAATGCAAAGAAAGGTAAATGGTGGGAAGACTATCCGGCGGGAACATTGTGGAATATTGACCTTGGAAACACCGACAATATTGAACGAATCTCTACCCTACTTCAATCATCTAGAAACTTGGCAGTTGAAAACCTGAAATTAGCTCTTACTAAAACAAAATAACATGAATAATATGAAAGCATTTCTCTCAACTATAATTATGTCTGCAATTGCGCTTGCCGTTGGCGCTCAAGAATCTACCGATACGATAACCACTCAGCAATTGGAGGAGATCGTTATACAGGCGCCTCGCATAATCCGCAAGGCCGACATGGATGTGTATTATCCCTCTAAGAGCGCGGTGGCTAACTCCAAAAACGGCGTTCAACTTCTGAACAACCTTATGATTCCGTCGCTCACAGTTATTGACGCCTTGGGCACAATCCAGGCTGCCGGTGAATCAGTGCAGGTTCGCATCAACGGCCGCGAGACAACCATAGACCAAGTCCGCTCTCTCCTACCCGAGTCAATAAAGCGCGTCGAATGGATTGACAATCCGGGGCTTCGCTATAATGGCGCGAATTATGTGCTCAATTTCATAGTAGCCAATCCGACAGTCGGCGGATCATTGCAAACGGAGGCAGAACCGGCTCTCAACGCCCCATGGGGATATGCTTGGACCGACCTGAAGCTTAACTCCGGACGTTCGCAATGGAAAATAGGCGGCAATTTCAAATACAGCAACAAACTGAAATCTCATCGCGAATATACAGAAACATTCACGCTCCCTGACGGGCAGACACTTACCCGTAATGAAACATCGCAAGGCGGGTACTTGGACAACACAATGGGAAGAGCCTGGATTGAATACAGCTATATAAAGCCCGATACGACAATTTTTTTCGCAGGCATCAATGATTACCACACATTTAACAATCGCACACACTATAATGGCCTGATGGATTATAGTTACAGAGATGACGATATACTCCTCACCGACCAGTCCGGATCCAATGGAAACAATCCTCAGTTCTCAGCATATCTGGAACAGCATTTCGACCATAACCAAACTCTTGTGGTTGATTTCAAGACCTCGCTATATTTCGGTAAATCATATTCGGATTATATGGAACAGTTGCCGAATGCAACTGATTACCTTACAGACGTTCACACTCTGATTAAAGACCGAAATCAAGCTTATGCGATTGAAGCCAATTATATAAAGAAATGGAATAACTCGCGGTTTACCGCCGGAACTCTATATTCCGCCAACCGCAACCGCTCAGTATATGAGAATCTTGGAGGCGAAATTTTCCACCAACGGCAGGACAAAGTCTATTTCTTTGCCGAATATTTCCAACGCATCAAGAAATTCACTTTCACAGCCGGTCTCGGAGCGCAATACACCGATTTTCTTTTCAAAGAATCAGATCAAGGCAGCTCATCATGGAATATGCGGCCGCAAGCCACCCTTACCTACGGCTTGAACCAGAACCATAATTTCCGACTCAGCTTTGAATCGTGGCAATCCACTCCCTCATTGGCCGAAACCAATGTCGCCCCTCAACAGCTCGACGGCTTCCAATGGCGTATTGGCAATCCGAATCTGAAGACATCCAATTCATATATGCTTACTCTCCGATACAACTTCAATGCGCCGAGAGTGTTTGGGCAATTTGGCATACGCGCATTTACGAGTCCAAACGCCATAACTCCGCTGCTAATGTGGGAGGACGATCGTCTCGTGACTACATACGAAAACAGCCGCGGCTTGAAAAATCTGACGTTCTTCTTCGCACCTCAAGTTGAAATTATTCCCACTTGGATAATGTTCGGAGGATACATACAGTATAGGATGGAGAATATGCGCGGCACCGGATACGACTATAACGGCTACAACTGGAGCGGCAACGCCAACCTCAGGGTGACCCATTGGGGCCTTACTCTGATGTACCAATACCTTAAAGCTCGCCGTGATCTGTGGGGCGAGAAAATCAGTTGGGGCGAGGACGTCAATATCATAGACCTATCTTACAACTGGAAGAATTGGCAATTTGGCGCCGGAGTAATCATGCCGTTCGGCAGATACGACCAAGGCTCTAAAATGATAAGCAAATGGAACACCAACGAACAGCACCTGCGCCTTGATATGCGTATGCCCTACATAAGAATCAGCTATAACGTGCATTGGGGACACCAAAAACGCAGCGCAAACAAGCTGATAAATGCCGACGCAAACGTCGACGCATCAACCGCAGGCGGAAGATAATAAAACTTATACCTGATAGTATAATCGTTGACCTATACTGCGATAGTTAGCAACTAGGGTGTTCAGTTAGATGTTCCGATTTTAGCTCACTTTTTTGAGCATATCG
>CAZELD010000086.1:0-6928 GCA_964512855.1 uncultured Muribaculum sp.
ATCTCTGATTGTGAATGTGCAAGTTGAACTCGTCGATAATATCGCCGACGCGCCATACTTAATCGCTTTTCTTATAGATCGCAGATTTATCTCCGCATCATGCGAGGCTTCTGACATCAAGCCATTAGCGATTTTAGCTACCCCGCAACATTTTTCTTCATCAAGAAGCCTCACACCATAACCCAACGCATTAATTATTTTAACAAAATCTTTCCCAAGTTGCGGATAGTTATACTGCACGTAACATCCGTGAAAATACGTCACATACTTGTCAAACTTCTGTTGCTCAGCTTCCACTTCACTTTTATACCATTCCGTGAAAATCTCTCTCGAGTAACTCGGAAAGACACGTCGCGCGTCGACTCCAATCGTCACATCCAAGAGCTTCTTAACCGGTTTAATCCGCAAAATTCCATTTACAAGTGGAGCAAAAGGGGTCGCCATACTACCCATAAAATCGGTATTCGCAAGCATCCGGTCACGTAAACTTGGAGTATGGCGATTGTATTTAAGACGCGCCTGTTGAATAATGTCGCCTATTCTCACTTCCGACGGACAGGCCACCTCACACCGTTTGCAGTTTAAACAATATTTCAGAGCCTCATCATAAAAATATGGTTTCTTCAAGCGATAACGCTCCCCGTCAAGACCGGCTTGCTTTGGCCCGGGAAAATCCGGATTCACCACCGTAACAGGGCAGTACACTGTGCAAATCGTACATTTTATGCACTCATCAAAATTTGTGCCGGTTCCATTATTAATCCTATCCATGACGATTCTCCTTTTCATTAATTATCAATTCGGCAACTTTCAATGCCGTTATAGAAGCCACTCCCCCTCCTGATCCCTCGTTAAGAGCGTCATGCCCTCCCAATACCGACCCTATTGCACGAAAATTGGTGATTCTATGCCCGGATTTATAAACAAAGAAATCTGAATCTGTAACAACTCCAAATTTCATGTAGGCTTGATCCTCATAAATATTTTCCCGATACCAATCATCACGAGTGCCTGAATATTTGATGTCAAGACGGAACACCGGTTCTATAATTTCATTTGCCGTGGCTTCAAGCCCGTGGCTGAAAAAGCTTCCTGTGGCAAGTATGAAATTTTTTCCGGTCAACGGCATATCTCCCAGGTTCACGGTGTTTACACTTTGAATCTTCCCATCCGCAATAGCGCCTCCGTACACAGTATCGCCAAGCATATACATTCCTCCAAGACGCTTAAAGTAATGCCGTAGTCCCATTTGCGCCCTCATGCCACCAAGCGACATAGGCATCGTCGACACATACCGCACAGGACGCATAACCTTTTGTTGCATCTCGTCCAAAGGGGTCTCATCATATAACCCTATGACCGCAGGCATAATAACTATATCGGCATTAGTTTCCTCTATAACTTTATTTATATCAGAGGCAAGCTTTTCTATAACATCTGATGTGATTACTCTCGCCATTGTGGTAGCTCGCATTTCGCTTGAACTCTTCCGAAGATTATCAAGTTCCTGCGAAGTTACATCACGTATATCACATTTCAAACCGGCTCTCGCCAATCCCGCCGCAATGAATTCAGGATAGAAATCCACATAACCTTTCACATTGATCAATACCACACGTCCCCACGATACGGCATCCGGAGAATCGACTACAGCATAATCCTTCATACTTAACCACACCGGCTTAAACATTCCTGTTGGGGTAAGCCGATAATGATTCTTCTCTTCACTTCCTGACAATGTTATTCCGGCGGCGGCGAATATCCTCTTAACTTCCGGTGCAAGGCGCTTAACCGACTCTAAGCCAACCTTGGCATACGGATGTTCCGGAGCAAGTTCTTTTATGGCATCTAACGGCTGTGTCACATCACGCCCATTCTTATGATTGAAAAGCGACAACGCCCCGGCGTTGAAATGTAATGTGCTCTGCCCGGTTGAAACAATCGCCACCGATTGCCCCGCTTCAATAAGTCTTATGCCGCATAAGAGGGCGCTCATTCCTCCTCCTATTATTACCGTATCATAAATCATAGCAATTTCATTTAGAGTCAATCTTATTAGCTGTCAGGGCTATTTTATCAAGTCCGCACACACCCTCATACAACCACGACATAAACTGCGCCTCGACAAGCGATTCACCCCATGCCACCGGCTTCATTCCTTTCCAGCGTTCATTTATGAATGTCGCAAGATCTCGTAATCCGCGCTCTGCGCAATGATTATGCTTCACAAGAATACCGGCCGCACGGCAAGCGCACATCTCTCCTTGACACGTCCCCATGCCCATGCGGGTTCTGCGACGAAGGTTTGTAAGATTCTCGCAATGCAGTTTTTCGATGGCGAAATTTATTTCCCCCACCGACACTTGTTCACATTCACACACCAAAGCCTCGTCATACTCTGACTTGAAATCAATCTCTTCCACAAGCGACCCATGACGTTCCTCTGCAGCTTTCTGCTCTGTACTTAGCTGAATCGTGTGAGATTTTTCACCGAAAGGAATATCAGCTCTGTCAAGCTCCGAGCCGGGAAGAGGGATAGCTGATGTGCGACAAGGACTTTTACGGTCGAGTTTTTCACACACTATATCAGTGGTTATCTCAGCCATAAGCCGATAAGTCATCAATTTACCTCCAGTTATCGTGACAAATCCCTCAACTCCGTCACGTGCGGCATGATCAAGACACACGATGCCGCGGCTTATATTGCGTCCGGAGGAATCAGTGTCATCCGCTACAAGAGGACGCACTCCGGCATAAGCCCTAAGTATACGGGTTTCAGCTATGGCAGGAGCTATCAAAGCCCCTTCTCTGACTAACAGGTCAACCTCTTCGCATGTCACTTCAATATTGTCAATATCCGAATATGGAATTCGGCTGGAAGTTGTTCCGATAACTGAAATTGTGTCTCCCGGGACAAGAATATCGGCATCTGACGGTTTTCGGCATCGATTTATCACGACATTGTTCATACGGTGGCCGAAAATCAGCATCGATCCTTTAGCTGGATACATGTGGACATTCACACCCACCAATCTGGCAAGATGCTGACCCCATATTCCGGATGCGTTTACTACAACATCGGCGAACTCCGACCACATATCTCCGTTTCGATTATTGCGCAACTTAACCCCAACAACTCTATTTTGCGAAAATTCAAAACCGATCACCTGGGTGTAAGTAAGCACCGATGCTCCGTATTGACGAGCAGAAACAATATTGGCAACCGTAAGCCTGAATGGATCAATCGCGCCATCAGGAACCCTCACGGCGCCTATAAGATCATGATTTACCGCCGGTTCAAGCTGAACCGCTTCTTCAGGGCTGATAATATCCACATTAATTCCGGCCGATACACAAGCTTTCACGAACACCGACTGATATTCGATATCATCTTGTGGAAGAGTCACAAACAAACCGCCGGTATCTTCGACACAATGTTTTGCGATACGCTTTAGAATCATATTTTCCCGGATGCACTCCTTTGCCGATTCCGGATCAGTAACAGCATATCTCGCTCCGCTATGTAGTAAACCGTGATTTCGTCCCGTGGCTCCTGCGGTAAAATCGAATTTCTCTACTAATAGCACCCGCAGGCCTCTCATTGCGCAATCACGGGCTGTGCCGGCGCCGGTGGCTCCACCGCCGATTATAATGACATCGTAATGTTGACTGGGTTTTGTGATCATGAAAACAGTTGTCTCGATTAAAGCTTGTTAGTAATGAATGTTAACATTTTTAACTTTAACAAAATTACAGCGGCTAATGTTTATGAGATTCATAAAATAGAACATGGCGGCTCATATCTTCCCAGATGTGAGCCGCCATGATATAAACAATAGCTTAAAATAGATTACCTGTTAATTCGTATAATTATCGTTCGCAAAGTTACAGCGATAAACCGTAATCCACCATACCCAATATTGAGTAATTTACAGGCAATATGCTATCATAATCCATAACCTACATATCACCAAAGTATGAACCTATGTACCGAGCCTACAACCTTAGAATTGACGTATTACTGAGTTTTCAACTCCTATAATTCTGATTTATCGCTACGAACTATTTTAAACTCATTACCTGAGTAGGTGAAATCGATTACTCCCGATGCAGCCAGGCGCACAATAATCTCCTCAGCCGTCGACCGGCTTATGTGGGCGCCTCTCATATAGTCCTCTACGGTTGTCATCCCCCATTCATCAAGATATGCGAGAAGCGCTGATTCAGTATCGGACAACGAAAACAGCGCCTCCTCTTCGGAATTCATACGCTCCCATACTTTCAACATGACAGGATGCGCAGCTATGTTTTCGTCCCTCACACGATAAAACGCGCGCCATTTACCATCCTCTTCACGGGAATAGACAGGCCGGTGGGACGCTTTAGGAATTTCAGCGCGCAGCACTACAGCGCCGCCCTCACAGGCGAAAGCGGTTATATCTATCTGTTGCGGAGGAAAGCAATACATCGTGGCGGCCTGCTCAATGACAAATATATCCTCCTCGCTCCTTACACCGGCAATATGTCCGTTGTCCTTCACTCCCACAAGAAGGCGTCCGCCATCATTATTGGCAAATGCGGAGATGGAGTGAGCGATTTTAGCGGCATCGGTGATGGCGAATTTAAAATCTTGATGTTCATGTTCGCCTTCCGAAATAAGACGGCTTATATAATACTTTCCTTTAATAGCCTTAATATCTTTCATCGGCTTAGAGCTTGTTTACTCCGGATAAACCAAATGGCGAATAGCATCAGGTGAGGATGTTTCCGCAATTTTAAGCAGCACTTCCTCCAAATAACGCTGAGCCTGCTTTTTTGCCCCATCAAGATCCATATAAGAATAATTTCCGCAATCACGAGGCGAGGCTCCCGGAATTGCTCCTTCATAATCAGAAATAAACCGGAATGTATCAATCATCAACGGAACAATATCCACGCTATTGTACTTCCCTTTAAGAATCAGATAATTTCCGGTACGACATCCCATAGGGCCCCAATAGACCACTTTATCCTTCCATGCGGGATGATTTCTCAAAAAAGTGGCCGCAAGATGTTCTATCGCATGAAGCTCCGCTCCTGACAACGGCTCTTGTCGGTTGGGTTCGGTCATTCTCACATCAAAAGTTGTCAGCAGATCGCCTGACGGAGTCTCGTCAACGCGCGACACATATATACCTCTCAGCAATTTCAAATGATTGACTGTAAAACTTGGTATCTTTTCCATAAAGCCGTCATATTTTTGATATGAATTCCTTTATAATTTCAAATGAACATATAGGAGCCTCTTGCCAGAAATTATGGTATTGCGTCGCATTGTCCTTAACTCCGGGCGTATCGCTAACCACACGCAACGAAATAAACGGCACAGTATATGCGTGACACACTTGCGCTATAGCTCCCGACTCCATGTCTACGGCTATTGAATCCGGATAAATGGATTTTATTCTTCGCAGCTCCTCGACAGAATCGACAAACATATCGCCCGAAGCTATCAACCCTTTTTTCACTTTATCATCAGGCAGAAGCGAGAGCAATCTTGAATCACCGCAAAAGAATCTCGGCAATCCTTGAACCTGTCCCGGCTCATTAGGTTCTCCGCACCAAACATCATGATATGCCACTCTCTCTCCGGCTACGACATCAAGCACTTTGGCGTCTGAACCTGTGCCTCCCGCTACGCCTGAATTTATCACGCATTGCGGCGAGAAATGCTCAATCAATTTCATCGTGCCCATAGCAGAATTCACTTTTCCTATACCGCATTGCATCACACACACATTATGACTGCCCACATTCCCTTCATAGAAAACCGTTCCGGCAATCTCTATCTTCTTCACATCGTCAATCAATGGCTTGAGCAGATTAAGCTCACTATCCAACGCCACAATGATTCCAATTTTCATAACAGTATTGTATTATATTGCAAAGTTAAGAAATTGGACATTTCTATAAAATATTGGGATAATATTTATCATAGCTCTATTAGCTAACTATATCAATCTCGATTATAACAATAACCCTTATCTTGACTTGATATTGTTTCCCATCACTGCGATACTTATTTTCATACTATGCATCATTACTGACCCATTAAAATTTGAGAATAACACTAAAAATCATTGAGACTTAGTTAATTATAACGAAAAATGGCGCGAACGGACTTGAATTGGTATATTAGGCTTCTTCAAAATGAGAAGTCATGTACAATGTCAAGTATGTCTTTGCCCAGTTGGTAGCATTTATGAACAGAAGCAAGTTCAACAGAATAGTAGCCAAATATAATGGAGACAAGTATGTGAAGCATTTCACATGCTGGAACCAGCTGTTGGCAATGATGTTCGGTCAACTCTGCAACCGTTCAAGCCTCAGGGATCTTATCACAATACTGGAAGCCCACAGCAACAAATGCCTTCATATGAGTATGGGTAAAAATATCTCCAAAACCAATCTTGCCTACGCCAATCAAACACGGGATTGCAGAATCTTTGAAGAGTTTGCATACTACATGATTTCTGAGGCACGTGAAAAACGTAAAACCAAGATATTTGACCTCGCAGGCAATGTATATGCCTTTGATTCAACGACCATCGACCTGTGTCTTGCAGTATTTTGGTGGGCAAAATTTCGCAAGAAGAAAGGAGGTGTCAAGATTCATACCCTTTATGATGTCGAAACCCAGATTCCCGCTTTCTTCCATATAACTACGGCTTCTGTACATGATATGAATGCGATGGATACAATTCCCTATGAACAAGGGTCTTATTATATCTTTGACAGGGGTTATAATGACTTCAACGCCTTTTCAAGATTCATACCGTTGAAGCTTTCTTTGTAGTCAGGGCTAAGAAGAATCTCCAGTACAAAGCAATTAAATAGGGTGTTCAGTTAGATGTTCCGATTTTAGCTCACTTTTTTGAGCATATCGGCT
>CAZELD010000087.1:0-6907 GCA_964512855.1 uncultured Muribaculum sp.
TGATAATAAACCGCCCCATCCTTACCGATAATTGATGATGGACGAAATTTGATTTTAATAGATGTCATGAATATTGGTTTTATTTAAAAATGAATATTAGGCACTCTCATAGCGTGTTGCATAAATGAATAACACACAACTCATATCATTCCGCTTATATTTCCCAAATATCAATCATCCCATAAAAAAAGAGCTGAGTCTCATGACTCAGCTCTCTACTATAAGGCATAATGCATTAATTTCCGTTATTCCTCACCATTCAAAATCTCGAGCATTTTGATCGCAGAGATCGGAATTCGCGTACCCGGGCCAAAAATAGCAGCGACACCGGCTTTATATAAGAAGTCATAGTCTTGAGCCGGAATAACGCCGCCGGCAGTAACGATGATGTCCTCTCTACCAAGCTTTTTAAGCTCAGCGATTACTTGAGGAATCAAAGTTTTATGACCTGCGGCAAGCGATGAAACGCCCAAAATATGCACGTCGTTCTCTACTGCCTGACGAGCAGCTTCAGCCGGCGTTTGGAACAATGGTCCCATATCCACGTCAAAGCCACAGTCGGCATAACCGGTCGCTACAACTTTAGCTCCTCGGTCGTGTCCATCCTGCCCCATTTTCGCAATCATAATACGAGGCTGGCGCCCTTCCCGCTTCGCAAACTCTTCACACATCTGTTGCGCTTTGATAAAGTCGGGATCCTGTTTTGTTTCGTTGCTATACACGCCTGAAATCGTTCTAATTACTGCTTTATAACGGCCTACTACTTCTTCGCAGGCATCTGAAATCTCCCCAAGAGTGGCTCTAAGACCGGCAGCCTTAACAGCCAAATCCAAAAGATTGCCTTTCTTAGTGCGCACACACTCTGTGATTGCGGCAAGAGCTTCTTTCACGGCAGCCTCATCTCTATGAGCTTTAACCTCTTTAAGACGCTCAATCTGCTCCTTGCGCACCTCAGTATTGTCAATTTCAAGAATATCAATAGGATCTTCATGGTCAAGACGATACTTATTGATACCGACAATTGTTTGACGGCCAGAATCTATACGAGCCTGTGTGCGAGCCGAAGCCTCTTCGATACGTAATTTGGGAAGTCCTGTTTCAATAGCTTTAGCCATACCGCCAAGTTTCTCAATCTCTTGAATATGTTCCCATGCGCGATGAGCGATTTCATTTGTAAGAGATTCTACATAATATGAACCGCCCCATGGATCGATAGCCTTAGTCACGAAAGTTTCTTCCTGGATATAAATCTGCGTATTACGCGCGATACGGGCGGAGAAGTCGGTAGGCAATGCGATTGCTTCGTCAAGGGCATTGGTGTGCAACGACTGTGTATGTCCCAATGCGGCACCCATCGCTTCAATACAAGTACGACCGACATTATTAAACGGATCTTGCTCAGTGAGCGACCAACCGGAAGTTTGACTATGAGTACGCAACGCCAATGATTTCGGGTTCTTCGGATTAAACTGGCTGACAATCTTAGCCCACAACATACGCGCAGCGCGCATCTTGGCTATTTCCATAAAGAAATTCATGCCTATCGCCCAGAAGAATGACAATCGCGGAGCGAATGAGTCGATATCCATACCGGCATTAACTCCGGCGCGAAGATATTCAAGACCATCAGCGAGTGTATAAGCCAATTCAATGTCGCAAGTGGCGCCTGCCTCCTGCATATGATATCCTGAAATGGATATTGAATTGAATTTAGGCATATTTTGCGATGTGTACTCAAAAATATCGGCGATGATGCGCATTGAAAATTCCGGTGGATAAATGTATGTGTTACGCACCATGAACTCTTTGAGAATATCGTTCTGAATGGTTCCTGCCATCTCTTCAAGTTTAGCGCCTTGTTCAAGTCCGGCATTAATATAGAAAGCGAGCACAGGAAGAACGGCGCCGTTCATCGTCATTGACACTGACATCTTGTTCAATGGTATTCCATCAAACAAAACCTTCATATCCTCAACAGAGCAGATTGATACACCGGCTTTACCAACATCACCAACCACACGCTCATGATCGGCGTCATATCCGCGGTGTGTGGCAAGGTCAAATGCGACAGAAAGGCCTTTCTGCCCCGACGCAAGATTACGGCGATAGAATGCGTTGGATTCTGCCGCTGTAGAGAATCCGGCATACTGACGGATAGTCCACGGACGAAGAGGATACATGGCGCTATACGGGCCACGTAAATAGGGAGGAATACCTGACATGAAATCCAAGTGTTCCATTCCTTCGAGATCCTCTCTTGTATATATAGGTTTTACTGGAATAAGTTCGGGAGTAAGCCAATCTTCTCCGTGTGCCACGGTACCATGCTGAGCGCCGAAAGCATCTTTTGTTATATCAATAGTTTTAAAATCGGGTCGCATAGATTTAATTATTTAAGAAGGTTTGCATTAAACGCTTTAAGGGTGTCAAGGACATTGCAACGCACATGGATAAAGTCGGTGATTCCTTCTTTCTGGAGATCTTCCATACAGGCCGGAGCGCCGGCGACAACAAACATCGCACGTCCTGCAAGATATTTAAACGCTTCGGGAGCAAGCGTAGCATATTCATCATCACTTGAACACAAAACCACCACATCAGCGCCTTTTTCAAGAGCGGCGTCAATACCTTGCTCTACGGTGTCAAATCCAAGATTGTCAATAATCTCATATCCGGCGCATCCAAAGAAATTGGTCGAGAATTGAGCGCGGGCAAGACGCATTGCGAGATTGCCGATAGTAAGCATGAACACTTTGGGACGGTTGGATGCCGCTTCAGTCGCAAGACGTAAAGCTTCGAAATCGCTTGCAGCACGTTTTGACGACAAACCCTCGCCTGCCTTCTCGTCAGCATCATGTCCATGATGACAGCCGCAAGAACCGCCTTCACATTCAATTTTTCCGGCGGCAGTTTCATTGATGTTAGGATATTGATTTGTTCCCAGCAATATTTCTTTGCGGCGAGCCACGTCAACATGACGTTTAGCGGCTGTCTCATTGACAGTTTTCTGAATTGAACCATCATTGATGCAGGCAAGGAAACCTCCCTTTTCTTCTACTTCAAGAAACAATTTCCATGCTTCTTTAGCCAACGACACCGTCAAAGTTTCAATGTAATATGAACCTCCGGCAGGGTCGATCACCTTGTCAAGGTGGCTCTCCTCCTTAAGGAGAAACTGCTGGTTACGAGCTATACGCTCCGAGAATGTGTCGGGGTTCTTGTAAGGCACGTCAAACGGTGTAGTAGTGATTGAATCTACTCCAGCAAGAGCGGCCGACATGGTTTCGGTTTGTGAACGCAACAGATTCACGTGAGCGTCATATATAGTCTGATTGAAACGCGATGTCACAGCATGGACGTGCATCTTGCACGCATCTTTAGATGCCGGCTTATACTGCTCAACTATCTGAGCCCATACCATACGCGCTGAACGGAACTTAGCAAGCTCCATGAAATAGTTGGATGAAACGCCCATATTGAATTTGATGCGTGACGCCACTTCGTCGGCGCCAAGGCCAGCCTCAGTAAGCATAGACATCCATTCAGCTCCCCATGCAAGAGCATATCCCAATTCCTGGAAAATATAAGCCCCTGCATTACAGAACATAAATGAGTCAACCGCAAGCACTTTCAAAGATGGAACATCCTTAACGGTTGACATCAATTCAAGAGCGATAGCTTTAATATCCCCGGGAAATTCCGTGCCATGCTTCAATGCGCGGCGCATAGGATTAAAATCTATAGACCCTCTGAATTTTTCAGTCAATCCATTAGTCTTCAGATAATCGACCAACGCTTTAGCCAACTCTACTGCATGACGCGGACAAATATTGAAGTTAATTTCATATTCCGATACATCAATTCCATCCAATAAGGCTGCTATTTCTGATGCTCCGTTCAACTGCAAGTGGAATCCGAGAGAGGTAACACCTTTAGTTATAATTTCTTTTGCAACTGTATTGGCTTCCGACACTGTTTCCGCAAGCACTTCCTGACGTATCAACCAGTCGTTATTTTCACGAGTTCCCCTCACATAAGGATATTCTCCGGGAAGGGAATCTAATGTTTTGAAGTCAGCAATGTTTTCAGCACGGTACACCGGCTCAACATTGAATCCTTCGTTTGTCCGCCACACAAGTTTCTTGTTAAAATCGGCGCCTTTCAAATCAGCTTCGACTTTAGCCCTCCATTCTTCATAAGAGCAACCATGAAACATGTCGAACAACTTCTTTTTTTTTTCTGCCATGATCTTGGTATTAATAGTTTAAGAATCTTTTTTACATCAAGTGTGATACAATCACAAATTCAATCGCAAAGGTATAAAATAAAGAGGTATTTATAAAATAAAACAGTTCCGAATTAGCACATATACAGAAATTTTTCCGTAATTTCATGCAAAAGCGATTATTTACGGGGATATAGGATGCGTTCTCCCAAAAATTTTGCGATTTCACTGCGCAAAGCGTGCAGTTCGGATAAGCGTTTCATGGCATCGGTAACTTTTTCTGCATCGTATGGCACGGAGCTTGCGATTCGAGCCATATCTTTCTGCAGAGCCTTAATCCGGCAGCCCAAAATAGCATCCTTGTATTCATAAATGGCGCGAGGCACAAGCTCTTGAAGCCGTTCCTCCTCTGTTTCAACTTTCATAAATCGAGTATGCACCTTGCTCAGCACGTGCTTCTCACTCGCAAGCTCACCGGCTATATTTCTAACGACATCATCGGGATGCGACACTAATAGTTTTTCAACATACGAACTTTCAGCTTTACGACGGGCATTAAAATATTTTTCATCGGCTCTCGCTATGAGTTCTTTTTCCTTGCGTTCTATCGCCGACATATCGAGGCCGGCTTCCCGAAGTTCCGATTCCCCTGAATCTATATAAGCAGCGCGCTCCGACACAAGACGAGCCTCAACAATCTGACGCTCAGCCATCCAATCTTCACGCAGCTTTAAAGCTTCACTAAATGCAGTTTTCAAATCGAGATTCACAAAATCGAGTTCCTCTCGATTCAATTCATAATTTATATAGTCTATCACCTTTACAGAGTCCATAGGAGTTCCATCCTCCGCATATTCCTCACATAAAGTGACCATACCATATCTTATCACATATTTCAAAATCGCCGTCTCATAAGGCCGCAGCATACGAACATTATATTGTTCGGACCCTGAGGCCGATCCCATCACAAGCGATTGTACAACTTCATGCTTATCCTCAGGTGCTTGACGCTCAATATCGGCAATCGACTCACGGGCACGCTCCTTTTGTTTCCGGTCATATTCATTTTCTGCGATTGTCTTAATCTGCAACGCCACTTGCCGGCTCACAACAAGCTCATCAATATCAAGCCTCCGGCTGCAATCTTTTATGTATATATTACGTTTTACCTGATCAGGAATGACGGCTATCGAACGTATTATGTCATTAACCATACGGGACCGCGCCAACGGGTCATTCTCCCCTTTCAGCAGTATTTCGGTCTTAAATCGTATGAAATCATCCTCATGATTTTTTATATAGTCCTCAAGCTCAGTCGACGTATGTTTCTGCGCGAAAGAATCAGGATCATCTCCGTCAGGGAGCAGAACGACTTTTATATTAAGCCCCTCCGCGAGCAACATATCTATGCCTCGCAAAGATGCCTTTATGCCGGCTGCGTCTCCATCATAAATCACAGTGACATTCTCTGTGAATCGGTGTATCATTCTTATTTGACCATCGGTCAATGACGTACCCGAAGATGCGACTACATTCTCTACTCCCGACTGATGCATGGAGATAACATCCATATACCCTTCCACAAGAATACACTTGTCCTGACGCACTATAGCCGATTTCGCCTGATATATACCATAGAGTTGGCTACTTTTATGATAAATCAAGGATTCGGGAGAATTGACATATTTTGCGACATCCTTTTTTAGCGTTCTGCCGCCGAATGCCACAATCTTTCCTGAAACGGCGGACACCGGGTAAATCACCCTTCCTTTAAAACGATCATACACTCGACCTGAATCGGTTTTTATGCACAATCCTGTATCTAAAAGATATTTATCTTTAAACCCTTTCCGTAACGCCGTTTCATAAAAATCGGCGCTCTTTTCCAAGGCGTAGCCGAGATGAAACTTCTTTACCGAAGATTCATTAATTCCTCTTTCAAGGAAATATGCAAGACCTATATTTCGACCGTCGGGTGTATCATGCAGATTATGCTCAAAATGCTGCATTGCAAACTCGTTGACAGCAAACATACTCTCTCGCTCCGATTCAAGTTCTCGTTCCTGATCGGTCTGCTCCCGTTCCTTGATTTCAATATTATATTTCTTTGCGAGATAACGCAACGCCTCATTATAGCTTAATTGCTCCAATTGCATGATAAAGCTTACAGGACTGCCCCCTTTTCCGCAACTGAAACATTTGCATATATTTTTCGATTTAGAAACAGAGAATGAAGGAGTGCGTTCATTATGGAACGGGCAAAGACCCATATAATTGGCTCCCCGCCTTTTCAAATGTACAAAATCACTGACCACATCTACGATGTCGGCAGTGTCCAATATTCGTTGTACGGTTTCCCTATCGATGATTTTCACATAACAAAAATAATAAAAAAAAATAAGACAACCTCCCGGCTCCCTTATTTTTTCGCTTGTTGCTTGTTGAATATCTATTCTGTCTTTTTTATTGGAAAGTTACGTATGAAAAAGTATTCTGTTATTCAATTGTTTGTTGTGTCTGACATGATTTAAATTTAATTTTAGCTAAGAAGGTATCAGCTTTCTTTTTTAACAATCAATTCGCCTTTTTCTCTGCGATTGAGAATAGTTGCTTATCAATTGCAATACAAAGATAGCATTTTTTTCTTAAAGATTATCAAGCAAAAAGATATGTTTTACAACA
>CAZELD010000088.1:0-6691 GCA_964512855.1 uncultured Muribaculum sp.
AAAGGTATGGATTATTTTTTTATATGCAAAATATTTTGAGAGCTTTTTTATTTTTTCAATCTGGCAAGTATCCAGTCCAATTGCTCTCTGTCGGTGGCGTCGGATGTCCAATGTTCGTTTATGGGTGTGATTAACGCTTCTTTAGGAGCGGTTATCACGTTATACACCGCATAGCTTGTGGTAGGAGGACAGGTGTTGTCGTTATATCCCCATGTGATATATGTGGGCACGGTGAGTTTTTTAGCGAAATTTACTACATCGTAATACGACATTGTTTCAATTTTTTCCGGGGTGTCCATACCCGGTGTGTTGAAGAAATGGGGATACCCACCGGCACGTCCGGCTTTATATCCGGCCATATCGCTTAAGGCGGGATGATTTGCTACACATAAAGTAATTCTTGGGTCAAGTCCTGCGGTAACAATCGCCAGCGCGCCGCCTTGGCTTCCGCCTTGCACCGCTATGTTTTTTCCGTCCCATTCAGGAAAGGATGTCAAGAAGTCGATGGCTCTTACGCAAGCTAAGTATACACGTTTCATGTAATAATTGTCTTTATTGTCAAGGCTATTTTGCAGGTATCCATTCTCTTTTCCTCCAAAAGCTTTGCTTATTTCTTGAAACTGCTGCTCACTCATTTCGGGATTTAGTCCGTGAATCTCCATTTCAAAACGCAAGCATCCATTTTCGCCGTAATATTTATGGCGTAGCGGTTCTTTTATAGTTTTTATTCCGGCTCCGGGAGGGCATAACACTATGGGACATTCGCCCGGCTTAACATTCTTGGGCATTGACAGATATCCGTAAATGGATTGTCCTTGGCGTGATACCGTCAACTTGACAAGGTAACAATCCATTTTATCGGTGGAATATTGTGGAGCCGGAGTGATTGTGTAGTTCATCGGAACTTTTGCGAGTTCCGCTTTGTTGTTTTCCCAAAATGCGTCAAAGTCATCCGGCATTTTGGTATATGGCTTTATTTTATCGGGGGAAAATCCAACTTTCACGTGATGCGAATATGTTTTGCCATCGATATTGGCGGTAAGACGGCAATCTCTGAATCCCGGCTCTTTCATAGAGCCTATTTTGACGTTAGCTACTCCATTTTTCAATATAACTTTTCCCGAAGTGTCGGACGGCATCATATCCCCTCCGATTTCATAGTCAACCGTAACATCGTCGACAGGGATTCCATATTTATATAGTTGGACTTGAATTTTGGGATCTTCACCGGGTTTATATAGCCAATCGGAATGGTCCGGGACAGTGACCCATAGGACATCACTGCGATACGGGTAATTCTCGGAGTGTGCCGACACACATAATATAATAGATAAAATCAGCAATAATTTTCTTTTCATTGGAAATGTAGACATTTGGTTATTCGATTCTATTATTTGCAAAGATAAAGAAAATTGCGCAATTAGTATCAGGCGCGGAAAGAAATAAAAATTTGCTATTAAAAAAAGCGTTTCATATTTTTGTGAAAAATCTACAGAAAAATGATTGACGAAATACTAAAATATAATAAGCGCTTTGTTGAGAACAAGGATTATGAGCGATTCATAACGAGTAAGTATCCAGACAAGAAAATCGCGATTGTTACGTGTATGGATACTCGGTTAATTGAACTTTTGCCGGCTGCATTAGGATTAAAGAACGGAGATGTCAAAATAATAAAAAATGCCGGCGGCGTCATCACAAATCCATTTGATTCCACGATGCGCAGCATCCTTGTAGCCGTCTATGAGCTTGGGGTGACGGAAATAATGGTTATCGGTCATACAGGATGCGGCGTGCAAGGGATGGATGCCGATGAAATGCTGCATCTTATGCGCGAAAGGGGTATTCCGGAGGAGCATATATCTTTGATGATGCATTGCGGTATAGATCTGAAAAGTTGGCTTCACGGCTTTGAAAACACTGATGACGCAGTTAACGAAACGGTTGATCTCATATCGAGGCATCCGCTTATTCCTGAAGGTGTTGTGGTAAGGGGATATGTTATTGATTCCTTGACAGGGGAACTGCGTCAACTCTAATCCATTTCGGCGTATTTTCTCGGGTTGCCAATTGCGGCTGCAAAATTTTGACGCCTAATTAATAAATTGCTATCTTTGCAGCGATGAAAAAAATCGTTATATTAGGAAGTTTATGCACGATCATCGCCTGTAGTTCGTCGGCGCAGACAAAGGCCGATGATATACAACAGGAGATTTATTCGTGGAAACTCACGCAACCTTTCGGAACACGAGAATTTGTGGCTGTAGACACATTGCCGGAAAATTATGGACAGCGATCCGTCCCTGCCACAATTGAGCCGGCATACGCAACTACCGGCACCTATGGTGGCCCCGGGGAAACATTGCTGTTCTTTGAGCGGCAACCGATGAGTCAATTTTTCTTTAAAGACGCTTTGAACGCTTGGCTTCCGACATACGCAAAAACCCGTTATTTCAATTCCAGAATACCAGTGACATTTTTGTCATACAATACGAGTGGCGGCAAACTTAATTCCCAGGATCGACTTCATGCGATATTCTCAGGCAATATAAACAAAAATGCTCAAATAGGGGCTTTTGTTGATTATTTATATTCCAAAGGGTGCTATGATTATCAAGCCACCAAAGCTCTGAACTGGGGCTTTTCCGGGTCATATATCGGCGACAGGTACGAAATGCAGGCGTTTTATAATCATTGGAATACGCTTGGGAAAAACAATGGCGGCATAACAAACGACCTTTACATAACTGACCCGGCTCAATTGCAGGGGGGGCAAACCTCTATTGAGCCCAAAGCTATTCCGACAAACCTTACAGGAGCACATTCCAAACTTGTGGGAGGAGAGTTCTATATGAATCACGCATATAAAGTCGGATTTTGGAAAGAAGAGGAGGTTGACGATACCACTACAGTTAGCACATTTGTGCCGGTGTCAAGTTTTCATTGGGTTTTGAATTATCAGACCGATAAGCACATATTCAAAGATACGAGCGCGGACAATGATTTTTGGGAGAACACTTATTTGAATTTGGATGAAACAGATGACCGAACAAACTACTGGTCTTTGTCGAATACATTGGGGATAACCCTATTGGAGGAATTCAATAAATTCGCCAAGTTCGGCTTGTGGGCGTTCGCAGTACATGAAATCAGAAACTATAAGCAGACGGCAGACACACTTGACCGATTGCCGGTAATTCCTGAAGGATTAACTCCATATCCAGTAAATAAAATTCCTTCAAGGAAAACTGAGAACTTGTTTTGGGTCGGGGGTGAATTATCCAAAAATTTGGGCACACTCCTTACCTATGGCGCTACCGCAAAATTTGGACTTATTGGATCTGTGATAGGGGATATCGACATTAGAGGACATATCTCCACCCGATTTAAACTGCTCGGTGATTCGGTGGGAATAACCGGTTACGGGCATTTAAAAAATGAAGAGGCTCCATACTTTTTGCAGCAGTATGTGTCAAATCATTTTATCTGGGATAACAACTTCGGCAAAACGAGATCATTCCGTTTCGGCGGTATTCTCAATGTGCCACATACCGGAACCAGCCTGAATGTCGGAGCTGAAAATATTCAGAATCTCATTTACTTCAATCCGGAGTCATTGCCTACCCAAAATGGTGGAAGCGTGCAAGTGTTTAGCGCCACATTAACGCAAGATTTGCGGTATAAGGCCTTTAATTGGGAGAATAAACTGATTTATCAGGCAACATCGGATGAAGTGTCGTTGCCGTTGCCGAAACTTTCAGTTTACAGCAATATGTATGTCAAGTTCAAGGTCGCCAGCGTGCTTGACGTGCAATTTGGAATGGATTGCAACTATTACACCCGATATAAATCGGTCGACTATCAGCCTGCCACTATGATATTTTATAATCAACGTGACATACTTTGCGGTAATTACCCCGTTGTAAACGCATACGCCAATATGAGGTTGAGCAAGACGAGATTCTATGTATTATTCAGCCATGTAAACCAGGGATTGACTGGAGACAATTACTTCTCAATGCCTCATTACCCCATAAATCCCCGTAGATTTCAAATTGGCCTATCTATTGATTTTGCAAACTAAACATAAAATATATGGCACAAGAATTGCCTCGTAAAAAAAACGCATTACCATTGCTTGGCGGACTCGGAGCCGCATTGGCTATGATGTATGCCCTCGGAAATTGCGGAAGAGCGGCTTCAACAAGTGAAACCCATCGATCGGGAGAAGACACGATTGATGTGGCGTTGGAATATTCACCTCTGTCATTCTATCAATATGATGACACGTTGGGTGGATATAATTATGATTTATTGAGGTTGCTTGGTAGTGATCATAATTTGACGTTCAAATACCATCCTGTGTCATCGGTATCCAAACCGCTTGAAAAGATAGCAGACGGCTCGTATGATCTTCTCGTCGCCGACATTCCAACGACTACAGAGTTAAAGGATAAATATAACCTGTTGGAACCGGTGTTGCTTGACAAGCAGGTCTTAGTGCAAAGAAAGGATAAAAACGGCAATGTAAAAATAAAATCGCAACTTGATTTGGCCGATGACACATTGTGGATTGCAGCCGGATCCTCGATAGAAGGCCGGATAAATAATCTTGCGAAAGAGATAGGCAGCGACATCCATGTCAAGCATGAAGCTGAATATGGCCCGGAACAACTGTTTATAATGACCTCATTGGGGGAAATAAATAATGCGGTGGTTAACGAGCGTGTCGCAAGAGAACTTGTTAAAGAGTATCCAAATGTGGATATAAGCACTAATATATCATTCACTCAATTCCAATCGTGGATAACCGGAAAGGGGAGGAGTGAATTAGCCGACAGTATAAATAAATGGCTCGTCGATCTTAAAAAGACCGACGATTACCAAAAATTGTTAGATAAATATTTTAATACCGAGGAGGTCAAATAATTCCAACCAATTCGTTGATGTCGGCAATGCCGTGGCGATTACAGAAGTCATCGATATAATCGATGACTTTTATTGTTACGGCCGGATCGATAAAGTTGGCAGTTCCGATTTCAACGGCTCTCGCTCCGGCCATAATGAATTCCATAGCATCTCGGCCGTTCATGATTCCACCCAGCCCTATTACCGGTATTTTTACAGCGTGAGAGGCCTGCCAGACCATTCTTACCGCCACGGGACGTACGGCCGGCCCCGACAGACCGCCAGTAATGGTTGAGAGATACGGCCGTCGACGTTCGACGTCAATCGCCATTCCAAGTAATGTGTTTATTAATGACACAGCATCAGCTCCAGCATCTTCAACTGACTTTGCGATATCAGCTATTGAAGTGACATTAGGCGATAACTTGACTATGACATTTTTTTTATAAGCTTTTCTTACAGCCGCAGTAACGCTTGCCGCACCATCACAAGTCGTGCCGAACGCCATCCCCCCCTGTTTTACGTTAGGGCATGAGATATTAACTTCGATGGCGTTTATTTGATCGAGGTCGTTCAGCTTCTCACATACTTTCACATAATCGTCAATAGAGGCTCCCGACACATTCACGATAAGATGTGAACTGATATCCTTTATGCGCGGATATATATTTTCGATAAAATAATCCACACCTTTATTCTGTAAACCGACTGCGTTCAACATTCCTGAAGGGGTTTCGACCATGCGAGGATAAGGATTTCCTTCCCGATGTTCGAGAGTTGTACCTTTAGTTATGAATCCGCCCAATCGATTCAAGTCAATAAAATCTGCGAACTCTTCACCGTAGCCAAACGTACCGGACGCAGTCAATACAGGATTTTTAAGATCCAGACGTCCTATTTTTACATTTAAATTTGCCATGTCAATTGATTTACGTTAAAAACCGGACCGTCGGTGCATACGCACACATTCCCTTTTACGGTATTCTCTACGCAGCAAAGGCAGGCGCCTAATCCACACGCCATCATGTTTTCCAACGAAACTTCGCAAGCTGCCCCTATAGAGCTTGCGACTTTTGCTACGGCTTTCATCATGGGCGCCGGACCACAACAATATATTATGTCCCACTTTTGGGATAAAACGCTGTTAGCAGTTACAAGACCAAATTCACCCAATGATCCATCGTCAGTGGATATGTGGGCTTTCCCTATCGCTTCAAATTCGTTTAATTCAAGTATGTCATTCTTTGATCGTGCGCCTAACAGGAATTCCGGATATCGGCCAGCGTCTTTTAACACAGCACCCCAATATAGCATCGGAGCGACACCAACTCCGCCTCCGATCAAAAGAACGCGCGAGTCTTTTTCGGGCATATTAAATGAATTTCCGAGTGGTAGCACAAGGTTGATTATATCTCCATGCGATTTTTTCATAAGCGCGGCAGTTCCATCACCGGCATTTCGCACTAAAAGCCATAGTTGATTCTCATTCTTGTCAACATAATTGACGGAAATAGGACGACGCAGAAATGTTGTTTTGCTATTATCAATTGCGACTTGAACAAATTGCCCGGGTAAAATTTCCGGCAAGTCTTTCTTGACAGGAGTTAAAATAAGCAAGGTATAGAGATCATGAAGCCGTTCGTTCTTCACTACCTCGAAATCCATGATGTATTTTTTCGGTGTCATAAAAATTTAGATACAGGATTATTGTATCGGCAAAAGTACATAAAAAATCTGAGATTTTTATGTACTTTTGCAGCATGAATCCGGAACAATTATTAAG
>CAZELD010000089.1:0-6540 GCA_964512855.1 uncultured Muribaculum sp.
CCCTCCGATACCTTGGCGGCGAAAGGCCTCAAGGTCGGCGGTAATCCCTTCATGAGTCACTGAATCCTCACCGTGAAACCACCATACTTTTGTGCGAGTAGAGTCGGGCGGCGTAATGAATGATTGTCGCACATCATGGATTGTCGTGAGTGGAATGGAGTGAATATGAGGTAGTAGGACAAGGAGGGCGATGTACAATGTGATACCGCGTTTCATGGTTGAGCCGTGATAAAGTATGGATAAATAGATAAATAATAGGGTCGCCTGAGCGACATTGCTCCCCGAGGCGACCCTATGCAAGCTGAGATTCGGGTTTTCTTATTTCAATGCTTCATGTTCGTATTGCAAAGTTAGCGATGGTTGATCGCAGACTTCAGCGGGGCCGAAATATTGGATGGGACCCGGATATACGAAATCAGTGTTTATAGACCAAGCGTCACGCTGAGATGCGAATTTCTTAAATGGACGGCCGTCAAGCGATACGAGCGCTTTTTGAATAACAGGCTTCATTGCTCCGTGACGACGTTCCATATTCATCATCATGGTGATTGGAATCCCTCCGGTAGTCCATTGTACTGACGGTTTTGTGAGACCTCTCACGCTTGACATATAGCCTGTTACTCCTGACTTAACCAGACAAGCGGCGTTGAAGCCAAGTGCGTAGCAGTAGTCAGCGTCAAAGTTGGATGGGTCGGCACAGCGTCCTTCGTATCCGAAGAAGTGGAATAAAGAGGCGAATTTACCGACATATTTGCCTTCTGCTTTAAGCGTGTTCAAGCGGCGCCCAACCATTTCACCAAGAAGCTTTTCTGTTTCAATGAGCGAAACCTGTACGTTTCCATGCGGGTCACGTTCAAGGCACAATTGGCGAGCGACACCTTCAGGCAGGCTTGTGAAGATAGCCGTATTTTCCGGAGTAAGACGATCGGCGATCCATGATAGCTGATTGGCTCTTTCGACGTGCGAAAATTCTTCTGCGTTGGCGGCAAGAAGTTCGTTTAGCTCTGCGATCAGAGCTTTCATGGCCGGAATAAATTCAATGAGTCCCTCCGGAACCAACACTGTTCCGAAGTTATTGCCATTTGCCGCTCTGCGGGCAACAACATCTGCAATTGAATTCACAATGTCCTCAAGAGTCTGTTTTTTAGTCTCAACTTCTTCCGAGATTATGCAGATGTTAGGCTGACACTGCAAAGCGCATTCAAGCGCGATGTGGCTGGCCGAACGACCCATCAATTTGATGAAGTGCCAATATTTTTTCGCTGAATTACAGTCGCGTTGTATATTCCCGATTACTTCGCTGTAGACCTTAGTGGCGGTGTCAAATCCGAATGAAGTTTCAATAACCTCGTTCTTAAGGTCGCCGTCGATAGTTTTAGGACATCCGATTACCTGTACGCCGGCGTTGATCTGTTTGTAGTATTCTGCAAGAATTGCTGCGTTTGTGTTGGAATCGTCGCCGCCGATGATAA
This sequence comes from uncultured Muribaculum sp., assembly GCA_964512855.1. Taxonomy (GTDB): domain Bacteria; phylum Bacteroidota; class Bacteroidia; order Bacteroidales; family Muribaculaceae; genus Muribaculum. The sequence continues at coordinate 1,473 of CAZELD010000089.1, forward strand.
CGAGAGCTTTTATGTTTAACTCTTTTAGGATTTCGAGGCCTTTGTCAAACTGTTCCTTGGTTTCGAGCTTTGTGCGGCCTGAGCCGATGATATCGAAACCTCCGGTATTACGGTATTCATCAATTATTTCGGCTGTTAACTCCACATATTGGTGGTCAACGAAACCGCCGGGACCCATGAGGAATCCGAACAGACGGCTGTCTTTATTGATCTTTTTAATTCCGTCAAAAATACCGCTTATCACATTGTGGCCGCCGGGAGCCTGTCCGCCGGAAAGGATTACTCCGACGTTTATAGCTTCGCCTTTCAGTGAATTTCCATCTTTTTCAAAACGAATTTCAGGAAGTCCGTAAGTGTTGGGGAATAATTTTTTTATTTCTTCTTGGTCGGCAACAGATTGAGTCGCTTTTCCCTCAACCGCTTTAACTGCTCCGGTAAGGACAATGGGCAATTTCGGTTTGTAAGCGGCGCGGGCCTTTTGTAATGCACTCTTCTTCATATTTTAATTTTGAATTTAAATGGTTCTGGTTTGTGGGCAAATATCGTAAAAAAATATCAATTCGTCAACTCATTTATGATAAAAAGAATCAAAAGTGTGTTACTGGTTGTTTATGCTTAATTATGTCAGTCCTGGCTTATCGTTGTTGAGGCAGTTGTTGTCGCATAATCATCGGTCAAGACGCAGGAAGTGATTTCAAATGTCATCTCTCGAGCCTTGGCCGTGAACTTATCAGTTGTCGGCGCCGGAATGGGAAGCGATATTTCTTTAAGAGCCAGTCCCGGAGTGCGCGCCGCTTTGTATACAGCCTCTTTTGTCGTCCATGCGAGAAGGAGCAACGCATGAGTAGTATAGGCCTCAATTTCGTCACTAAGCATGAATTTTGGCGCGATGCGTATTAGCTGTTCTCGCCATGTTTCTATGTCAACGCCTATCGACACATCTTGTGCCTGAGTTACGGCCAGCACGCAGCGGTTTATGCAATGAGAAATTGAGATTGAGCCGTTGAACCCTTCGACATCTATGACCGGCCGTCCTTCAAGATCATGGTTGAGAACAGCTTCCGAGCCAAACACATTTTGAATCATTAACGCTGACGCTTTTGCTTCGGCCTCTCGGCGCGATTGATTTTGTTTTATTTCCAACGGTTGTGAATATATGTCGATTTTTACACTCATAAGGGGTTTCGTGGTTATTAATGCAAATTTAATATTTTTTTTATGACAGATTCTGCGTGATATATTGTCTGAGCGTTTTTACCGGAGTATGTTGTGAACTAAGGCGAGATGTAATATGTTTTCAGTTAATATGATTGCATTATTAAAAGAAACAAAAAATTATGAACTTCCTTTGGTTTATTATTATCGGTATAGTCGCCGGTTTTGTGGCTGGTAAATTGATGCGCGGAGGCGGCTTTGGAGTTATTGTCAATCTTATTGTAGGCGTTATAGGCGGTGTCCTTGGAGGATGGCTATTCGGACTGCTTGGAATATCAGCCGGCGGGATAATCGGAAGCCTTATAACTGCGGTTGTCGGAGCGGTGGTTCTTCTTTGGATTGTTGGCTTGTTGAGCCGGTCAAATGGTAATCGATAGTTAAATAACTAAAAGACGCATAAGAAAATTGCCGGAGCGTAGCTGTGGATTTGAAAATCCCATTACATTTACCTATCTTTGTAACTTGATTTTTAATATCCACTTATGCTCCAACCGTTAATTGAAGAATCGAAAGTAAAAGCGGTAAGAAAGCTCCTTGAGGAGAATGACCGTATTGTCATCACTTGCCATATGTCGCCGGATGGTGATGCTGTGGGTTCTTCACTCGGACTTATGCACACACTCTCCAAGATAGGTAAGGATGTCCATGTGGTGACGCCTGACCATATCCCTGATTCCTTGCGATGCTTGCCGGGAGCAAAGGAGATTGTGCCATATTCAAAATATACGGATTTTGCGAGTAAGCTGCTTCGAGAGGCTGAAGTGATATTTTGTCTTGATTTCAATGCATTGTATCGCGTTGACCGGATGAAAGATGCCCTTGCTGACGCTAAGGCTAAGAAAGTGCTTGTGGATCACCATGAAAATCCTGAAAAATTTGCCGACATTACCATATCTTATCCGCACCAGTCATCGACTTGCGCTTTGCTTTTCCGCTTGTTGTGCCGTCTTGAATTGTTCGGTATGATAGGGCGTAAGGCTGCTACGTGTATTTATACCGGAATGATGACCGATACAGGTAATTTCTCCTATAATTCTAACGACCCCGACCTCTATGTGATAATTGCGGAACTCATACGGAAGGGGATAAATAAGGATGAAATTTATAAAAAGGTGATGGATACCAAGAGCCTCAATGTGCTTAAACTACATTCTTATGCAATTGCTAATATGAGAGTGTTTGAGGACTATAAGGCTGCCTTGATAACTCTTTCGGCTGAAGAACTGAAACAGTTTAATTACCGGAAGGGTGACACTGAAGGATTGGTGAATGTGCCGCTGTCTATTCCCGACATCATTTACTCCGTGTTTATTCGCGAGGATGAAAAGGAAATTAAAATATCTTCACGGAGCAAGGGCGACTTGCGGGTAAATGATATTTGCAAAAAATTTTTTAATGGAGGAGGGCACATAAATGCGTCAGGCGGCGAGTTGAATTGCTCGTTGGATGAAGCTGTCGACATATTCATGCTTACCCTGCCTGAAGTTGAACGACATTTACTTAGTAAACTTAAAAATAAATAAAATAATCACGATAATATAGAACCAAACATGAAAATATCTTCAAAATTTAGCGTAGCCGGAGTGTTGCTCGCCGCTATATCCCTTTTCACCGGTTGCGATAACTCCACAAGTTATGCCGACCTGCTTAATGATGAAACAAAGAGCATCAATGCGTTCTTAGCCGATCAGCGAGTCGTGTCGTCTGTGCCCCGTGATTCGGCGTTTATTACACGATATGACCTTGCCGCTAAAATGCTTGAAGAGCAGCAAGTAAGCACGTCTGATCCGGAATATAACAAAAAATTCAGTGACGTGCTTAATGAAATGATCGACAATCCTGCTCTCGACGCGCCATTTTATAGAATGGATGAAGATGGCGACGTATATATGCGAGTGGTTAAGACCGGAGATATGGACGATCGTCCTCAATTTAATGACTTGGTATATCTGCGCCTCACACGCTACAATTTACAAGAATATGACGGCTCTCTTCCCGAGGGATATGGAAATGCGTATGACGTGGCTTCATCGATTACGATCCGTTATAATAATGCAAGCTCTCAATCATATACTGATTGGGGCGAGGGCATTCAAATTCCGTTGTTTTACCTCGGCTATGGCAGTGAGGTGGAGATTGTGTTGCGCTCTCGTGTAGGACCAAGCGATGAAATCGGTGTGGTAGTGCCATATTTCTACATAATACGCTATTTCAAGAGTAATATCTAAAGATAAATGTCATGTCATTAATTAAATCTATTTCAGGTATACGCGGCACAATTGGCGGTGTGCCGGGAGAAGGATTAAGCCCGGTTGATGTAGTGAAGTTTACGGCGGCTTATGCCGATTTTATTTCACGTTCCACTACACGTACATCCCATACTATAGTTGTTGGACGTGACGCGCGTCTGTCGGGTCCGATGGTGTGCGAACTTGTCGAAGCCACACTTACGGGAATGGGTTTTGATGTAGTTAATATCGGGCTTGCGTCAACGCCTACTACCGAGATCGCCGTGGTGATGGAAGGAGCTTGCGGCGGAATCATCATCACAGCCTCCCACAATCCCAAGCAGTGGAATGCATTGAAACTGCTTAATGAAAACGGCGAATTTTTGAATGACGCTCAAGGAAAAGAGGTGCTGCGCATCGCTGAAGAGGGCGCTTATTCTTTCGCTCCGATTGATAAACTTGGCTCAGTGTATGTTAATAACACATATAACCGCAAACACATTGAATCGGTGTTGAGCCTGAAACTGGTGGACGTTGAAGCTATACGCAAGGCCAACTTTACGGTGGTTGTAGATGCGGTTAATTCTGTTGGTGGAATCGTTATCCCGCAATTGCTGCGCGCTTTGGGTGTGGAAAACATAATTGAACTCAATTGCGAAGCTACGGGACGCTTCGCGCATACTCCTGAACCTATTCCGGAAAATTTGACCCAGATTTCCGATCTTATGCGCGACGGCCGCGCTGATGTGGGATTCGTGGTGGATCCTGATGTAGATCGCCTTGCCATAGTAATGGAGAACGGCGAAATGTTTGTAGAGGAATACACCCTCGTGTCTATTGCTGATTTTGTGCTTTCCAATACTCCCGGCTCTACTGTCAGCAATCTTAGTTCGTCGCGCGCGCTGCGTGATGTCACTCGTATGCATGGTTGCGAATATTCAGCCGCTGCGGTGGGTGAGGTCAATGTGGTTACAAAGATGAAAGAGACCGGAGCCATAATCGGAGGAGAAGGAAATGGTGGAGTGATTTATCCGGAATCACACTATGGACGCGATGCTCTTGTGGGAGTGGCCCTATTTCTAACACTTCTTGCAAAGAGCAGGAAAACGGTGAGTGAGCTTAAAGCAGGCTATCCTCAATATGCCATTGCTAAAAATAAGATAGAACTTACTCCTGATATTAATGTAGATAAGATTCTTGAAGCTGTAAAAGCCAAATATGCATCCGAAACCATTACTGATATCGACGGTGTAAAGATTGACTTCGCTGATTCGTGGGTTCATTTGCGTAAATCCAATACGGAGCCGATAATACGCATCTATTCTGAAGCGCCTACAATGGACGAAGCAAATGCCCTTGCGCAGCAGATAAAAGCTGTAATTGTTTCTATGGCATAATTAAATCATATTGGTGGAAGACGAGAACAAGTGACATAGAACAATTCCTCATACTAAAAGAGCCAGTCTCCGATGTGAATTCAGGGGCGGGCTCTTTAAAGTGTATAGATGATAATTATATTTTAGATTTTCAACGGTTTGATATAACCGTTTGAGAGATAAACATTTAACTGAGTATTTGAGATATGGCGGTAACGAGTTGGAAACCGTGCAATTTTCAGTGTTTTG
>CAZELD010000090.1:0-6207 GCA_964512855.1 uncultured Muribaculum sp.
TAGAGCATCTGACTGTTAATCAGAGGGTCGTTGGTTCGAGTCCATCTTGAAGCGCAATCTCCACGAAAGGCTGCATCAAATGCAGCCTTTTTCTTTTCCCCAACCTCGACATCAAGCATAATCCCTTGAACTGCAACTTTAATAAATATATTGTCACTTATTGATACACCATACGCCCTGAAACCGCAGAAATTGAACCACCGAAGGAACAATATGTGATTTTGTTCCGAGAAAGATACAATTTGGCTATATTGTTCTTTTGTCGGAACATTTTATTATCTTTGCAGAAAAAATTCTGTTGTGGAAATATTGATACGTACATACAAAAGGCGATTGTCTGAAATTGAGACAAGAATACATCGTTTCCTCTATTCCGAAATTGATTGGGATCAACCTCTTATAGGAATAAAAGGACAGCGTGGAGTTGGCAAAACCACAATGATGCTGCAAAGGATAAAGGATACAGACCCGGAAGGAAATAAGTCCTTCTATGCCAATCTCGACAATATATGGTTCGCTGAACACTCATTGATAGACCTCGCAGAAGAACTGCTCGCACGTGGAATAACTCACGTGTATCTTGATGAAGTGCATCGTATGCCGGGATGGGAACAGCAAATTAAAAACTTGTACGACTCATATCCCGAATTGCATATAGTCTTCACTGGATCCTCGCTATTGGTGATAGACCACTCAATAGGCGATTTGTCCCGAAGAGTGTCTATACACACACTTCCCGGCTTATCGTTTAGGGAGTTTCTTATGTTTGAGGGGCATGACATTATGCCTCGTCTGTCACTCCAGGATATATTGTATTCTCACGAAACATTAGCACCGTCAATTTCATCTCAGATCAACGTGCTGTCCTTGTTCCACAAGTATATGGAAAAAGGCTACTATCCTTTTTATAAGGCAATGACGCTCAATGACTATTACAGTCGATTGACTCAAGTAGTCACAACTGTCATAGACTCGGATATACCTTCGGTAGAAACCAAGATTGGCTATGAAACTCTAATCAAGTCCAAACGTCTTATGGCAATTATATCAGCTTCGTTGCCATATATTCCTAATATCAGCACTCTTTCAGGATTGATGGGGACAAACCGCACACAGGTTATACGATTATTTGACCTATTGGACAGAGCCGGATTGATTCGTCAACTCTTTATCGCTCAGAATTCGCCAAAGAGCCTTGCCAAACCGCAGAAGATACTATTGAACAACTCGTCCCTTATGTATGCACTTGAATCGCCACAAATAGGCGCTGTAAGGGAAAGCACATTTGCATCGCTTGTGGGAGTCGATCATGGCATGGGATTTGCCAAAGATGGCGATTTCATTGTTGACAACCGTTATCTTTTTGAAATAGGAGGGAAAGGTAAAGGATTTGCCCAAATACGCAATATTCCCGACAGCTTTGTGGCGGCTGACGATATTGAGTTCGGACTTGGGAATAAGATCCCATTGTGGTTATTTGGATTTTTATATTGAATTTTACAATAGCTACAATATCGAAAGAATCACCTTTTTCACACGGGGTTTTCGCAATTAATAAAAAAGGCTATTTTTGCGACATTATAACCTTAAAAAAGAATGAAATCCATATTTTCAATATTACTATGCGTCATGTGCTGTTTTGGCGGCTACACTCAACAATTGAAGGTTAAGGAATTTAAATTAGATACCTCCGACCTTCGGGCGAGAACCCGTCCAAGAAAGGATATCAATGGAGATCCTTGCGCTTTGGTGAAGATTCAGATTCCAGCACTTCACGATTTGTCGGTAGAAAGCAGCACCCAAATAGGCGAAATGGAATATACGCCCGGCGAATATATGCTGTTTCTCGGCGACGGCACACGTCATATAACCTTAAAGCATCCCGACTATGAGCCTACCGAGATAGACTTCGGGATGCGTGTTGAAGGAATGAACGCATACGTGCTGAGGCTGGAAATCCCGAAAACAAATGACAACATGGCGTTTGTCCAATTCCATTCCAATGTGACAAAATTCGATATTGACATAAATGGGCAAAAACACAGCTCCTCCAACGGAGAATTATATGTAAAACTCGCCCCGGCAAAATACAATTACACAATCTCCACCACGCTTAACGGATTTGAATCGGTATCCGGCACTTTTGATGTGACTGACGCCGAATTCCATGTTGATATGTCAACATCTGACCAACTTCTGAATGCCGATGTAGGGGTTCTATAACTGTACTGTATCCCGTCAACGCAGAATTTGAGTTAACGCCTTTGTCCGGAGCATTGAAACCTTCCAAGAAAAAATTCACCGCAGGAGAAGAGATATTCATTCTCGGCAGATATAGAATGACCGCCAAGAAAAAAGGCTACGAAACAAAGACTATCGAAATTGAAGCAATGTCAGATGAAGACCGCAATCACATCGCCGTGGAAATGATAAGCATCGCCGACAATTACTACAACGGCGGTGAATGGCAAGATCCCACAGTCATATCATATCTTAATAAAGCCGCAAGCAGAAACAATCCAAAAGCCAATTATATAAAAGCTCAACTTGAATCAACTCCCAGTTCAAAAATATCATACCTTAACAAAGCGGTCAACGGAGGGTATAGTGATGCGAATTTATTGCTTTCAAAATCGCATCTTGAGCTTCAAGATACAGCAAAAGCCATTGAATCCCTTTTAAAGATAAGGAACAATGCCGAAGCGGCATTAATATTAGGACAGATTTACTTTAAGTCGGGCAAATACAGTTTAGCGCGTGATTTCTTTGAACAGGTATCCGATCACAACATTTTCGGAGCGAAAGCGAAATCCTACATAGGAGATTATTATTACTATGGCATAGGATGCAACAAAGATGTCAAAAAAGCCATGGAAGTGTACAGCAACCTTTCTCCGGAGGATCTGTCAGTTAATTCTCGTATGAATATCGGAGCATATTATGTGATGGAATACAACGACAAGCTCACCGCCGACCGTTACCTGTATCAGCTACCGTTGGCAAAAGTAAATATTGGCGACACCCCATTAGCCGACATAATGCGCAGCATGGGTAAATTCTTTTACGACAAAAACAATGAACACCACAGCCAATCAAAAACATTCTCCTACTTAGCGTCACGACAGGTCTACAGAAACCCTTCTTATACTCGGAAAAAGCGTTAAGGATGGGAAGGTGTAACCAAAGATCTTGACCGTGCAATCTCGCGCCTCACCCCTGTCGCTGAAGAGGGGAACCTGAACGCAATGCGCTGGCTGGGTAACGCATACGAATCAAAAGGACAGAAAAACAAAGCCTTTGAATTATATAGCAAGGCAGCCAAGAAGGGCGATGCCGCATCAGCCGGATTCATAGGCACAATGTATGCCGAACAAAAGAACTGGGCTGAAGCCGTAAAGAACTGGGAATTTGCAGGAAAGAAAGGGCATAAAAATTCAATCAAGCAACTGATAAAATACTACAATTGGCGCAAGGACAAAGCGAAAGCTTCTTTTTGGGAGAAAAAATTATGACCGGAACACCAGCCTCCACAAATCAGCGACTCTCTTCATTTCTTTCTGTTAGATGGCATTGGGTGGATCCATATACTTGCTTTTCAGGCCAACATCGCTCGTGCTGTTTTCTTGGATAGAAAGAATAGATTTGATGGATTGGGTAAACGCGCTCCGCAATAGCGTCACATTCACTTTGCCCGATTGGGTATTATATTCTTTGCCCGATGGATTGTGGATTTACTCATATATACTTGTAATCGGAGCTATCCGGAATTTCAATATACGAGAATCAACCTTGGCTATATTTTGCCTTCCGACAGTAGCCATAATTTCAGAATTTTTGCAATTACCCGGAATAATTCCGGGAACATTTGATTCTTCAGATATTTTGGCCTATACTTTAGGTATGGCATTAGGCATAATACACATAATTAAAACCAATCAATATGAAAAAAATCACGTTTCAAAGTTCAATAAAACGACATGGACTATAATCGCCATCGTTCTTTTCATTATTGCAGGCGCCGCCACAGGAGAGGACGACAAGGAAAATGCCGCCGTCACGGAGGAGAGCGCTACGCAGACAGAGCAAACTTCTCTTGATGATACCCCGGAACCGGAATGGAATACCAACTCAACCGATGAAGAAACCGTTGAAATCGATAATGACGAGATAATATTCTCTAATTCATCCGACGACGAGACAGTGGTCGATGAAATGGTTGACGTCTCAATCGTAACTGAAGATTAGCGATCGAAATGGCATCGTGCAAAAATCACGTATAGCTTCATACTTCAATTATTTCCGAGCCATGAGGTGTGTTAATTTAACACACCGTTATTCGTCAAACGTCAGCGTAACGATACTTTTTGAAGGGATGGTCAATTTTATAGCGTCACCCGAAGCCTTAGCGCCGTCAAATGACTTAAGCGTGATTTTTTCAGGTTGGCCGAAATCATTGTAGTCATCAATAGACTTGGCGGAAATGATTGATCCCACTATGTTTTTGATCTTACCTGCCAACGGTATGTCAACATCTATCGCTTTGTCCAAATCAAGATTGGCAAGCGACACGGTTATGCGTCCCTCTTTTCGCGAGGCAGTAGCCTGAAGCATATCAATCTGACGGTCGCCGCGCACGCTCTGTGAGGTTGTGACAACATCAAGTGGTATCGGAGTGGCGCCTTGATGCGGTATATACATTTTGAACACATAATAGGTGGGAGTAAGCACCATTTGATCACCATGCGTAAGCACCATCGACTGAAGCACGTTGGCAACCTGAGCTATGTTAGCCATTTTAACACGGTCGGTATGCCTTTGGAACACGTTTAACGACAATGCGGCCACCATAGCGTCACGCATCGTGTTCTGCTGATATAAATGACCCGGATTAGTGCCCGGTTCCACATCCCACCAAGTGCCCCATTCATCCACGAGCAGGCCTATACGTTTCTTTGCGTCATACTTATCCATGATCGATATGTGCTTCTCTATCACCGGTTCTATTTCAAGGCATTTACCCATTGTCCAATAATAATCGTCGGGGGTAAACACGGTAGCCGAGCCTTTCGACCCAACCCATCCCGATACGGTGTAATAGTGGAGCGAGATGCCATCCATGTGGGAATGAGCGCCTTTCATGACAACATCAGTCCATTTATAATCATAATCGCTTGCCCCCGATGCGATTTTATAAAGTCGATTACCTGAAAAATTCCGGCAATAGGTCTGATAACGGCGATACACGTTGGCATAATAGTCGGGGGTAAAATTACCGCCACATCCCCAACTTTCATTACCGACTCCAAGGTATTTCAATTTCCACGGCTTTTCGCGTCCGTTTTCCTTACGGAGAGTGGCCATAGGGCCTTCGGCTGCCGTGATATATTCCACCCACTGCGCAAGCTCCTCCACTGAGCCGCTACCCACATTTCCACTAAGATACGGTTCACACCCAAGAAGTTCGCAAAGGTTGAAGAATTCATGAGTTCCGAAAGAATTATCCTCAACAGTGCCGCCCCAGTTGTTATTGACCTGAGTAGGACGTGTTTCAGGGGCGCCAATGCCGTCACGCCAATGATACTCATCGGCGAAACATCCTCCAGGCCAACGCATCACAGGCACTTTAAGCTCGCGCAACGCTTGCAACACATCATTGCGATATCCATCAGTATTAGGAATATGAGAGTCAGGGCCTACCCATAATCCACCGTACACGCAAGCTCCGAGATGCTCGGCAAATTGCCCGTAAATTTCAGGCATAATCACCGCCTCGGGATTTATTTCTGACATATTTAAGATTACGGAATCGGCTTTGGCCGCAGTCGGAGAAATAAATCCGGCCAACAACCCTATTGCAACGATGGATAAGTGTTTCATGAGATTATAAGTTAAATTTCCACAAATATAATGAATTTAAGCATAACAGCACAATACCTTCAAATCAAATGCGGAACCTTTTTTTGCTCGGTTGATGTTTTTGCAAATATATAGCTAAAACACTGGGAAATAAAATATTGCAACCGACTTTGTAAAATTCATGGAATGAGCAACGCCATAATCGCCTCCGGTATATTTAGAAAATAGGTTGCAACTCATAAAGTTACAACCTATTGCTGAAATTTTGTCGGGGTGAGAAGACTCGAACTTCCGACCTCCACGTCCCGAACGTGGCGCGCTGCCAACTGTGCTACACCCCGAGCGCGATTT
>CAZELD010000091.1:0-6196 GCA_964512855.1 uncultured Muribaculum sp.
TTCAATAGCTCAGTCGGTTAGAGCATCTGACTGTTAATCAGAGGGTCGTTGGTTCGAGTCCATCTTGAAGCGCAATCTCCACGAAAGGCTGCATCAAATGCAGCCTTTTTCTTTTCCCCAACCTCGACATCAAGCATAATCCCTTGAACTGCAACTTTAATAAATATATTGTCACTTATTGATACACCATACGCCCTGAAACCGCAGAAATTGAACCACCGAAGGAACAATATGTGATTTTGTTCCGAGAAAGATACAATTTGGCTATATTGTTCTTTTGTCGGAACATTTTATTATCTTTGCAGAAAAAATTCTGTTGTGGAAATATTGATACGTACATACAAAAGGCGATTGTCTGAAATTGAGACAAGAATACATCGTTTCCTCTATTCCGAAATTGATTGGGATCAACCTCTTATAGGAATAAAAGGACAGCGTGGAGTTGGCAAAACCACAATGATGCTGCAAAGGATAAAGGATACAGACCCGGAAGGAAATAAGTCCTTCTATGCCAATCTCGACAATATATGGTTCGCTGAACACTCATTGATAGACCTCGCAGAAGAACTGCTCGCACGTGGAATAACTCACGTGTATCTTGATGAAGTGCATCGTATGCCGGGATGGGAACAGCAAATTAAAAACTTGTACGACTCATATCCCGAATTGCATATAGTCTTCACTGGATCCTCGCTATTGGTGATAGACCACTCAATAGGCGATTTGTCCCGAAGAGTGTCTATACACACACTTCCCGGCTTATCGTTTAGGGAGTTTCTTATGTTTGAGGGGCATGACATTATGCCTCGTCTGTCACTCCAGGATATATTGTATTCTCACGAAACATTAGCACCGTCAATTTCATCTCAGATCAACGTGCTGTCCTTGTTCCACAAGTATATGGAAAAAGGCTACTATCCTTTTTATAAGGCAATGACGCTCAATGACTATTACAGTCGATTGACTCAAGTAGTCACAACTGTCATAGACTCGGATATACCTTCGGTAGAAACCAAGATTGGCTATGAAACTCTAATCAAGTCCAAACGTCTTATGGCAATTATATCAGCTTCGTTGCCATATATTCCTAATATCAGCACTCTTTCAGGATTGATGGGGACAAACCGCACACAGGTTATACGATTATTTGACCTATTGGACAGAGCCGGATTGATTCGTCAACTCTTTATCGCTCAGAATTCGCCAAAGAGCCTTGCCAAACCGCAGAAGATACTATTGAACAACTCGTCCCTTATGTATGCACTTGAATCGCCACAAATAGGCGCTGTAAGGGAAAGCACATTTGCATCGCTTGTGGGAGTCGATCATGGCATGGGATTTGCCAAAGATGGCGATTTCATTGTTGACAACCGTTATCTTTTTGAAATAGGAGGGAAAGGTAAAGGATTTGCCCAAATACGCAATATTCCCGACAGCTTTGTGGCGGCTGACGATATTGAGTTCGGACTTGGGAATAAGATCCCATTGTGGTTATTTGGATTTTTATATTGAATTTTACAATAGCTACAATATCGAAAGAATCACCTTTTTCACACGGGGTTTTCGCAATTAATAAAAAAGGCTATTTTTGCGACATTATAACCTTAAAAAAGAATGAAATCCATATTTTCAATATTACTATGCGTCATGTGCTGTTTTGGCGGCTACACTCAACAATTGAAGGTTAAGGAATTTAAATTAGATACCTCCGACCTTCGGGCGAGAACCCGTCCAAGAAAGGATATCAATGGAGATCCTTGCGCTTTGGTGAAGATTCAGATTCCAGCACTTCACGATTTGTCGGTAGAAAGCAGCACCCAAATAGGCGAAATGGAATATACGCCCGGCGAATATATGCTGTTTCTCGGCGACGGCACACGTCATATAACCTTAAAGCATCCCGACTATGAGCCTACCGAGATAGACTTCGGGATGCGTGTTGAAGGAATGAACGCATACGTGCTGAGGCTGGAAATCCCGAAAACAAATGACAACATGGCGTTTGTCCAATTCCATTCCAATGTGACAAAATTCGATATTGACATAAATGGGCAAAAACACAGCTCCTCCAACGGAGAATTATATGTAAAACTCGCCCCGGCAAAATACAATTACACAATCTCCACCACGCTTAACGGATTTGAATCGGTATCCGGCACTTTTGATGTGACTGACGCCGAATTCCATGTTGATATGTCAACATCTGACCAACTTCTGAATGCCGATGTAGGGGTTCTATAACTGTACTGTATCCCGTCAACGCAGAATTTGAGTTAACGCCTTTGTCCGGAGCATTGAAACCTTCCAAGAAAAAATTCACCGCAGGAGAAGAGATATTCATTCTCGGCAGATATAGAATGACCGCCAAGAAAAAAGGCTACGAAACAAAGACTATCGAAATTGAAGCAATGTCAGATGAAGACCGCAATCACATCGCCGTGGAAATGATAAGCATCGCCGACAATTACTACAACGGCGGTGAATGGCAAGATCCCACAGTCATATCATATCTTAATAAAGCCGCAAGCAGAAACAATCCAAAAGCCAATTATATAAAAGCTCAACTTGAATCAACTCCCAGTTCAAAAATATCATACCTTAACAAAGCGGTCAACGGAGGGTATAGTGATGCGAATTTATTGCTTTCAAAATCGCATCTTGAGCTTCAAGATACAGCAAAAGCCATTGAATCCCTTTTAAAGATAAGGAACAATGCCGAAGCGGCATTAATATTAGGACAGATTTACTTTAAGTCGGGCAAATACAGTTTAGCGCGTGATTTCTTTGAACAGGTATCCGATCACAACATTTTCGGAGCGAAAGCGAAATCCTACATAGGAGATTATTATTACTATGGCATAGGATGCAACAAAGATGTCAAAAAAGCCATGGAAGTGTACAGCAACCTTTCTCCGGAGGATCTGTCAGTTAATTCTCGTATGAATATCGGAGCATATTATGTGATGGAATACAACGACAAGCTCACCGCCGACCGTTACCTGTATCAGCTACCGTTGGCAAAAGTAAATATTGGCGACACCCCATTAGCCGACATAATGCGCAGCATGGGTAAATTCTTTTACGACAAAAACAATGAACACCACAGCCAATCAAAAACATTCTCCTACTTAGCGTCACGACAGGTCTACAGAAACCCTTCTTATACTCGGAAAAAGCGTTAAGGATGGGAAGGTGTAACCAAAGATCTTGACCGTGCAATCTCGCGCCTCACCCCTGTCGCTGAAGAGGGGAACCTGAACGCAATGCGCTGGCTGGGTAACGCATACGAATCAAAAGGACAGAAAAACAAAGCCTTTGAATTATATAGCAAGGCAGCCAAGAAGGGCGATGCCGCATCAGCCGGATTCATAGGCACAATGTATGCCGAACAAAAGAACTGGGCTGAAGCCGTAAAGAACTGGGAATTTGCAGGAAAGAAAGGGCATAAAAATTCAATCAAGCAACTGATAAAATACTACAATTGGCGCAAGGACAAAGCGAAAGCTTCTTTTTGGGAGAAAAAATTATGACCGGAACACCAGCCTCCACAAATCAGCGACTCTCTTCATTTCTTTCTGTTAGATGGCATTGGGTGGATCCATATACTTGCTTTTCAGGCCAACATCGCTCGTGCTGTTTTCTTGGATAGAAAGAATAGATTTGATGGATTGGGTAAACGCGCTCCGCAATAGCGTCACATTCACTTTGCCCGATTGGGTATTATATTCTTTGCCCGATGGATTGTGGATTTACTCATATATACTTGTAATCGGAGCTATCCGGAATTTCAATATACGAGAATCAACCTTGGCTATATTTTGCCTTCCGACAGTAGCCATAATTTCAGAATTTTTGCAATTACCCGGAATAATTCCGGGAACATTTGATTCTTCAGATATTTTGGCCTATACTTTAGGTATGGCATTAGGCATAATACACATAATTAAAACCAATCAATATGAAAAAAATCACGTTTCAAAGTTCAATAAAACGACATGGACTATAATCGCCATCGTTCTTTTCATTATTGCAGGCGCCGCCACAGGAGAGGACGACAAGGAAAATGCCGCCGTCACGGAGGAGAGCGCTACGCAGACAGAGCAAACTTCTCTTGATGATACCCCGGAACCGGAATGGAATACCAACTCAACCGATGAAGAAACCGTTGAAATCGATAATGACGAGATAATATTCTCTAATTCATCCGACGACGAGA
Source organism: uncultured Muribaculum sp. (assembly GCA_964512855.1). Taxonomy (GTDB): domain Bacteria; phylum Bacteroidota; class Bacteroidia; order Bacteroidales; family Muribaculaceae; genus Muribaculum. Next base: position 4,217 of record CAZELD010000091.1, read on the forward strand.
CAGTGGTCGATGAAATGGTTGACGTCTCAATCGTAACTGAAGATTAGCGATCGAAATGGCATCGTGCAAAAATCACGTATAGCTTCATACTTCAATTATTTCCGAGCCATGAGGTGTGTTAATTTAACACACCGTTATTCGTCAAACGTCAGCGTAACGATACTTTTTGAAGGGATGGTCAATTTTATAGCGTCACCCGAAGCCTTAGCGCCGTCAAATGACTTAAGCGTGATTTTTTCAGGTTGGCCGAAATCATTGTAGTCATCAATAGACTTGGCGGAAATGATTGATCCCACTATGTTTTTGATCTTACCTGCCAACGGTATGTCAACATCTATCGCTTTGTCCAAATCAAGATTGGCAAGCGACACGGTTATGCGTCCCTCTTTTCGCGAGGCAGTAGCCTGAAGCATATCAATCTGACGGTCGCCGCGCACGCTCTGTGAGGTTGTGACAACATCAAGTGGTATCGGAGTGGCGCCTTGATGCGGTATATACATTTTGAACACATAATAGGTGGGAGTAAGCACCATTTGATCACCATGCGTAAGCACCATCGACTGAAGCACGTTGGCAACCTGAGCTATGTTAGCCATTTTAACACGGTCGGTATGCCTTTGGAACACGTTTAACGACAATGCGGCCACCATAGCGTCACGCATCGTGTTCTGCTGATATAAATGACCCGGATTAGTGCCCGGTTCCACATCCCACCAAGTGCCCCATTCATCCACGAGCAGGCCTATACGTTTCTTTGCGTCATACTTATCCATGATCGATATGTGCTTCTCTATCACCGGTTCTATTTCAAGGCATTTACCCATTGTCCAATAATAATCGTCGGGGGTAAACACGGTAGCCGAGCCTTTCGACCCAACCCATCCCGATACGGTGTAATAGTGGAGCGAGATGCCATCCATGTGGGAATGAGCGCCTTTCATGACAACATCAGTCCATTTATAATCATAATCGCTTGCCCCCGATGCGATTTTATAAAGTCGATTACCTGAAAAATTCCGGCAATAGGTCTGATAACGGCGATACACGTTGGCATAATAGTCGGGGGTAAAATTACCGCCACATCCCCAACTTTCATTACCGACTCCAAGGTATTTCAATTTCCACGGCTTTTCGCGTCCGTTTTCCTTACGGAGAGTGGCCATAGGGCCTTCGGCTGCCGTGATATATTCCACCCACTGCGCAAGCTCCTCCACTGAGCCGCTACCCACATTTCCACTAAGATACGGTTCACACCCAAGAAGTTCGCAAAGGTTGAAGAATTCATGAGTTCCGAAAGAATTATCCTCAACAGTGCCGCCCCAGTTGTTATTGACCTGAGTAGGACGTGTTTCAGGGGCGCCAATGCCGTCACGCCAATGATACTCATCGGCGAAACATCCTCCAGGCCAACGCATCACAGGCACTTTAAGCTCGCGCAACGCTTGCAACACATCATTGCGATATCCATCAGTATTAGGAATATGAGAGTCAGGGCCTACCCATAATCCACCGTACACGCAAGCTCCGAGATGCTCGGCAAATTGCCCGTAAATTTCAGGCATAATCACCGCCTCGGGATTTATTTCTGACATATTTAAGATTACGGAATCGGCTTTGGCCGCAGTCGGAGAAATAAATCCGGCCAACAACCCTATTGCAACGATGGATAAGTGTTTCATGAGATTATAAGTTAAATTTCCACAAATATAATGAATTTAAGCATAACAGCACAATACCTTCAAATCAAATGCGGAACCTTTTTTTGCTCGGTTGATGTTTTTGCAAATATATAGCTAAAACACTGGGAAATAAAATATTGCAACCGACTTTGTAAAATTCATGGAATGAGCAACGCCATAATCGCCTCCGGTATATTTAGAAAATAGGTTGCAACTCATAAAGTTACAACCTATTGCTGAAATTTTGTCGGGGTGAGAAGACTCGAACTTCCGACCTCCACGTCCCGAACGTGGCGCGCTG
>CAZELD010000092.1:0-5931 GCA_964512855.1 uncultured Muribaculum sp.
AGAATCAATAAGAAGCTTAGTGTCTTCTCTGGAACCGTCATCGCCGATTAAAACTTCATCAGGCATTACAGTTTGATTGAAAATGCTCAATAGGCATAACCGCAATGCATCAGGACGGTTATAAGTTGATATTATAAGAGAAACTGTCATTTTTTCAGGTAGCGGATTCCAAATCCATTGATTATTGATGATATTTTCTGTGAAAAGGTCTTATTTCTTAACCATGATCCGGCGAAATGGTGGATGGCGACTGTGTTTTCTCCTGCGCTAATGGAACTGTTTTTGAGTTTTATGCCACAAAAATATTCCGCGGGAAAGATTGTCGGCAAAGCTGTTATGGATAATGACGGAATTATTCTGCGGCATAAAATTTTAGTATTCGGGGTTCTTACCGGATGTCCCCACATGTTGATAAAATGATTCCTCTCGTAGTATCTCAGAAATTCTCTTATCCATTGTGATTCCGCTTCTGCTCCGATCACAGCTGTTCCTATGAAAGGCGGTTCAAGGCTTACAAAAGAATTAAGTGAAAGAAATCTATCAAAAGAGCTTATAATTTCGACATCTGTATCGAGATAAATACCTCCATATTTATTTAAGGCATAAAGACGGCAAACGTCCGAGACATGGGCATAATTTCCTGTAAGGTACGCCTCGTGGGAATAGTTGCAATACTTCACGTTGAAATTTTCTTCGTTCCATTCTTTTATTTCATAATCGGGCAGAAGTCGCTTCCAAGTACGGTAATATTGTTTGAAATTTTCAGGTTTTTCCTTTTTCCCAAACCAACAGTAATGAATTATCTTAGGTATCATTATTTGGTGTATTTATTAGGAATTACAGCCTCATTTGCTTCGATTAACTTTACTAAAAGGAATATCTGGTACACGGCAGACATATAGGCATTTGCAATCCCGCGCTTTCCTTCTTTAAATCCCTTGCCGAACAACAAGCTCCTTAAAAAGAACCAAAATGGGCGGAACAATAATTTCAAGGTATTATAATTTTTATCGATTCTTTTGAAAACTTCATAATCCGAATATGTATTCAATTTCTGAATTTTTTGCTCAATAGTTAGGTTTTCGAGATGTATGAGATCCAGCCCTTTATTTGTTGGAATTTTTTTGATTGACCCATTGATTTGTGGTCTTGAATGGATTATAGGAGGCCAATACGCTTTGTCTTTCATAAAAAACCTAAGTTGATAGTCGGGCGTGGAGACAATCGGTTTTCCCATAAATTGGTTTATTCGTGGAATTGCAAGTGCGTCGTTGAAGTCCTGATATTTGATTTTGTTATATAAATATTTACTAAGCTTTTCTGGCACGATTTCATCGGCATCTACGACAAGTACCCATTTATATTTTGCAGAATGAATAGCGAAATCACGGGCTGGTTCGCATATACGATGTCCGCTTTTGGGAAATGTGACGATTGTACAGCCATAGGAGGCTGCTATTTTACAGGTCTCATCTGTGCTTTCCATGTCGCAAATAAGAATTTCATCAAATTTTTTGACACTTTCAAGTACTTCCTTTAAGTGAGCTGATGCATTGTAGGTGTTGATTACCACCGATATTTTATTATCCATATAATATAGCCAAGTGTCCCCATACTTGGATTTAAAATGGAAAAGCGTGGGAACTTATCTGTTGCCGTCCCACAGTCTTAGGCTTCTCGCATTGCCCTGTCAAAGTTGGACGGCAACGCAGAAGCCCACGCTCATATATGCAATCAATGCCTACAGCAATATTTCTCTCGAAACACTGTACTGAGGCAAGATAATTACATATCCACGGGCATCTACCGTTGCTCAATCCTTGACTTTGACAAAAATTTTGCGAGAATTTAAGACTGTCAAGAATCAGCGCGGATAAACGCTTTTTATGTATGCTAACTGCATCCCGCCTCTCAAAATCCCAAACGTGGACTCTGCTATGCGGTATGCAATTACAAAGTTACAACAAATTTTAAATATTCAAATATTCATAGCGAATTTGAGCTACACATTTATCATGAAACTATGAACCGGAATAATAATTTCTCCTGACACGGGCACGTATATAAGGCGTGGGAAACAAAATACGTTATAGATGCTGGCTGAAAAAAAAGCTGCAATTCATTGAACTGCAGCTCTCATATTAATGCTAATGAAATAATTACTTATTCTCAATTGCTTCAACTTCAGGATCTACACCCCATTGCTGTTGTGCGAGACGGCGATAGTTGTTGTAACGCCATTGCGCGTTGGCTTTTGCGGCAGCAAATAGTTCGGCTGCTTCGGCAGGATATTGCTTCATAACTGATGCGTAACGAACTTCGCCTTTGAGGAAGTTTTCGAAATCATCCCAGTTAGGAGCCTTGCTGTCGAGCGTGAACGGATTCTTGCCTTCTGCTTCTGCGGCGGGATTGTAGCGCCACAAGTGCCAGTAACCGCAAGCCACTGCGTTTGCTTCTTCTTGCTGAGCCTTACCCATACCGGCTTTAATACCGTGGTTGATACAGGGTGCGTATGCGATAATCAAAGATGGTCCATCGTATGCTTCAGCTTCGCGGATAGCTTTGAGTGTCTGAGCCTGGTCAGCGCCCATTGCAACTTGAGCTACATATACATAACCGTAGGTAGTTGCGATAAGGCCAAGGTCTTTTTTGCGTACACGTTTTCCAGATGCGGCAAACTTAGCGATAGCGCCAATAGGAGTAGCCTTAGAAGCCTGACCGCCGGTGTTAGAATAAACTTCAGTGTCGAGAACAAGGATATTGATGTTCTTGCCGGAAGCGATAGCGTGGTCAAGACCGCCGAAACCGATGTCGTAAGAAGCGCCGTCACCACCGATAATCCACTGGCTGCGTTTTACCAAATAGCGCTTGAGTTCAAGAACTCGCTTGCAAGCCTCACATCCGCAAGCTTCCATCAGAGGAACGAGCTTGTCGGCTATTTCACGGCTGCTATCGGCGTTGTCCTTCTCATCAAGCCAACGGGTTGCAAGAGCTTTAATTTCGTCGTTGCAATCGGGGCAATCAAGAAGACCGCGAACTTCAACGTCAAGGTGAGCGCGGAGCTTTTCGTCGGCGAGAGTCATGCCGAGGCCGAATTCGCAGAAGTCCTCAAAGAGTGAGTTAGCCCATGCCGGACCGTTGCCGTTCTCATCCTTAGTATAAGGAGTTGAAGGAACAGAACCTGAATAGATAGAGCTACATCCGGTAGCGTTAGCTACAATTTCTCGGTTACCAAATAGTTGAGTGATAAGCTTAACGTAGGGTGTCTCACCGCAACCAGAGCAAGCTCCAGAGAATTCAAATAGGGGAGTTGCGAACTGAGAGTTCTTCACGTTGGCTTTTGTGTCAACCAATGATGCTTTAGACTTAACTTCAGCGACACAGTAATCCCAATCTTTCTGAACATCAAGCTGAGATTCGAGAGGCTTCATAACCAAAGCCTTTTCTCCCTTCTTGCCGGGGCATACGTCAACACAGTTGCCGCAACCAAGACAGTCAAGGACATCAACAGCCTGAATAAAGCGCATATTGGTAAATGTTTTTCCGATTGCCGGGATTGTTCCATCTTCTCCAAACGGAGCATTAGCCATTTCCTCTGGAGTAAGGACGAATGGACGTATAGCGGCGTGAGGACAAACGTAGGCACACTTGTTACACTGGATACAGTTTTCAAGTTTCCATTCCGGAACAAATGCTGCAACGCCGCGCTTTTCATATTTAGCGGTGCCTTGCATCCAGGTTCCATCTTCGTTGCCGACGAATGCAGAAACAGGGAGGAGGTCGCCATCCTGCGCGTTGATAGGACGTACAATCTTGTTGATGAATTCAGGATCATTGTTTGAAGCAGCGGGTTCATCGGCGAGGTTGGCCCATGTGGGATCTACTGCAAGCACCTTATATTCACCGCCGCGGTCAACAGCAGCGTAGTTCTTATCGACTACATCCTGGCCTTTCTTGCCATAGCTCTTAACGATGAATTTTTTCATCTGTTCGATAGCCAAATCAACGGGGATAACTTCTGTAATGCGGAAGAAAGCTGACTGAAGAATGGTGTTTGTACGGTTGCCAAGACCAATCTCCTGAGCTATCTTGGTAGCATTGATGTAATATACGTTGATGTTGTGTTCAGCGAAATAACGCTTAACCTTGTTAGGCAAATTCTTTGCAAGCTCTTCGCCTTCCCAAATAGTGTTGAGCAAGAATGTGCCGTTGTCGCGAAGACCGCGAGTCACATCATACATGTGTAGATATGCTTGAACGTGGCAAGCTACAAAGTTAGGAGTAGTCACCAAATAAGTTGAACGTATTGGAGCGTCGCCAAAACGTAGGTGAGAACAAGTGAAACCTCCTGACTTCTTTGAGTCGTAAGAGAAGTAAGCTTGACAATATTTGTTGGTGTTGTCGCCAATGATCTTCACCGAGTTCTTATTTGCGCCAACAGTACCATCGGCTCCAAGACCAAAGAATTTAGCTTCGTATGTGCTTTTGTCGCCAAGCGCGATTTCAGCTTTCAATGGAAGCGACTGGAATGTCACGTCGTCTACGATGCCAAGAGTGAAGTTGTTCTTCGGCTGCGGAAGAGCGAGGTTTTCAAATACTGAGATAATCTGAGCCGGGGTGGTGTCTTTTGATGCAAGACCATAGCGGCCACCGACGATTTCAGGAGCGTTTTCGACGCCATAGTAGCAGTCAACAACATCAAGATAGAGCGGTTCTCCCTGTGCTCCGGGTTCTTTTGTGCGGTCAAGCACTGCGATGCGTTTAGCTGTTTTCGGCACAGCGGCGAGGAAGTGCTTAGCTGAGAACGGACGATATAAGTGAACAGAAACCAATCCAACTTTTTCGCTTTTTTCAACCAAATAATCGATAGCCTCCTGAGCTGCTTGAGTTACCGAACCCATGGCGATGATGACACGCTCTGCGTCGGGGGCGCCGTAATAGTTGAACAAGCCGTATTTGCGACCGGTGATTTCTGAAATCTTGTTCATATAATCTTCTACGATTGCGGGAACAGCTTCGTAGTATTTGTTGCAAGCTTCACGATGCTGGAAGAACACGTCGGGGTTTTCTGCCATACCGCGTGCCACAGGGCTTGATGGGCTGAGAGCACGGTTGCGGAAATCAGCGAGAGCCTCACGATCCAAAAGCGGTGCGAGATCATCATTCTCAAGCATTTCAATCTTCTGGATTTCATGAGAAGTACGGAATCCATCGAAGAAGTTCACGAAAGGAACACGAGATTTAATGGTTGAGAGGTGAGCTACACCTGCAAGATCCATAACTTCCTGTACTGACCCTTCAGCAAGCATTGCAAATCCGGTTTGACGAACGGACATAACATCTTGATGATCGCCAAAGATGCTGAGCGCGTGTGACGCAAGAGTACGAGCTGACACATGGAATACGCTCGGAAGCAATTCGCCGGCGATCTTATACATATTAGGGATCATCAATAATAATCCCTGCGATGCTGTATAAGTCGTGGTGAGAGCGCCTGCTTGAAGAGAACCATGAACGGCGCCAGCGGCTCCTGCTTCAGATTGCATTTCCTGCACGAGGACAGTCTCTCCAAAAATGTTTTTACGTCCTGCGGCAGCCCATTCATCGACGTATTCAGCCATTGTCGATGACGGAGTGATAGGGTAGATTGCAGCTACTTCCGAGAACATATAGCTCACGTGCGCAGCGGCTTGATTACCATCACAGGTCAAGAATTTCTTTTCTTTACTCATAATTAGTGTAATCTATTTATTAGGAATAATATTTGGATATTTTTAAGGTTTTAGGCTCATATTTATTTGGCAAATTTAAGTATAAATCCCATAATCCCCAAAAAAATAATTAAAAAGATCCAAAAAGATTCGATTCCAATATTATATATACCTGTTGGTTGAATTAAATTAGAGAATATTTAATCTGCCCGATTGGACG
>CAZELD010000093.1:0-2904 GCA_964512855.1 uncultured Muribaculum sp.
GAATGAGGAAGATTAAATATGAGTATATAGAACTTTATCTATTGATATTGCGTTATCATTCTACTCCAAGATCTTTAAATGTTCGTGGTGCCGGAACTGCGGGCAGAGGCTTCCGGGTTTTAAGTTCTTCCATTATGACTTCAATTGCTTTATCAAGCTGTTGGTCTACTCCGCTTTGTTCTTTTATTGGATCGTTATCGATCAATATGTCGGGATCTACTCCATGATTTTCGACAATCCATTTGCCTGTCTTTGCGTCATAATTGGTGAAGAACGGGACTCTTACGTCTGTCCCGTCCATATAAGGCAGGGATCCGCTTATTCCGATTATTCCTCCCCAAGTGCGAGTGCCGATTATCTTTCCCATATTGTTGGCTTTAAAACTCCAGGGGAAGAGGTCGCCATCAGATGCCGAATATTTATTTACGAGCAAAACTTTTGGGCCAACAAGGGTTGCGTCAGGAATCGTTCCTACCTTTGTTGACGTACGGCTCATTGTGAGGCGATATGGTTCACGTAAAAGCCGTTCAATCAACATTGGCGATACATTGCCGCCTCCGTTTGCGCGGTCGTCAATAATCAAGGCTTCTTTATCAAGTTGCGGATAAAAATAGCGCGCAAATTCGTTAAGGCCTTCCGGTCCCATGTCGGGTATATATATGTATCCTACGCGTCCGTTTGTGGCTTTGTCGACCTTCTGTATATTTTCCTGCACCCAGTTATAGTGATAGAGTGGTGCTTCATTGTCTATTGGTTTGACTATAACTTTGCGGGTTGATGTTCCTTCAGGAGAAGAGCTTATCGTTAGTTCTGTGAGTTTATCGGCCTTGCCAATGAGTAACGAATAAATGTTGTCAACGCTATTTGTTGGGATGCCGTCTATGGCGGTTATATAATCTCCCTCGTTCACATTTAATCCGGGTTCGGTTAAGGGTGAACGAAGTGATTCGCTGTATACGGCTCCGGGAATTATCTTGTCGATTCTATAATAACCATTTTTATCACGGCTTAATTCAGCTCCGAGAAGTCCCATACTGATACGTGGCGCCGATTTGATTTGTCCCGGATTGATATATGCGTGTCCGCACGCCAATTCGGCGATCATTTCTCCAATTATATAATTTAGATCATAGCGTGTTTTTGCATAAGGCAACAACTGTGCATATTTTGTTTTTATCGCATTCCAGTCCACGCCATGCATATTCTCCAAATAGAAGCCGTCACGGAATGCTCGCCACACTTCGTCGAATATTTGCGCCCACTCTTGTTCATAGTCTACATCGGCGATAAGACTTCCGAGGTCTACTGGTTTGTCAAGTGTAGCTGATGTTCCAAGCGGTGCTATGTAAATGCTGCCGTTTTTATAGAAAGCGGCTTTTTTGCCATCAGGTGATACGCTCATAGATGCTCCTGCGGCCACGGTTTTTTCTTCTTTGTTTTCAAGGTTGAATGCTTTTATTGAGCCAGAGTTGGAATACCAAATATTTTTCCCGTCAGAATATATTGGGCGGTAATATCCGGCTTGAAGGGGAAGTTTTATAATGCGTGATTGAATTACGTCAGTATCAATTTCGACAGAAATGCTATTGTCTGCTTTTTTCTGCTCCTTGCTCTCTGTTTTTTCTTTTTTATCGTTATCAATAGGGTCGCTATCGTCTTTAGGGAGGAGGGGAGAGGCGTCAGATTTTTTCAATAGCGCCATATATAATCCACCCATACGATTATAGGCGTGATTCCATTCCGTTTGGCTGTATATAGGATTAAAATCACGGTCGGAATTGAATATGAGATATTTCCCGTCGGAGCTGAATATCGGTGATGAGGAGTCATACCATTTTTCAGTAACAGCATATTCTTTTCCTGACGTTGTGTCATATACGTATACAACGCTCATATTGTTTGCTCCTGATTTTGTGTATGTTATCCATTTGCTGTCGAGGGAATGTGCTACATGGTAAAATTCCCCTTCAGGATTTTGCAGTAGTGTGCGTTTCGCTTTAGTGGCGGTGTCAACTTCCACAATTCGATTTTTACGGTCAGTGTATATGATTTTCTTGCTGTCGGGGCTCCAACGAAGTGTGCGTATGTATGTGTCATTGCCGGATGTGAGTTGGTTTCGTGTTCCGTCAGAAAGAGAGTAAATCCAAATTTCCGTTTCTCCGGTCTCATCGCTTATGTAGGCTATATGCTTACCGTCGGGACTCCAGTTCGCATTTCGGTCATTAGCGCCTGGTGTGCGTGATATGTTTTTAGTCACGCCTTCTGATGCGGGAACGTCAAACACCTCTCCACGTGCGGTGACGGCTATACGATGAGCGTCGGGCGATAGCGAATATGCTGTAAGCATTTTGTCAACATTGATTTTTTCTTTTCGTGCTGCGACATTATCTGAAGTTACATTTATTGTAATTTTTTCCGACAATCCGCTTTTCGGGTCAAATTTATAGATATATCCGCCATTTTCATAAACTATGATTTTCCCATCGGTGGATGGAAACTTAATGTCATAGTCCGCATGGTTAGTCACTTTTTTTGTTTGCTTTGTGACTGTGTTATATGCGAAGAGGTTCATAGTCCTGTCTCGATCTGAAATGAAATAGATTGTGTCGTCTATCCACATCGGAAAGATATCCTGGGCGATATTGTTGGTGATGTTTTCAACACTATTGCTTTGAGGATCATATATCCAGATGTCGTCGGCCATTCCTCCTCGATAATATTTCCAATTACGGAATTCACGCATCACCCGGTTGTAAGCCAATTTCTTCCCATCAGGTGAATAGCAACAAAAACCCCCTTCCGGCAACGGGATTTGTTCGGGCATCCCACCTTGCGGAGATACGTTCCACAATTTTCCTGTGAATCCATCGCCGATTCTATTGCGATAAACTATCCCCTTGCCAT
>CAZELD010000093.1:3004-5826 GCA_964512855.1 uncultured Muribaculum sp.
TGCCATAACAATATTATTAGGTCCCATTCTGTCGCCAAGATCGTCGCGTGAATTTGTAGCGGTAAATGTCAATCGTTTAGGCTCTCCGCCATGAGCCGGTATCAAATATACCTCAGTATTTCCATCATATTGCCCTGTGAAGGCGATTGATGATCTGTCGGGAGAAAATCGAGGAAATATCTCATATCCTTCATGCGATGTGAGACGATGGGCGTCTCCTCCTGATAATGGAACGCTGTACAAATCTCCAGCATAGCTGAATACGATATCCTCTCCATTTGTGGCCGGGAATCGTAGCAATCGAGTGTCGTCCGAACCTTGAGCGCTGAGTATGCTGCCGCTGGCGAGCAAGAGTGATAACAAAATAGGTTTCATTGTTAAAATTATGTTTAGATGTTACAAAATTACGCCATTTCATGCCGTTTGACAATTAAATCGTGACTTTTTTGCTCTTAAATTTACTTAATAGTTATATCTTTGCATAAAATTAATCTATAATAAATAATACCATTTATGGAACATTCGCTATTTTGGCTTGTACCGATCGCATCTTTGATTGCATTGTGTTTGGCCGCATTTTTCTATCGTCAAATGCTGAAAGAGAGCGAGGGTACGCCTCGCATGGCTCAGATTGCCGCTTATGTAAGACGTGGCGCTATGTCGTATTTGAAACAACAATATAAAGTCGTTGGAACTGTTTTTCTGATTCTTGTAGCTGTTTTTGCAATAATGGCTTATGGCTTTAATTTGCAGAATGCGTGGGTTCCTGTGGCGTTTTTGACCGGCGGATTTTTTTCTGGGCTTTCTGGGTATCTTGGAATGAAGACGGCGACAAATGCGTCAGCACGCACTGCCAATGCTGCTCGTAAATCATTGGATTCAGGTTTGCGTATCGCATTCCGCAGCGGAGCCGTAATGGGGTTGGTAGTGGTTGGCCTTGGTTTGTTGGATATCTCGTTTTGGTATTTGATTCTTGATTATTTCGTGCCTGAAGATGTGGCGTCGCCAACAGCTAAACTGTGTATGATAACAACGACGATGCTTACTTTTGGAATGGGTGCGAGCACTCAAGCTTTATTTGCTCGTGTTGGCGGTGGAATATACACTAAGGCTGCTGATGTGGGTGCCGATCTGGTTGGAAAAGTTGAAGCCGGTATTCCTGAGGATGATCCGCGCAATCCGGCGACTATCGCAGATAATGTAGGTGATAATGTGGGAGATGTGGCTGGTATGGGAGCTGACCTTTATGAGTCTTACTGCGGTTCTATTCTTGCGACCTCCGCCCTTGGCGCTGCCGCATATATGGCGTCGGGAGATGTGGCTATGCAATATAAAGCAGTTTTGGCTCCTATGCTTATAGCAGCAGTGGGAACCATTTTGTCGATAATTGGCATCTTTTCGGTTCGAACTAAAGAGGATGCAAACATAAAGAGCTTGCTAAATGCCCTGTCAGTAGGAACAAATCTTAGTTCCGTGCTTATTGTGGTTGCGACATTCTTTATAATGTGGGCGCTTGGAATAAATAATTGGATTAATATATCGTTCGCTGTCGTTATCGGTTTGTTGGTCGGTGTTGTTATAGGGCGAAGTACGGAATATTATACTTCTCAGTCATACTTGCCGACTAAAAAACTTGCGGAAAGCGGCAATACCGGACCGGCTACTGTCATAATTTCAGGTATAGGGCTCGGAATGGTTTCTACTGCGGTGCCCGTTCTTGCTGTTGTGGTGGGTATAATACTGTCTTATTGGTTGGCATCTGGATTCGATATGGCAAACGTAGGAATGGGATTGTATGGGATTGGTATTGCTGCCGTCGGTATGCTTTCGACGCTTGGTATCACACTTGCAACTGATGCTTACGGTCCGATTGCGGATAACGCTGGTGGCAATGCGGAAATGAGTGGACTTGGGGCGGATGTTCGTAGGCGAACCGATGCCCTCGATTCTCTTGGAAATACTACTGCCGCCACTGGAAAAGGCTTTGCTATAGGATCGGCGGCATTAACCGGCCTTGCTCTCCTTGCGTCATACATTGAAGAAATACGCATCGGTTTGGGGCGTCTCGGAGAGACTGCTATTAATATAGGTGATATGTCGAAACCTATACATGAGGCTTCTTTTACCGACTTTATGACTTATTATGATGTGACATTGATGAACCCTAAAGTGTTGTCGGGTATGTTTATCGGCAGTATGATGGCGTTCCTGTTCTGTGGGTTGACTATGAATGCCGTTGGACGTGCTGCCGCTCACATGGTCGAGGAAGTGCGCCGTCAATTTAGGGAAATAAAAGGAATATTGACAGGAGATGCGGAGCCTGATTATGCCCGATGTGTTCAGATTTCCACAAAAGGCGCTCAGAGAGAGATGGTTTTCCCATCAGTTCTTGCCATCGTTGTTCCGATATTGACCGGACTCATATTTGGCGTGCCTGGAGTGATTGGATTGTTGGTCGGAGCATTAGCTGCTGGTTTCGTCCTCGCGATATTTATGGCGAATTCAGGAGGAGCATGGGATAATGCAAAAAAATATGTGGAGGAAGGAAATTTTGGCGGTAAAGGTTCGGCAGTACATAAAGCAACAGTTGTAGGCGACACTGTGGGAGATCCGTTTAAAGATACTTCTGGACCAAGTCTTAATATATTGATTAAGCTAATGTCGATGGTTGCAATTGTAATGGCAGGCCTTACTGTATCATGGAGCCTATTTTAGTCCAATTCATCTGATTCGGTTAGTATAACCGATTGGTTCTCAGATGTTGTGTGATTTTTTTTGAAAAAAGTTGGGAAAAAGTTTGGCGGAGTGCTGGGGAATGTCTA
>CAZELD010000094.1:0-5746 GCA_964512855.1 uncultured Muribaculum sp.
TATATTTTTTGAATAACCAACATCATTCTTATCGTTAAAAAATTTTTCAGGTATGATTAACTCAACCAGTTCGCTCAAATTTGTTTATATTTGTAAAAAAATATATTTAATGATGAAACAAGGTTATTTTAGAGTCGCCGCGGCCGTGCCACACGTCAATGTCGCAGATGTCGCCTACAACATAGAGCAGATTAAAGCGATGTCACAGGAACTCGCCGACAAAGGCGTGGAACTTATTGTTTTCCCCGAGCTATGCGTCACAGCCTACACTTGCGGCGATCTGTTTCATCAAGAAACATTACTCAATTCTGCGTCAGTGGCAATCGAAACATTGCGCGACTTCACAACCGGACTCAATGCGGTCATTATTGTCGGGGCGCCGATGTTCATCAATGGCAGCGTGTATAACTGCGCCGTCGCCATGTCAGGCGGCAAAGTATTAGCAGCCGTCCCTAAGACTTACATTCCAACTTATAACGAATTTTACGAAAAACGCTGGTTTCAGCCAAGCCACAACACTTCGCCAGTACTTATTGAAATAAACGGAATAAAAGTTGGACTTGAAATATGCGAAGACCTATGGGCGCCTGTTCCTCCATCGTCTCGATTGGCTTTGGCCGGAGCTCAGGTAATTGTAAATCTGTCGGCCTCCGACGATCTCATCGGAAAGTATAATTATCTTACCTCTTTAATCAAGCAGCAGTCAGCTCGCTGTATCGCAGGATATGTTTATGCGTCAGCAGGATATGGGGAATCGTCCACCGATCTTGTTTTTGACGGCAAAGCCATAATCGCAGAAAACGGGTCAATTCTCGCATCGTCGCCAAGATGGTCACGTAAAGCTTCTTATGAAATAGCCGACATTGACATAATGGCGATTAATCGTGACCGTATGCACATTACCACATTCGGCGATTGCGCCGCACGAGAAAATGCCGCAACAGAACTGCAAATAGTTTCAGCCGCAATCGCATCGAGGAGCGACGACACCCTATTCAGAGCGGTAGACCCCTATCCTTTTGTGCCTCCGACCGACAACTTGCTCAACGAACGATGCGAGGAAATTATCAATATCCAGGCGGCAGGTCTTGCCAAACGCCTTGATGCCACTCACACGAAAAATCTCGTAATCGGAATCTCAGGGGGTCTCGACTCAACCCTCGCCATACTTGTCGCCGCAAAAACTTTTGACATTCTCTCAATTCCTCGCACAGGAATTCATGGCATAACAATGCCAGGATTTGGGACTACCGACCGTACATACGACAACGCCATATCCCTCATGAAAGCGCTTGGGGTGAGTATCCGTGAAATTCCGATCGCCGAGGCAGTAAAATTGCATTTCCGCGACATAAAACATGACATAAACAACCACGATGTCACATACGAAAATTCACAGGCGCGTGAACGCACTCAGATATTAATGGATATCGCCAACCAAGTCTCCGGAATGGTGCTTGGCACCGGCGACCTGTCGGAACTCGCTCTCGGATGGGCGACTTACAACGGCGACCACATGTCCATGTATGGAGTTAATTCCGGAATCCCTAAAACTTTAGTGAGGCACCTCGTAAAATGGTTTGCTGAAAACGCAGCGTCGCCCGCAGAACGCGCTACGCTCCTCGACATCGTCGACACTCCCATAAGCCCCGAACTTATACCTGCCGACAGCAAGGGCAATATCACGCAGAAGACCGAAGACCTCGTAGGCCCATACGAACTTCACGACTTTTTCCTGTATAATGTGCTCCGCTACGGCTTTTCACCGTCGAGAATATATTTTCTGGCCAAGAAAGCATTCGAGGGGCAATATGACGACGAGACAATCAAGAAGTGGATCAAGATATTCTTCCGCCGCTTCTTCAACCAACAGTTCAAACGCAGCTGCCTGCCCGACGGTCCGAAAGTGGGCAGCGTGTGTCTGTCGCCCCGCGGGGACTGGCGAATGCCCTCCGACGCATCATCGGCCCTATGGCTCAAAGAGTGCGACACGCTATAAAAGCACCGTCACACCCGGCACTAAATTTAGTCCGTAGCGGTATGTAGCGTCCCTATCGGCCGCATTCCTAAAAATCAAGTATTTAGAGAATAATAAACTGCCTCTTTTTCATTTATCGTTCCGACAAATTGGTTTTGAGAGCGGATCAGGCAACCGCATGATTTTTAACGAGTCTTAAGAAGTTCTGAAAGATAGTCAAGATTCATGAGGCATTTCTTTCTGCACATCTTAAGGCTTCGCTTGTCCTTGCCCCGACGCATAATTCTCACAATCGTCTTCAGCCCGGGCCACGGCTCATATATCTTCTCTCGTTCCAGAACCTTTACGGGGGTATGGAGCACTCGCGTTTCTCCTCCCGTCCGTGCCCATTTTCTTCTGATAAAAAAGTGTTCGCCGGGTTGCGAAGATTAAAGGCATCTTCCACTTTGCGAAGGAGATTCCCCTGGTTTTCTTTCAATGCCATGAAGTAATGACCGTCCAACGCCTTGATGAGTCCGGCTATCTTCCGTTGGGTCCCCATCGCATCGATAGAGACAACTGCATCGGTGATGTCAAGCGCCGCAAGCGCCTGCAGGATGACGGTGATTTCATTGGTCTTGTCATGGACAACATGCTGACCGATGCATATCTCATTCTCCGCTACCCATACGTTCAAAGTATATAGGCCTTTATCTGACGATGCCAGCGACGGCGAGGCGCCCCGTAGTTTCTTTCCGTCTATAACTATCTGTTTCTCGGCAAGTTCACAAGTTCATCAAGTATATCATGTCCGTAGGCTATCAGACACCTATGGAGCTGCTCCGGGTTGATGGATTCGAGCACGCACCGGAACGTATCCTCAGATGGGACATCCATTCTCCGCTCACAAGCCCCTTGGCTTTCAACTCGTCAAGGCGGTTCTCTGTAAATTCTTCCATCTCCTCATATTCTTCGCAGCAGCAGATTACAGAAAAAAAGCACCAGCCTTAGCACGTCCTCCAATTGATGTTTTACCTTTCCTAAAACTCTTGGGTCTTTGACCATATAGAAATATTCCTTGTTCATATGCATACTCTAATTTACGAATTTTGAGTCACTTAATAATACGGACAAATAATACGGACAAAGATTATTTAACTTTTGAAAGGTATGATTTTATTTAATTTTGGTTAGATTTCATGCGGTAGCCCTGTGGCGAGAATGGTACTTTCTCAAAAATAATTTGTAATTTTGTATTTGATAGATTGCATCGACATAATTCGAATCCAAGACTCATGAATAAGGATTTAACATCTTCCAAAATAGCGAGACAGAATGTTCTGAATAATAAATATGCACTTCAAGAAATCCAAAAAGCAGTTGGTTTGCCTGGAGTCCTATTTAATGGTCAGTTAATTTTTACCAAGCCGCAAGTTGCTAGTTTTTTTGGTGTAAGTCAAAGAAGCATTGACTCATGCATCCGTAACAATGATGAAGAACTATTTATTAATGGTTACGATGTTATTCGAGGCAACGTATTGAAAGAGTTTAAGTTGGCATGTGTTAATAGCGGACTTAACGAAGTAAACTTCGCGAAGAACACACCCCAGTTAGGCATATTCAACTTTAGAGCTGTTCTTAATATTGCGATGCTTCTAACTCGTAGTGACAGAGCTAAAGAAGTGCGTAGCCTTATACTTGATATTGTCATTGATACCGTAAACAAACGGACTGGGGGCGCTACCAAATATATTAATCAACGAGATGAAGACTTCATTCATAATCTCCTAACAAATGTTGATTATCACCAAGAACTAGTTGATGCTCTTAAGGATTGCGTATCTCTAGGCCCTATAAAATATATCAGATATAATGACATGGTATACAAAAGTATTTTCAAAGAAAATGCTGATGAATATCGCAAAATTCTACGATTAACTAGTGAAGAAGATGAACGAATGACAATGTATAGTGAGGTTCTAGATCTTATTGCCAGTTATGAGGCAGGTTTTGCGGATGTCATAAGGAATGAATATCGCAGATTAAGGAGACTTCTTACTCCGGAAGAAGTAGACTCCCTGTATCATACTTTTGAATCTCAACGTCTTTGGGTTCCTTTAATGAATAAAGCACGTTCAAAAATGGCTAGCCTCGATTTGTGTTTCAGGGATGCTCTTCACCATAATCTAGTAGAACACATCGGTGTCGTTCCTCCTGAGGACTTTAATCGTTTTATCGGTGAAAAGAGTATGGCTCTAAGCGACAGGATTGAACAATATGTAGAAGCACTAAAACGTCTAAAGGATCGGGAATAATGTTCTATATTACAACAGAGCGAGCTATTGGAATCCATCGTGAAACTATAAAAAATAGCGGTGGCGGGGATTTGGGACAGATAAACATTGGATATCTATCTAGTTGTTTGGATCTCATCCAAAATGATGACTACTATCCAACATTTGAAGATAAATTAGTTCATTTAATTTGGTCTGTAAATAGAAATCATTCTTTTTCCGATGGTAATAAACGTCTTTCCATAACGCTGGGAGCTGCATTTTTGATAGTTAACGGGTATATGGCTTGTCTTGGACGATTTATGAATGAGATGGAAAATATTAGTTATCATCTTGCCGCAGGACGAATTTCAAAAGAACTACTTCAGAAGTTAGTCCACTCTTTCCTTGAAGGGGAGATTGATTTCGAAGAAAATTTGAAATTAGAGTACCTTGAAGCCTCATCTGATGGAGAAATTGGTTTTAGCGAATAGTCCTTTTCAACGTCTAAAAACAAGCCTCAGATATATTTATCAGGGTAACCGCATCAAAAGAAATAAACATTAAGTACGATTTAGGGAATATTGAAAATGGTATTGACAAATGCCTCTCATGTATATATTTTATAGTCATGAGAAACAATTTGACAGCAATTTTTGATGCGATAAAAGACCCTCGGAAGATAGATAAATGCGTTTATGAGCTAGGAGAGCTGATGGCGATAGCGTTGCTGACATACCTCACGGGAAAGAAAGATTACGCGGACATGGCTCTTTTTGCAGAGCATAGTGCCCGGAAATTTGGATTGTTGCCATATACGGACAAGAGTCCATCGAGCGACACGCTCGAGCGGCTGTTCGGCATTATCAAGACGGATTATCTTGAGCAATGTGTAATCAAGCATGGACGAAGAGTGATGGATCTCATGGCCGAAAAACAGATTGCGATTGACGGCAAGAAGGAATGAGGAACAGCTCCTAGGGAACATCGACTCATGCGGAGACCGAAAAGGAGCATGCAAGGGTTGAGACATGAAGAGTTTCCATATACCCTGCTGAAAAAATTGAGGGCAAGGGAATTCTTGACAGGTGGCCAAATCTCAAGACTCTGGTCAAGGTTGACACTCATACCTTTCATGTATCTGAAGACGGCAGGGAAGAAAATCAGACAAGATACTATATCAGCGACGAGGATTTTACCCACGCCAGATATTACGGAGCGTTGGCTTGGGATCATTCGGCGGTTGAAAATTGATTGCACTGGCATCTTGATGTGACTTTCAAGGAGGATGACTGCCGTGCAAGAAAGAAGAACGCCGCACAAAATTTGTCTCTTCTCCGCAAGATGGCTCTGCAGATAATAAAGGCTACCGATGATAAGCACAGTCTACAGAAACGGTTGGTCCGAGCTTCTCTTGATTCTGAATATTTGTTTACGCTGCTAAAAAATTATGGATTCTGATGCGTTGCCCTGGAGAGCGGATTGAATTGTTAGTGCGTTTTAAAATAATTTATTA
>CAZELD010000095.1:0-5559 GCA_964512855.1 uncultured Muribaculum sp.
TGATTAGCTATGGCCTGATTTTTCTGTGAGGCTTTTTAATTGGGATCCGGCACGGGTGGAGCTTGCATTAATTTTTGAGGTAGTTTTTGAGTGGGCAGTCGGAGGCGCGAAGCCCTTCGGCGATGCTTTGCGCATTTAGGCGCGCGCCTTTCAGGGAAGAGTGAGTGTGATCTCGCTTAAAATATTCTGCGACTTTGCCAAGCCCCTCGTCCCATGCGATTTTCTCAAGTTTGTCGCCTGAGATTTTGTTAAGGTCTATGTAGCACGCGCCGGTCTCAGCGGCGGCTTGGCTCGACCATGCTCCAAATGAGTTGGTGTTGCGTGAAATTTTACCGTCGTCAAACATATTGCGCGGCGTGTGGCTCAATACAATCGCCGTGGCGCCCTTTTCCCAAGCATCCATTACAAACTTTCTTATATACCACCCAAAGGGATATATCACTTGATATTTACCGGTAGCCTCCATTTTATAGACTTTACTGTCGTTCCCGGCGCCGGGAAGTTCTGCGCGCGCCTTACCGGTATTAATGGCTCCCGCGTCATTATGTCCAAATTGCATGATGACAAAGTCGCCCGGCTGCAACGCATTGTATATCTTATCCCACCGTCCTTCATCAAGGAAGGTGCGGGCGCTACGCCCCGGCATGGCATGATTTTCGATTGTAATGGCTGTCGTGTCGAAGAGTTCTCCGATAACGCTTCCCCACCCCCACATGGAATCATCATCAGCATCTTCATTTTTGACTGTACTGTCGCCGATTGTGAATAAAACAGGGCAGCCATCCCGGCGGGAGGCCCCGGTTACCGTATCAACCTCCATCGGCTTGAGATACTGCGCCAACTTGAGGCCTTTATATGCCCTGATACCTTCGATTGCCGACTCCGCGTTCACTCGGGCGCCAAAAGCGGAATTGTGAATGTTGTCAAGATAAAACATATACTTCACTTTTTCCTTGCCGAAACGCTCAAACTTGCTGGCAGATATTTCATTAAGGTCTATGAACGGCACTTTTTCTTTTTTCGCCACTTGCTTGGCCCACAGACCGAATGTTTCGTTCACTCGAGTGACAACAGTGCTGTCGGGATCATCCCAAGCTTTCCGCGGCGTCAATGACATGAGAATAGGATTAGCTCCACGTTTCTTGACATCGTTAATGAACCGGCGCATATATTCACCGTAAGTGTAGACCGTTTCCTTTTCCCCGGTTTCCTGAATAGTCACATTTAAGGAGTCTTTGCCTATCCCCGGAATTGACGCGCGGGCACGCCCGCTGTCGTATGGGCCGTTGTCATTGTGGCCAAGTTCAATAATCACCCAGTCGCCTTTACGTATACCCTTTAACACATCTCCCCATAGACGAGTGTAGAATGTGCGGCTACTCATACCACCAAGCGCATGATTTTCAACCGTTATCTTTTCTTCATCAAAATATTCCGGAGCGAAATATCCCCACCCCCATTGTCCGTTACTTCCGTTACCCTTCGTGCCGGTGCGCATGGTTGAATTTCCGACAAGAAACAGAACCGGATTATCGCCCTTTCGAGTGGAGCCGGCCTCCGGACGCGCCATACGGGCTATGTTGAGACTGTCGTATGTGTTGTCGACCACATTATTCACATCCTTCATAGGGGAAGCGACCTTGTTTTGGGCGACCGATGCGAATGCCAACGTCAATGTGAAAGCGGTTATTAACAGTATCTTGTTCATAGGGTCAGAATTTACATTGTTTTTTCATCCATTCCACCGATTCATAGTTTGTCTCCGGAAAGCGCCAATGTCCGCTTGTGGGTGTTATACGCAATGTCTTGTCGGAAACAATAGCATTATATGCGGCGTATGTCGAGGTCGGCGAACAAGTTTCATCGTTATAGCCAAACGAGTAAAACACCGGACAAGTAAGCGTTCGGGCGAAGTTCACCACATCGTAATATTCAAGCGTTTTTTCAGCACCCGGAGCTTCCTCTGTGTTGCGGAAATATTTTGGCCATCCGCCGGCACGATCATATTTGAATCCAAGCACGTCGCACAACGCCGGATAAAACGGGGCGCAAAATTTAACCTTAGGATTAAGCGCGGCTGTCACTATCGACAATGCGCCACCCTGACTACCCCCGGTAACACCGACATTCACACCATCCCATTCAGGAAGCGAGCACAGAAAATCGATACACCGCGAACATCCCACATAAACATCCTTATAATAGAATGAATCCCGGTCGGCGATGCCGTTGCGGTTATATTCATCAGCGATCTTCTGGGCTTCGGAGTACTCTTCATCTGACAACTCCGGATTACATCCTGAGTGTATATTGATATTGAAATATATGAATCCGTTCTCACTATAATAGGTCGTGTGCTCAATCTTTTTCGCCCCTGCGCCGGGAGGGCAGAAAATCACAGGGTGTTTCTTACCGTCATGCGGTTTTGTAAGATACCCATACATATTTCTGCCATCGGGGCCCACCGTGATTTTCACAAGATTAACCTCCACCGAATCAGTAGAATATTGAGGAAGCGGAGTTATCTCAGGATTCAACGGTATTTTCTCGGCCACATTCAAATATTTACGCCAAAAATCATTGAAATCATCGGGCATCGTTGTCACGCTCTCGATTTTATCGGGAGAAAATGAAACCTTAACAAGATCTTTATATTCCTTTCCGTACACTTCAAAGTTCCATTCACAACTCCTAAATCCGGGAAGAGAACGAGTTCCGACAGGTATTCGAGCTACACCGTTCTCAAATCTCACCGAATCAGCAGTCATAGTCATCATTTCATCTCCGGTTTTATAATGCAGCGTAACTCCATCAAGAGGATGGCCGCCCTTATATGCCTCGATGCGTATCTCCGCATTTTCGCCGATTGAATAATTGCGGTCGGGATGGTCAGTCGACATCAAATACTCTACATACTCACGCCGCGGTTTGGAGAATTGAGCGAACGCCGACAATGTGAGACTGACGGCGCAGAGCGATATAATAAAGCGAAGACATATCATAATCGATGGTTTACTTGGTGTTTAACGGCAGTGTGATTGTACGATAGCCCGGTGAAGATATGCGCAATGCTATCGGGCCGGGATTATTGCCGGCACGCAAAATAGCCATATTGCTCCCATTGAACAGACGTCGATGATTCTGCACATTCAACTCTTCGGAGGTCATGTCGCCATTGGTTACAGCCACTATGCGAGCGTCGCCCTCCACATCAAATGTGACATCATCTTGCGCTATCGGCGCGCGCCGCCCCTTGCTATCGACAGCATAAACCCTAACGTGCTGAAGATCCATGCCGTCGGCATTCCATTGCGAATTATCAGCGGAAGCGACAAGCTTCACCGGCTTGCCGGCGGTTTCAAGCTGATGACGGTCAACTATTTTTCCATCTTTATAAGCTATCGCCTCCACTTTTCCGGGAGAATACGGTATTCCATTCCACACTATGCGATTACGCGCCTTCGGATCCTTGGAATTGGCTTTACGGCCAATTTTTTTACCATTTATCCTCAACTCCACCTCATCGGCGTTTGTGTAGGTATATAGCTTGACAGTATCGCCTTGCTGAAGATTCCACGTGTCGCTTATGTTTTCTTCACCCATTCTCACACCATTCCAATCAATAATCTGCCCCTTAGGCGTTACCACTCCAATATGCACCATCGGTTCTTCCGTGAACATACTTTTGATGAAATAAGCGTCAGATTTCGGTTCAAGCGATATATCGAACACGCCGTTAGTCCATCCTTTCGCAGGCCAACCAAGCGATTCGCCGAGATAGTCGATCATCCCCCAATACGCAAGACCCACAACCTTTTCATTATTAGGTTCAAAGAAATTAGGCCCCATATTCGACAAGTTGGCCTCGCTTTGGTAAAAAATAAGATTCGGATAACGCTTGCTGTCACCGGGGAAATACATATAACGGTAATTGTATGACGCAATGTCGGTCTCAAGAGCCAGCGGAGCCGGAATGGAATCAGTATCAATAGAGCGATAGCGCGGATGCATCGCCACGGTCACCGGGCGTGTGTCGTCATACTTATTAAGTAGAGTTTTTTGAAGTTTGTAAGCTGTTACTCCCCAATCGTTAAACGGCAGATTACTATATCCCTGCAACTCATTTCCAAGGCTCCACATCACGACACTCGGGTGATTGCGGCTACGTTTTACAAATTCCGGGATATCTTCTTGCCACAAAGCCGTCCACTCTTTCCTTCCTCCGGCAAATTGAGTGAGCCACTTGTCATACAGTTCATCGACCACCAGGATTCCGTTACGGTCACAGATGTCAAGGAAATCTTCGCTATAAGGATTATGAGACGAACGTATGTGATTAAATCCAAAATCCTTCAACAGCTTCACTCGCTTTTCGATGGCGCGCGGATAGGCGGCCGCTCCAAGAGCTCCAAGTGTGTGATGATTGGCAATCCCCTTCAAAAGCACTTTTTTCCCATTGAGCTTCATGCCAAATTCAGGTGAGAACTCAATCGAGCGAATTCCAAACGGTTGTTCTACCACATCGGCGACAGCGCCGTCATGGCGTATGAGCGACACTTTAGCCGTATACATCGCCGGATTTTCACAATTCCACAACTGAGGAGAAGCGATTGGAATCTCAGACAGATCATATTCACGATTTCTCCATTTTGAGTTTACCGTGATTTTATCGTGCTTATCTACCACTATGCTGCCATCGGGAGCGACTATTTCTGTTCGGACTGTGAAATCTTTAATAGGTTTGCGGGTTGACAGATCCGCCTGAATATTCACTATCGCACTGTCGGCCGACACCTTTGGCGTCGTCACATATATGCCATGACGGTTAACGAAAAGATTTGGATCCGTGACAATCATTTTCACATCACGGTACAAACCGCCTCCGGTGTACCAACGCGAATTTTGCGGCTCACCGGTGTCGGCAACCACCATAAGTTCATTAGGCTCACCATATTTCAGCAATTTTGTCACATCTATTTCAAAGCCGAGATAACCATAATCGGTTCCACCTATACGCTGTCCGTTGAGATACACGTCACCCACAAGCATTATCCCCCCGAAATCGAGAATCACACGCTTACTTTTCAAATCACTTTCAGGAGTGATTATTTTTCGGTAAACTCCCTTCCCCATTTCCTTGAATCCACGCGGGCTCAACCGGCTTTTCACATTACTTGCGGCGTCGGAATTGTCGGCTTTCTCATTGGCTTCCGGAGCCACCCACGGCTGCTCGATCTGGAAATCATGAGGAAGATCCACTTCTCTCCAGTCAACGTCATTTGAACTGAAGAGCCAACCTTGATTAAGGTTTATTATTTCACGGGCATCGACATTGTAATCACAAACGCCTATCAGCGCCGACAACACTATTGCAAGAAAATGCTTCATGGTCCTTAAGAGATGGTTCAATAATATTTAGCAAAGGTATGGAATTATCACTAATATAAAGTTGGATTAACCTACGTTAACAAATATTCACCATAAAGAGACCCACAATAATTTTATCCATGTAAATAATATTTTTGTACATTGCTTAAATAGCTCGGTTATCTTAATTTT
>CAZELD010000096.1:0-5536 GCA_964512855.1 uncultured Muribaculum sp.
AGATACAAATTATTTTTCTAATTTACAAGCACTTAATTTATAGAAGTCCCCATAAGCTTTTCTTTAGTGTTATGTCAATTAATCACATGAAATACATCTTAAATATCTATCTGAGTTTGGCGGCGTGGCTTTTGACGGCGATGTGCGCTGCGGCACAAGCTCCATTGGATGCTGACAGCATCGCTTCACTGTTTTTGGAACATTATGCCAAGGCTCCACAGGAAAAGGCGTATGTGCATACCGACAGGGATTATTATGCCGCAGGAGACACCGTGTGGTTCCGTGCCTACATCGTAGATGCCGCATCCAATCAATTGACCGATCGCTCTAAGTTCGTTTACCTCGAATTGCTCGACAACTGCGCCGATACCCTGATACGGAGGATGAAGATCAAAGCCGACACAGCCGGAGTGTTTGCCAACGCCCTACCACTATCGTCCCGCATGAAGAGCGGCACTTACACCCTTGCCGCATACACTCAATGGATGATGAACTTCGGCGAGGAGATGTTCTTCAAAAAACGGCTCACTGTCATAAATCCCAAAGACAGCATAAATCCAAGCCCCAAGGCTCGCACTGTAAGTAAAATCGCTTTGGATATTATGCCCGAAGGGGGCAACCTCATAGCCGGACATACGCAGCGTGTTGCCTTCAAGGCTATGGGTGATAACGGACTGGGGGTTGACGTGCAAACCCGACTTGTCAATGCAGCAGGTGACGTAATCAAAGAAACCACATCACGGCACCTCGGCATGGGTTACATATTGGTCAACGCCGATGCCGGAGAAGAGTTGTGGCTTGAGGCATTCACCGCCGACGGACTTTCGTGCCGCACGAAGCCGCCCAAAGCACTTGAGCAAGGTGCCACCCTCTCGGTGAACCAACACAAAGGGGTAGTGCTGATACAGCCTTTCGCCACTCCCGGTATCAATATTGAAAATATGGCGTTAGTCATCTATGGAGCCGGCAATCTTATGGTCATAGAGCTTGCCGATGCCTCTCCTATCAGGATACCGAGTCGTGATTTTAAGCCGGGAGTGGTCAACATAGCCTTGATTGATCGCATGTCACGACGAGTACTTGCCGAAAGGCTCGTTTTCATCCGTGACCGGGGGATTTCCGACATTGATATTTCAGTCACTGTGGAGTGATTCAAGATTTGAATTCAAGAGAACGAGGTTGATGGATCCGACAAATCACAATGCAATTAAAATTAGGCGCATATATAGCATTTCAATATAAAAAGTGTGGAATTTATAAAATATTTCACCTTGCCACGCATAAATTATAAATAAAATGCTTATATTTGCTATACCTTAAAGAACTATTCATAACAGAAAGTCAATATTTGATGGAGAAAATAGACAATCTCGACCGCAAAATTCTTGAAATAGTTATGCGGAACGCTCGCATCCCCTCTAAAGATGTGGCAATGGAGTGCGGAGTGTCACGCGCCGCAATTCACCAACGCCTGCAGCGCCTTATCGACCTTAAAGTCATAACCGGCTCAGGCTATCATGTCAATCCTAAAGTTTTGGGTTATCGCACGTGTACTTATATAGGAGTGAATCTTGAACGCGGAGCAATGTACCGTAATGTTGTCCCGGAATTGGAGAAAATACCGGAAATAGTTGAATGTCATTTCACTACAGGGCCTTACACGATGTTAATAAAGCTATACGCCCGCGACAATGAACATCTCATGGAATTGCTCAACGACCGCATACAGATGATTCCCGGAGTTACCGGGACAGAAACCCTTATCTCTTTGGATCACAGCATTGACAGAGAGATTCCGATCAATTACGACTGATAACACCGATAAGACAGTCGCATAAATGTCTCCATCGCCATTCAACACAGCTTCTACCACCTCCGACGGCATTAGATATGCTGCCGCAGCGGAATATACCGCGCCAAAGAATGTGTCGTTGTCGGCATTAAGGATTATCGATGCCGGATATTTCGGCAACCTGCATGGCGAATGGTCTTCGCTGGCCGACGACGATGTCACAGACGGATATGTGATGCTGTACTGCATCGATGGAAATGCGGAATACTCGGTTGATGGAAACGCAGCCGAGATGTCACGCCATAGATTTATCATCCATGACGGCCGCGCACAAGTAGGCTATATAGTCCCGGCGGGAAAAAGCTGGTCGGTATATCGGATTAGATTCACCGGAGCGATCGCCGGGCATCTCGTGGAGAAAATCGCAAACGGCGAATTTTTATCTCCCGGCGACATACTCGGCACGGAAATCGCCGGACGCATCGACGAGCTGCTCGCCAATCTTGAGCGCGACGGCAGCCTTGAATCACAGCTATACTGTTCGGCGCTTCTGCACTATGTAATTGGCACCATACGCCGATTCACCTCAATAGCTGAGCGCAACTCTACTGACAGTTCCGGTGAAATTGTCGATGCGACAATCCGCTATATGAAAGAGAATCTATCGAAAAGACTGTCCCTTCAGGATCTCACCGAGAAGACAAGCTATTCCAAGCCTCATTTTATGACAATATTCAAGCAGTCAACAGGCCACAGCCCCATGAGCTATTTCAATATGCTAAAAATAATGAAAGCCTGTACCCTTCTCGACACTACCGACATGAAAATCAATCAGATATGTTTTGCGATAGGTATAAATGATATGTTCTATTTTTCACGATTGTTCAAAAAATATATGCACGTATCGCCCACCGCCTACCGCACCCGGCATTGTGACCGCACAGAACATATCTTTGATAACTTCCAAAAAATAAACTAATGACACAAGATCGCCCTCTCATACTAATAGCCAACGACGACGGCATAAACGCGACGGGAATACATGAACTGATAAACTACATCGCCGATATGGCTAAAATAGTCGCAATCGCGCCTGATTCGCCGCAGTCAGGACAATCATCGGCTATTTCCGTAAACAAAGTGCTGAGAGTGACAAAGCATGAAGATTACAACGGCGCCCGAATGTACTCAATCAACGGCACTCCAGTCGATTGCGTGAAGCTTGGAATGCACGCCGTGCTGTCGGAACGCCCCGATTTAATTCTGTCAGGCATAAACCACGGTTCAAACTCCGGAAACTCCATCATATATTCAGGCACCATGGGAGCGGTGCTCGAAGGGTGTATGCTCGGAATACCGTCAATCGGATTCTCCTACCTCAGCCATGACGAGCAAGCCGACATATCGGTATGTCGAGATATCGTGCGCGCAGTCACGGCTAAAGTTATCGCAAAAGGGCTTCCTCTCGATATATGCCTAAACGTGAATATCCCAAAAGTGAACCGCATTGAAGGCATGAAAGTAGTTCGCGCGGCTCGAGGATATTGGACGGAAGAATATGCCGATTATGTGGATCCGCACGGGAAGCCATTCTATTGGCTCACCGGGAAATTCCACAATGAAGAACCCGACGATCCGAGCACCGACCTTTATTGGCTTGAAAGGGGCTACGCCTCAATTGTCCCTTGCCATCCCGACCAATCAGCGCCCGATCAAATATCCAATATTGAGAACATTCTCGAATAATTAACGGAGCGGACAAAGATATTGCCCCTTGTGTTTTGTGCGTGAACCATATTCCACGGCATGAACCGGACACACATGATAGCACGAGAGACACATAGTGCAGCTTCGACCCCATTCAGGCCGACGAGTGCTGTCAAGCATTATATTTCCCATAGGACAATGCGCCGCGCACTTTCCACACCCGTAACAACGGGATTGATTATAGTGGAATGGTCTGGATGACTGCATAAACCGTTCAAAAAACGGATAAAACACTTTCGATTTCAAGCCCGGGAAAATACCCGTATGCACATCATCGCCAACCCAATTGAGATGAATATGCGTGGCGATATCAGAGATACGCGCTGGGGCGCGCGAAAGCTTCTTTTTAACAACTTTTTCCGAATCCACGTTAAATCCGGGGAGCAGCACATACGTATTAGGCATAATCACCGAAAAAGTAGCGACAGGCGTCCATCCCCGCGCCGTAACTGCGTCACGCCATTGCAAATGAGTAAGTCCTGTATCATCGCCGCAACTGCACACCATGAAATGCCGTGAACCCGCCATAATATTCACCCGCGACATGAATTCCAATACAAATTTCGGAATACCCCATGAATGAACCGGAAATACCCACACCACTCGCTCATCAGCAACAGGCTTATCAAACGAGCGCAATAGGAACGTCATTTCCCTGACCTCATCGCCAAGCGATTCACCAAGCTTATGCGCGATATAACGAGAATTGCCGGTACCGGAAAAAAAGTAAATCATCGTATCGTAACTTGTGTAGCGCCAAACCCATACTCCCGGAATGAAGCGTCCTGGGCATCGCACGTTTTAAATTTGTGTTTCAACTCTTTTAGAATAGCATTACGCAGCACACCCTCACCCTTGCCGTGTATAAACACGATTTTACGTCCCGGATGGCGCACGTTCTCATTCATAACCCGATTGAACTCTTTGATTTGTATGGAAAGAATTTCCGCATTCGTCAAGCCGGCGGTAGTGTCGAGCAACTCATCAATATGCAAGTCGACCTCAATCACATTCGGATTGCGCGACACTTTGCTTTTGACCGGTTTAGTCTTAATCTCATCCGCAGCCTTTTTCTTCTTCATGCTCTCTTCAAGGCGCGAACTGTCGATATACACCGGACGCTGCGGCACATCATTTTTCACTATATCAAATGCCAAGACAGGGGTATCGAAATAAATATTGTCACGGAAACAATGGAGTTTAAAAAACTTCGTGTTATCGACTGAATATTCCACGGCACCGGGTGATTTCAACTTAAATTCGCCCTGTGGCTTAAATGCCACATACTGCACGGCAATACGGTCAATACGGCTCACCATTTCACGAGTCAAGTGTTCCAAATGCTCTTGATAACCAGGCTCTATCATTCCGGCAAAGCGCGTCACCCACCCTTCACCATCGGCACGAGTGAGATAAGTGACATATATAGCATAATTGGAATCATTAACAAGATATGCGTCATATTCCGTAGTCGTGAGGTGCTTAATCTCCTCAGCCTCATATCCAAGAACGATATTTAGCAATTCACCTTCCGGAGATTCCTTAACGGGTTCTTCTTTCTTAGGCATCGCTTGAGGCGCGGGATCAATCTTTGGCGCCACATACTTCGGCGATGACTGAGCTTTTGGAGCGGCAGGCGTGACCACCACACACTCCTTAAGCAGAACCGGAGTTTCAAATCCATCCTCATCTACATACGCAATATTTCCATCTATCTTTGTGATGCGCCCCCCCCCTACGGAATTGAGGTAACGCACTATATCTCCAATCTGTGCCATTCAAAAATATGTTTTATGTGTAAAGTTACTCTTTGCCACCATATATCATGCAGGCACATTTATTAAATATTGTTAAATAGGCCTCTCCCATAACTATCCACACTTTGATTCAATTCACCCACATAAAGAAGCCCACTATATTCTCACGGCTCTTTCATTTAAGATTGCCTTTGATTCTCGAAAATAATGTTATTTTAGC
>CAZELD010000097.1:0-5488 GCA_964512855.1 uncultured Muribaculum sp.
CACTTAATGGATATATTTTGACTTTCTTGCAAAAAAAAGAGCCGCTTGAAATCCATATTCTGACGAAATTATATACCTTTGCGCTTTAATTGTAATCATTCATCATTATGAACGATAACCGCAAACGCATATTTGGCATAATCGGGAGACCGCTAACTCATTCGTTCTCGCCGACCTACTTTAACCAAAAATTCGAGGCAGAGAACATAAACGCAGAATACCTCAAGTTTGAACTTCCCGACATTGGCGATTTGATGGAGGTAGTAGCAGAATACCCCAACCTATCAGGCCTCAACGTCACCATCCCCTACAAGCAGCAAGTGATCCCCTATCTCGATGAAATCGATGATGACGCCAAGCAAATAGGAGCCATGAATGTCATAAAAATAATACGCGGCAAAGGCAAAGACTTAAAATTCAAAGGATATAATTCCGATTGTCCGGCTTTCGCCAATTCATTACGCCCGCTGCTTAAACCCGATAGCAAAAAAGCCCTTATACTTGGCACCGGAGGCGCGGCGAAAGCAGTACACCAGGGATTAATAAATTTAGGGGTTGAACCTACCTACGTGTCTCGCACGGCAAAGGAGGACGCCATTACCTACGATGATATAAACGAGGAAATCATGAGCACACATAAAGTTATAGTGAATTGCTCTCCGGTTGGAATGTATCCGCATGAAGACCAATGCCCCGCAATTCCTTATGATTTGTTGACGCCGGAGCACATTTGCTATGATTTGATATACAACCCCGATGTGACACTTTTCATGAAAAAAGCGAGCGAACATGGAGCGACCGTCAAAAACGGGCTTGAAATGCTCCTGCTGCAAGCTTTTGAATCATGGCGCATTTGGAATTCGTAATTGACAATCTTTTTAAGTCATGTTCAGCGAAAAGCGCAGCAATATGCAGCACGGCATCCTACTCATCGCACTATTTGCTTGTGCGGCATTCTATATAGGCGACGCGCAAATATTCAAGGATATATCTCTAAGCCCTATGATTATAGGTATAATCCTTGGTATGCTTTACGCCAACAGCCTAAGAAAACATCTTCCGGAAACGTGGGTGCCTGGTATACAATTCTGTTCAAAAAAGATACTGCGTCTTGGAATAATCCTCTACGGATTCCGGCTCACGCTTCAGGACATCGCCGCTGTCGGAACAGCGGGAATACTCGTTGACGCGATTGTCGTAACGGTGACTATTCTCGGCGGCATATTGGCAGGTCGATGGTTGAAGATGGACAGGGACATCACATTGTTAACGTCAATCGGCAGCGGAATATGCGGAGCGGCGGCTGTGCTCGGAGCGGAATCCACCATCCAAACAAAGCCTTACAAAACAGCGGTAGCAGTGGCGACTGTCGTGATTTTCGGAACCATATCAATGTTCCTATACCCGATCGCTTACCGTACCGGGATATTGAATCTGGAGCCACAAATCATGGGAATTTACAGTGGTTCAACGCTTCATGAGGTCGCCCATGCTGTTGGCGCCGGAAACGCCATGGGCGGCGAAATTGCCAATGTGGCGATAATAGTGAAAATGATACGTGTGATGATGCTCGTTCCGGTACTATTAATCTTGGGTTGGTGGGTAGCGACCAAAGCTGAAAAGAATATCTCGGAAGGGAGAAACGCGGGGAAAATAGCAATCCCGTGGTTCGCGCTTGGATTTCTCGCCGTAATCGGATTCAATTCACTGGACCTAATTCCATCTGCGATAGTTGACGGAATAAACTATTTCGACACATTCCTCCTCACTATGGCTATGGCCGCGCTTGGAGCGGAAACGAGTATCGATAAATTCAAGAAGGCAGGGGCAAAACCGTTTGTGCTCGCGCTTATCCTTGACATCTGGCTTATCGGCGGTGGCTATCTACTTGCCCGATACCTCGCTCCTCTTTGCCTGTGATTAACGCCGCAATCCTCTCCCTCCCATGCGTTTTCTATATAAAATTACGTTATGGCCGTTAGCGACGCTTGCCATTGCATACGCAGTGGTATGCAATATGCTATGCGCCAATCCGATAGTCAATGACGAGATCACACATACAGCCATCATTGAGGCCGTTCGCGAATCCACATCCGGGCAAATTCTCACTTTAAGGAAACACACAGGTGAGCTTATACGCCTCACCGTGCCATCAATCGAACGGTCATTTCAGCCTGGCGACAGCATTAGATTCAATGCTCGATTGAATATCCCGGAAAGGTACGATCGATTCGAAAATGACTATGCATCGCATATTAAGAAAACTGGAGTAAGCTACACCTCATTTGCCGCTCCCGACAGTGTCACAGTCTTCTCCACGTCGACCGGCCTTAAATGGAGGATAAGACGGCTGAAGACTTTTTTATCCGAGACGCTTGGACGAACCGCCCTAAATGATAACGCATACGAATTCCTTAACGCTGCGATAATCGGCGACACGTCAACTTTAGACAATGACACACGCCAGATGTTTTCAGCGGCCGGAGTTGCGCACATACTCGCATTAAGCGGTCTGCATACAGGCATCATCGCCGCAATCATACTTTTCATCCTGTCACCAATAAACATCATCGGGCTGCGCAAATTCAGAATAGCCGTAACTATAATAATATTATGGATCTACGCCGTAATGACCGGGTTGTCCCCATCGGTGACACGCGCAGTAATAATGGCGACAACACTCGGAATCGGCTACATAATCGGGCGGCGTGATTTCGCATTGAATTCATTGCTCCTTGCCGCCATACTAATTCTCTTGATTGAACCTCGGCAAATCGCAATGCCCGGCTTTCAAATGTCTTTTGTCGCAGCAACTGCGATTATATTAACCATGAGGCTTTTCAACTTGGGAAAAGGTATGACGTATTACATCACCTCAGCTTTATGCGCCACAATCGCAGCAACATTATGCACGGGTGCTATAGCTGCCATCCATTTCCATTCATTCCCGGTCTACTTTCTATTAGCCAATCTTCCCGTAATGGCGGTGCTTCCCGCTATTTTAGGCGGGGGAATGGCTGTAATCGCGCTCGAATGTCTGTCGATACCGAGCAGCCCGATATGCGCACTTGTCAACTATGGCTGCGACTTGTTATTCTCGTTTATCAGATTCATTTCCGAGCTGCCCGGCGCCTCCCTTCAAAGCATACATCTCCATAATTGGGTCTTGATTTCTTATTTCATAGCCATCGCATTGATCGCTTTAGCGTTATATCGTAAACGCAAGCGATTATACATATTGGCCGTCATCGGCATAGTGTGCGCGATAGGCAGTTTCGGATGCGCGCGCAAATCAACAACTCCGGAAGAGCATTTTCTAACAAAAGCTGCCGGACACACTTGTCTTGTATATAGAAACGGGAACCGCGCCTACCTGTTGACCTATGCGCCTCCAACCGTCAGGACTGACGCAATCTGCGAAATCGAACGCCGTTATAGCGACTACCTGTCTCTCCACAAAGTCAAGTCGCTTACGCCTCTCGACGCTCCTACGGAATCCGACGAATTCAAATATGACGGGCATAAAATAGAATTCGCAGGCATAAGCTACATATTTGCAGTCAGCGACTCTATTGACGAGGGAAAGGCCGACTATTGCGTAATCGTGAAAGGATATCGCGGCGACGTGCTTAAGCTCGCTGACAAGATTCATGCCGACACATTCATGCTTGGAGGAGATTTAGACGTAAGGAGACACAATCGATACGCAGACACTCTCCTCATACATAACATCCCGTTCAAATCCCTCCGGCATTAGCCGTCATGCCGTTTTCAAAGATTTTTCTTTGTATGGTGTTGGCGGAACGATATGCAGTGTAACCTCACGGAGGAAATGCGTTCTATTCACCCGGCATTGCGCTATCGCTCCATACCGGGCTAATTTCTTGCGTTCTTGCAGAACGCCCTTTGTCGGTAACGATTAGTTAAAAAGACCGGAGACCCAATGAGAATTTAATCTTTGGAACTCCGGTCAATAAATTGCGATAGACATGAGAGGAATATCCCCTTTGGGACTTAGGTATAAATTTAAAGAATTACTTTAAATGTTTTTCCCTCGACAACTACAATATAAATACAAAAAATATTTATTACACAAGAAGGATATTATAACTGATTTTATTTTGCGATTGAATGGGCAATAATTATTTTTGCAGGTATGATGGAAGAAGAATTATATTATGATGCTATTGATTTGCTCAAGGAGCTG
This sequence comes from uncultured Muribaculum sp., assembly GCA_964512855.1. GTDB lineage: Bacteria > Bacteroidota > Bacteroidia > Bacteroidales > Muribaculaceae > Muribaculum. The sequence continues at coordinate 4,208 of CAZELD010000097.1, forward strand.
ATCGCAACCCCGTCAATAAGCCGGGATGAGAGTAAGGCGGCAGATATTGTCGAGAATTTCCTTAAAACATCGGGGGTGGAAACGACACGGGTGAACAATAACATAATAGCCTACGCTCCGGGATACGCAGTTGATAAGCCCACACTGCTACTCAATTCACATATCGACACGGTGAAACCGGCTGCCAGCTGGACGCACGATCCATTCACTCCAACACTGGAGGATGATCGGCTCTACGGCCTTGGCAGCAACGATGCCGGAGCCTCGTTAGTTTCGCTTATTGCCGCTTTCCGATATTTGCTTACTATTGACCGCAGCTACAATCTTATATTTGTGGCATCAGCCGAAGAGGAGGTAAGCGGGAAAAATGGCATTAGCAGCGTGATTCCGGTTCTGCCTCACATTGACGCAGCTATCGTCGGGGAGCCTACAGGGATGAACCCGGCAATTGCGGAAAAAGGATTGATGGTGCTCGATGTGGAGGTTGACGGAATATCGGGACACGCCGCGCGAAACGAAGGTGTGAACGCCATCTATGAATCGATCCGCGTGATTGAAGACTTCCGCAACATGACATTTCCCAACACCTCTAAAACTCTCGGACCGATAAAATTGACAGTGACACAGATCGAAGCCGGAACTCAACACAATGTAGTGCCCGCTCTATGCAAACTTGTAGTGGATGCGCGCACAACCGACGCGTACTCGAATGAGGAAACCTTGAAAATCATACGAGAAAAGATTCCTAACTGCCGCATAACCCCTCGCTCCACGAGGCTTAACCCGTCATCTATCAATCCGGAGCATCCGATTGTAAAACGTCTCGCGTTTCTCGGCCGATCCCCGTTTGGCTCGCCGACTCTAAGCGACCAAGCGCTCATGACATGGCAATCGGTGAAATTAGGCCCGGGCAACTCCTCACGCTCCCATACCACCGACGAATATATAGATCTTCAAGAGATACGCGAGGCCATACACATCTATATAGCTCTATTGTCAAACCTCAACATTTAATCGCATAATATGCTGACATTCATTATCGGAATTCTTACGGTCTTGTCGTCAATTGCGTCGGAAATCGACTCAATTAGTCCCAAAAGCCGAATCATCCTCAACACCAACTATGGCTCAGTAATGAGCGAGGACGAATACAACCGGATGAAACAAGAGCGGCAAGTTAGATCCATAGACATCACTTCCGACACGATAAAAGTGAGCATCTATGGTCCATCTATAAGAATACCCGATTTAAGTGAATACAAAAAATGTTATACCGCAGAT
>CAZELD010000098.1:0-5137 GCA_964512855.1 uncultured Muribaculum sp.
AAGCGAAAAGAAAACTCCATATAATTAGGTTTATTCACATTAAAGTGTTAACTTTGCACCGCTTTTTAGCATCCCGTGTGATGGGAAATTAAGAGCATTGTTATTAATCACTTAATTTTGAGTAACACAATTAAATTTTTCAAAAAAAAATGAAAACCTATCAATTAAACACCGAACCTCGTACTAACCTCGGCAAAAAGGCCGCAAAGGCTCTTCGTGAAGAAAACCTTATCCCTGTAGTTCTTAACGGCGGTGAACTTGTCGAGCTCCCTTTTACCGGAACTCTCAAACCGGGCGAAAAACTCGTTGAAATCGCCAACAATCGCGGTATTATCACTACCGACTTAGTTGTTAAGGCTGAGGATGTACGTAAGTTACTTTATACTCCCGACATCTTCGCTATCGAACTCACCGTCAATGGCGAAAAAAGAAACGCAGTTCTCCGTGAAATCCAGTTCCATCCGGTTAAGGACACTGTGCTTCACATCGACCTTCTCGAAGTAAACGACAAGAAGCCCGTGGTTATGGAAGTTCCTGTTCAGCTTGAAGGACACGCCGAAGGTGTGAAAGCCGGTGGTAAGTTGTCTCTTTCTATGAAGAAAATCAAAGTTAAAGCTCTCTACACTGCTATTCCCGAGCGTGTTGTTATCAACATCGACCACCTTGGTCTTGGCAAGACTCTTCAGATTGGCGACCTCCACTTCAAGGGTCTTGAACTGATGAATGCTAAGAACGCTGTAGTTTGCGCCGTTCAGCTTACTCGTGCCGCTCGTGGTGCCGCTGCTAAGGCTTAATAAACAGATAGCTTGATGAAATACTTGATTGTCGGTTTGGGCAACATCGGTTCAGAATACGATGGAACCCGCCACAACATAGGATTTAGAGTATTGGATGCTTTCGCTGAAGCATCCAATACTGCTTTTATGACTGAACGATATGGCGACATAGCCCACATGAGGTTGAAAAATAAGCAACTGACGCTGCTTAAGCCATCGACCTACATGAACCTGAGCGGAAATGCCGTGAGATATTGGGTTCAAAAAGAGGGAATCCCTGTGGACCGCATTTTAGTCATAGTCGATGATATAGCCCTCCCCTTTGGAGCGATACGTCTTAAGCCATCAGGAAGCGACGCCGGGCACAATGGCTTGAAAAATATAGCTCAGATGTTAGGGACGCAGGCGTATCCAAGATTGAGATTCGGTATTGGCAATGACTATCCGCGAGGAGGACAGATAGATTATGTGCTTGGACACTTCACTCTCGACCAACGGCAGCAATTACCGATCCGAGTGGAAGTGGCTTGTGATGCGATAAAAGCTTTCTGCCTATCAGGCATAGACTTCGCCATGTGTAATTTCAACAACAAGTAGAATCAGTATGGCAAAGAGTGAAGTTAGAATCGACAAATGGCTTTGGGCTGTTAGAATTTTTAAAACAAGAACTATAGCCACCGAAGCCTGTAAAAAAGGGAGGGTTATGATGGGCGATACACCGGTAAAACCATCCCGTACAATAAAAGTTGATGACGTGATAAAGGTGAGGAAACCGCCGGTCACTTATTCGTTTAGAGTAAAAGCACTTACTGAAAATCGGCTTGGAGCAAAACTTGTTCCTGATTACATGGAGAATATAACTCCGAAGTCAGAACTCGATCTGCTCGAAATAGTGAAAATCTCCGGATTCATCGACAGAAGAAAGGGGCTTGGACGTCCCACCAAGCGAGATAGACGAGAACTTAACCGTTTCAAAAAAGATTCTTTTGATGATGGATGGGACTTTGATTTTGACTTCGATGAAGAGGATGATGACGAATAGCCTTCGCATCATTTTACACTAATCTTATAATGATAACAGGGTCACTCATTTTATGTGCGTGACCCTGTTTTAATTTTTAACTTGCCGTCGGATTAGAATAATTTGGCGGGATATGTGCCGTCAGCGTGCAATTCCGCAAACTTGTCAACTACACCTTGGCGATCGGCTGCGTATGTCACGCCAAACCACTTTGAATCGGTGTCAAGTACTTTAACGGTCGCTTCGCCTGAATTGATTAATGTATCAATTACAAGAGGAATAAAGAACTCTGCTTTAGGAGTATTGAGATTCTTATCGAGGAACTTGACAAACTCGCGCTCACCGTAGTCAAAATAGTCGGGAGTAAATCCCCATAAATTCATTGATACGGGAGTTTTTGGGTCAAGATACTGAACTTCTCCATTCTCATCGGTAAAGAATATGTTATGGTTATCATCGTAAGCAATAGCGGTACGTTCCACAACAGAGGTCAAGTAACCATCCTTGGTTGAGCAAACGCCTCGAGCAACCGAGCCATTCTCTGTCATCGTGTTGCCTACTCTAAATCCCACCATGCAATAGTCTCCCTTACAGTCTCGAGGACGCATAAGCTCTTCTGCCATGACGCGGAATGCGTCTCGCCCGTAAAAATCATCAGCGTTTATCACGGCAAAAGGCTCGTGAATCGCATCCTTACCCATCATGACGGCATGGTTTGTGCCCCAAGGCTTGCTCCGATCCGCCGGACAAGAATAACCTTTCGGGAGAGCGTCAACTGCTTGAAATACCACTTCTACTGGTACGTGTCCCTCATATTTGGATATTATTTTTTCACGGAACTCTTTCTCAAAATCTTTACGGATTACGAACACGATTTTGCCGAACCCTGATTTAACGGCATCATAAATCGAATAATCCATAATGGTCTCGCCATTAGGGCCAAGCGAATCAAGCTGCTTCAACCCTCCATAGCGGCTGCCCATACCGGCAGCAAGCACAAATAATGTCGGTTTTATCATTTTTGGTTATTTCGTTTTAAAACGGAAAACAATAGTTTGTTCATACACTTCTCTCGGCCCAAGCAATTGACAGGGAAACGATTTGTGATTGGGTGCGTCAGGAAATCCTTGACACTCTATCGCAACGCCGTCATAATCTTCATAAAATTTACCGGATTTTCCTTTTGGGCAACCGGCAAGCCAGTTCCCGGTATAAACCTGAGCTCCGGGCTGCGTTGTCAATACCTCAAGCACACGTCCGCTTTCATCCGAGCTAAGTTCTGCGGCAATATTTAGAGTGTGTTTATGCCAATTGTCAATCACCCAACAGTGATCATACCCCTTACCAATTTTAAGCGGTTCAAAATCAGCATTTATATCTTTTCCTATTTCCTTGGCGTTAATAAAATCCATGGGAGTATCCTTTACCGGAGCAATTTCTCCTGTGGGAATCTGCGTTTTATCAGTCGGGAGATAAGCCGACGCATTTAATTTTAACTTATGTTTCAATATATTGCCATTTCCCTCTCCATTCAAATTGAAATAAGCGTGATTAGTAAGATTCACCACTGTTTTGGCATCACATTCGGCACTATACTCAATCGTTAACTCATTTTGTTCATTCCACGAATATACTACGGTAGCATCAAGATTTCCTGGATAACCCTCTTCTCCATCTGCGGAGTGATATGTAAATTTCACATGGCTCCCCTTTGCTTCCGACTCCCAAATACGGTTCATAAAGCCGGTAAGACCGCCATGAAGCGCGTTAAGGCCATTGTTAGTGGCAAGCGTATATTCCTTATCGCCTATTTTGAAATGTCCCAATGCGATACGATTGGCATAACGACCGGGAGTTTTACCGGCGCACGGCCCATCGTTTATATAGTCAGCAGCATTAGCATATCCTAAAACCACATCGTCCATTTTCCCGGCCTTATCAGGTACAACTATGCTTACAATCCCGGCTCCAAGGCTCGATAATGTAACAGATGCGCCACTCTTGTTTGTCAATGTGTAAAGAGTGATATCGCCCATAGGCGATTTCACTCGATTTGCTTTTATATTCATTTAGGTTCTGTTATTAAACTAGATCTTAATCTATTCTTCTGGCTCCGTCTGAAATGACGACATCATAAACCTGAGGTTCATGCCCATATTTTTTTGCGAATTTCGCTTTAACTGTCTCTATAAACTTGTCATAGAGATCATCTTTCACCAAATTTATGGTACAGCCGCCGAAGCCGCCACCCATAATACGAGAACCTGTAACGCCACACTCTTTGGCGATATCATTGAGATAATCAAGTTCAACGCAACTAACTTCGTAGAGTTTCGACATTCCTTCATGGGTCTTATACATTCTATCACCCACAGTGTCATAGTCGCCTCGTTGCAGTGCGTCACACACATCGAGCACACGCTGCTTCTCCTCAATCACATACTTGGCTCTATTATAATCCTCTTCCGAAATTTTATCTTTTACCCGTTCGAGATCTTCCATCGTAGCATCACGAAGCGTCTCAACTCCGATAACCGATGCGACGCGCTCACACGATGCCCTACGTTTATTATAAGGAGAGTCTACAAGTTCATGTTTCACTTTGGAATCAAGAAGCACGAGGCGATAACCTTCGGGATTGAAAGGATAATACTCATGCTCAAGTGAACGGCAGTCAAGCCTCATCAGGTTGCCGGCTTTTCCAAATACAGAGGCAAATTGATCCATTATGCCGCAATTAACACCGCAGTAATTGTGTTCAGTCGACTGGCCGATAAGAGCAAGCTCAAATTTGTCGATTTTATTGTCGTTGAACAAATCATTAAGAGCAAATGCGAAACAGCTCTCCAATGCCGCCGACGAAGAAAGGCCGGCTCCAAGAGGCACATTGCCGGCAAAAACAGAGTCAAAACCTTTAACAATGCCACCTCGTTTTATAATTTCACGGCACACTCCGAACACATAGCGCGCCCATTGCTGAGAGGGAGCGTCCTCCTCGTTCAATCCGAATTCAACATATTCGTCAATATCTACCGAATACACCCTTACTTTATCTGTGCCATTAGGCTTAATTTCCGCCATAATAACCTTATCAATAGCTCCGGGAAATACAAATCCGCCGTTATAGTCGGTATGCTCTCCAATTAGGTTTATACGACCGGCTGAAGCATACATCTGACCTTCGCCACCAAAATGCCGGGTGAATTGTTCCCGGATTGTCTCTTTCATGTCCATAGAAAATGGTTTAATAGGTTGAATTTAAAGTTTATTTTCTACTTGCAAATATAACTATTTAATTCGCTAAAACAATATGTTTTTTGTCCCAAAACATATAAAATAT
>CAZELD010000099.1:0-4958 GCA_964512855.1 uncultured Muribaculum sp.
TTTCATATAAATTGAGATTAATCGTTATTTGTAAAGGTCGACAGTTATGTCAAACGGCGTGTCGAAATCTTTGAGCAAAGGATGTTTTGTGTCCTTGTCACTTAATATCGCATCATCGGGATTTATTATCCAATCTATTCCGAGAGATTCATCGGCGATTGAGATGCCCCCGTCGGCCTCGGGATGATAATAATTGTCACATTTGTATTGAAATACCGCTACCTCTGACAGCACTGCGAATCCATGGGCGAATCCGCGGGGCACGAAAAATTGTCGGTGGTTGTCCTCGCTTAGTTCCACGGCTACATGGTGTCCGTAGGTTGGCGAACCTTTGCGTATGTCTACTGCTACATCAAGCACTCGCCCTTTCACGCAGCGTACGAGCTTGGATTGGGTAAATGGTGGACGCTGGAAATGAAGGCCGCGCATTACTCCCTTTGATGACATTGATTCGTTGTCTTGAACAAAGTCAACAGAACGGACTTTTTCGTCAAATTCGCGTTTGGAATAGCTTTCGAAGAAATATCCTCGGGAATCTTTGAACACTTTTGGCTCAATAATCACCACTCCATCAATATCAGTCTTTATTACTTCCATAAAATATTTTTTAGACCAGATAACAAAAAAAATAAATTGATTTTTTGCGATACATCCTCGGTTTATATGTCCTTGTGTGTCAAATAGGGTTAGTCGAGGTTCATTTTGCCGGTGCGTTCTACTTCTTCGACTACTTTGAGGAGATACTGGCCATATTGGTTTTTCAGCATTGGTTGAGCCAATTGTTTCATTTTGTCAGCGTCAATCCAACCCTGGCGGTATGCGATTCCTTCAAGACAACCGATCTTCAAGCCCTGACGTTTTTCAAGCACTTCTACATATATAGAAGCGTCAGCAAGAGAGTCGTGAGTGCCGGTATCAAGCCATGCGAATCCTCTTGGAAGAGTTTGCACTTTAAGTTCTCCGTCTTTAAGAAACTCTTGGTTGACAGTGGTTATTTCAAGCTCGCCTCTGGCCGATGGCTTTATTGAATTGGCGACCTTTACCACTTTATTTGGGTAAAAATATAGTCCCACTACAGCGTAGTTGCTTTTTGGATGTTGCGGTTTTTCCTCTATAGAAAGACAATTTCCTTCTTTGTCAAATTCAGCGACGCCGTAACGCTCCGGATCATCAACCCAGTATCCGAATACGGTGGCTTTGTGTGATTTTTCGGCAGCTTTAACTGATTCTTTAAGGATATTTGAAAATCCGGCGCCATGGAAAATATTGTCGCCAAGCACCAGACACACAGAATCATCACCAATAAACTCTTTACCGATGATGAATGCTTGAGCCAATCCATCGGGCGATGGTTGCTCGGCGTATTGCAGGTTAACACCATAATCAGAACCGTCACCGAGCAAGCGTTTGAATCCCGGAAGATCCTGTGGCGTAGAGATGATCAGAATATCTCTTATTCCGGCGAGCATAAGAACTGATATGGGATAATAAACCATTGGTTTGTCAAAAATGGGCAATAATTGTTTGCTGACGCCCTTTGTGATCGGGTATAATCTTGTGCCTGAACCTCCTGCCAATACGATTCCTTTCATAATACTTGATTTTGTGTTGGATTTTATTTTAGCTAAAATATATATTGCAAAGGTAGGTATAAAACTCTGAAAAATATAATTTTTGACCAATATTCCTTATTTTCTCATGGACTTTGTGTCGGGGGATGTATTTGACCAGTCTATTCCGTTGGGCGCTCTGGTGTGAACCCCAACTATTTTATTTTGATAAAAGGGAAATTTCGTCGAGTATGGAATACGCAACAGCTTTGGTGGTCGGCTCGTTGCGGGCAAACTCCTTTGTGGCATACATTTTTGCTTTATTTACATCTGTTGACAGGAAATATAACATTAACCGCAGACCAGTATAACGCGTCAGAGCGCGTGATGACCCCATCAAGTTGTCGATAAGCAAAAGAGCGTAGGGAGTGTATCGCAGCAGTTTCATGCAAAGGATGTCGGCGGCCTCCTGCGATAGAGTTTCTGAAATCCATTTTTCGGCATCTTCCATCTTTAGTTCTTCTGCCGGATAAAGAAAAGGCGCAAGTAGTTGACACTCGCGTGAATCTGCATTTTCTCGGAGTTTCGCAGCTATCTCCGCTGAGCGTGGTATATCGCGCGCTATTTCTGCAATCTGAGGCAAGTTGAGACCGAATATCATACGGTATGGTGAGCCGGCGTTGCGGAGGGCGTCGGCGACAATTCCGTTGCGCATTGCGTAAAGACGTTGCTTTATTTCTTGTACGGATTCAATCATAAACGGACAAAATAAAAAAGGGACGCACTAAACAGTGCGTCCCTTTCGTTGGATTATATTTTCAGTGAATTGACACACTGATTACTTAACGAGAACCTTTGTGGCCTTATTGCCTTGACGGCGGATGTAAATACCGGGAACGTCACCGCTTACACGTATACCGCGGAGGTCGTAGTATTCCACCGGAGCGTTTTCGTCTGCGCCGATTGCGTCAATACCGGAAAGTTGGATGTTAAGCGGAGATGTGGTGAGTGTAAGCTTCGGGAAATCTGCGTTGGTCATTGTGCAGACAGCATTTTCTGCGTCTTTAAGGAATGTGAATACGCCGTTGGATGCTGTGTAGTCGGTGCCTTCAACGAGTTCAGTTTCGCCGTCTTTCCATGTAAATACTGTCGCTGTCGCTCCCACCAATGCTTGTTCTGACAAATCAACTTTTCCATCTGCAATCTGTGCCTCAACTACAGCTTGCGGGGTGTAGGTGAGTTTAGACCATACAGTAGGAAGGGTTGCGAAAGTGAAACAGTTGCTTGAGATGTTGACAGTTCCGGCCATTCCTTCAGGAAGAGTGATTGAGGTCAACTTGTTGCCGATAACCATCAAGGATGCGTTGGTCTTGATGCCCGATGCGTCAAGAGTAGTCAGGTTGTTGTAGTTGAGCGCGATTGTTGTCGGGTTGATGCCGCTCTTGCTTAGATCTACGCTTTCAAGATCATTCCCAATCAAACGAACTGTTGTGATATTTTCGCCAAGTTGGGTGAAGTCGAGGTTGATGCCGGTGTAGCTTGCTTCAAATGTGGTAAGTGCCGGAATCTTTGCGAAATTTACATTGGAAGGCTTATTCTCGCCAAAAGCTTTCACGTTGTCCTTAGCGCTGTTGCTTAGGCTGAGAGTCTTCAGTTTGGGTAGGTCGAAGTCGAATGCTGTGATTTTGTTCGACTGGAGATCAACTGATGTCAACTCTGTATTGTTTGACAAGTCAACGGTTGAGAACAGATGCTGATTCAGTGCTAAGTTAGTCAAATTGACGAGTTTGGAAAGGTCGATGCTCTCAATCTGCACATTGCCGAATGTCAAGTTGCTAAAATTATAATCAGCGCTTGCTGAGAAGCGATTCACTACATTCGCGTCTCCATAAATCTTGATGGTTTTTCCTTTCGGAGTGCCTGAAAAATCGATATAGCTGTCATCGGTAACCTTATATGGGCCTGTCTTTGCGCCATCGCCCCAATCAATATATATGTCAATGCCGGCTCCGGTGTTTTCGGTCATGTTGAATGTGGTGGGCAAGCCTTCTGCGATGTTGACATCGTATGACATCATCAACGGAATCAAGTTGGGTGAAGTTACGGTTGCGGTTGTAAGCGTCAGTTGGTTGTAGCCTGCCGATCCGGATGCATAGAACACCGAATTTTGGATTTCGCAATACGCATCTGCCACGTCTTTCAAGAATGTGAATACGCCATCCTTTGCGGTGTAGTCAGTGCCCTCTACAAGAGTGGTTTCGCCGACTTTCCAAACGAAAGTAGATGCTGTTTCGCCGACTTTTGCTTGCTCTGATAAATCAACAATGTTATCTCCGGATATACTTGCCGGGATAATCGCTTGAGGAGCGAATCTGTATTTATAAGCTGAAGAGGGAGAATAAACAGGCAGGGTGGCGAATGTTAAATTGTTGTCCGTAATTCGCAGAGTGCCGCTATAATTTTCAGGGATTTTTATAGATGTCAATGCATTGTTCTCAAGATAAATCGATGCGTCTGCCAACATGGTTGAAGCGTCAATCTCGGTGAAGCTGTTGTAGGTCGCGCTTAATGTTTCGAGTTTGGTATTTGCAGCGATGTTTAATGTGCTCTGTTTGCTTCCGTCCATATAGAGAGTTGTAAGCTCGGTATTTTTTGAAATGTCAAATGTCTCCCATTTGAGGAAGCTTATCATTTTGAGCTTTGTGTTTCCTGAAACTTTCAGTGTGGACAATTTAGGAGCATTGCTCCATGCGCTTCCCAATACTTCATTAGATCCCGCTGTGACAACGCCATTTTCCACGGCGTTTGAAACATCGATAGAGGTTAATGTTTCAGTTGAGGGAAGAGTCAATGATGTAAGGGCGTTGTTGGATGCTGCCAATGTTTCAAGGGCTTTGCACTTTGACACGTCTAACGCAGTTATGTCATTGTCGGTTATTTCAAGGTATGTCAACGCTGTTAACGCTGATAAATCGACCGATGACATTTTTGGGGCATCCTCTCCCCGATAATAGAATCGCTTAATTGCGGTGGGGTCAGTTCCGTAGACGATAATCTCGGTTCCTGCGATGGTTCCTGTCAGAGAGTTGTAAGGGTCGTTTTGAGTGCTGAGAAGTACAGGGTCAGAAGTCGTTCCGTTTCCCCAGTCGACCGTAACATTTTGGTTGGCAGTGACGCCGATTTGGAGAGTGATGCTCTTACCGGCATCTTCGGCAGCCACGGTAAATGACAAAATCTTAGCATCTTGAGCATTCAAGGCGGCTGAGCCGGACAATGCTAAAAATGCAAGCATTGCACGCGTAAAATTTACTTTCATAAGCATTTATAATTGTGATAATGTGAAAATATTTCGCAAATATAGTGATATTATTGCAATATACAACATATTTTGCCTTAAAAAGCTAACGT
>CAZELD010000100.1:0-4893 GCA_964512855.1 uncultured Muribaculum sp.
ATAAATTAAATTTCCCGAATGCCAAATTCTTGTCAAATGACATTAGGGAAATCTCAGATAAAGAAATAAATGAATTGGTCAAAATACATCCTGAAATTGATCTTTTCGCCGGGGGGCCGCCATGCCAAGGATTCAGTTTGGCAGGTAAACGTAATGTTGAAGATCAACGGAACACTCTTTTCCATTTCTATTTGAAAATCGCCAGCAAAATAAAGCCCAAAATTATTCTAATGGAAAATGTAAGGCTTCTTACTTCAATGAAAAACCCGAAAGGAAAACTGATAAAAGATGAAATAATAAATACATTCAACAAAATCGGTTATAATGGAGAGTTCTTCATAGTCAACGCTTCAGACTATGAAGTAGCACAAAACAGAGAAAGAGTAATATTCATCGGTGTCAGAAAAGACATTGATATACCACCATCCATTCCGGAGCCAATAAGCCCCAAATACACCGATTTATTTTCCCGTACAACTCCTAAATTCACTTTTGGAGATGCTGTTTCCGATTTGGATTACATTGAATCAGGAGAGTCCTCCGAGACCGATATATACCACAAATCTACTAAGCACCCTGAACACGTGATACGTTGGCTTTATAATGTTCCGGAGGGAAAAAGCGCCCATGAGAATAAAGATCCGTCCCTGAGGCCGCCTTCAGGATATAATACCACCTATAAAAGACAAATCTGGAATGAGCCAGGGAGTACTGTCACCACAAACTTCAACATGATTTCAGGAGGTAATAATGTACACCCAATAGCCACCAGAGCCTTGACTATTCGAGAAGCACTCAGATTACAAAGCTTCCCGGATTCCTTCAAACTAACAGGATCTGACGGAGCGATAAGAACCGTCATAGGCAATGCCGTACCCCCGGTATTAGCCTATAATATAGCGAAATACATTAAAGAGACCTATAACTTATCCAACTCGTAAAAATATCCCGCTTTAAGATTGAATTGCAATTGCGTGGGATGCTGTTTTTGCCCTCCTCGCTGCATTTGTATCACGCCAAAACGAGGGGCTTGATGAACAACTCCCTCCGGCTCTTTATAACGACCTTTCCTAACTTGATAAAAACCATGTGCAAATGTAGAAAACTTATGCGATAACTCCACAAATTCATCCATCGTGAATACAGCAACCTCATCATCCACAGAATTGGATTTTTTTTGTCTTGCGCATTATTATTTCAGGAGGAAAAGGGTCATTGGAATATCCCTTTTGCAATAGAAGCCGAGTTATTTCATCTTGATAATTTTTGAATACACTCTCCCACTCAATTCTACCATCCTCATTAATCTCCTCCCCAAAATATCTCTCAGGAGACGATATTCTATCTGAACAATCGAAATCATCAATAGGTCTAAACCCAACGTCTCCGCAGAATTGGCGCATTGCGATAAGAGCATTCTCACTTAGACTAATTCCATTATTCAACAAGAGGTTATAGAAAGCTGTTGCAGTTGTAAAGAACACTTGCGCATTTGTGGGAGTTCTATTGTTACATTGCTTAATCGAAACTCCGACAACTTTCTTTATTCCTGAATTTTCAAGAACTATTATAATATCACTTTTAGCCGATGTAATGGATTCTCCTTCAATCAACACACTACTATCTCCATCCTCTGAAGTTGCAAGTTTTCCGGTAGCATAAGCTTGTAGACAATCACACTTGCCCCATTGAAGAAATGACAAAACTTTATTTAATAAAATCAATTCAGAGAAACCTCTCTGAACAACAGATTCATTTTTGAGCATACCCATGTATGGCATTCGGATGTCATTAAGCTTTTGTGCCAACTCATTTTCGGATGAATGATCCTTTCTTCGTCCTTTTGCACCTGCATCAATCTGATGACGCAGCGTCGAATCTAAAGTGATTTGCATGACCGTATAATATTACTACCGAAGATACAAAAAATACGTTAAATCTACTTATATCATCGTATAGATAGATGTTTCAAAAACCGGTGGAGCCCCAGGAGGAGCGGTCGAGGTTGCGGTAAGAGATGGCCTCTTGGAGGTGCGACACATTAATCGGCATGGCGACAGCCTTGTCAATAGTCATATCGGGACGGCATCCATAGTCCAAATCGGCGATCGTGCGGGCCACTTTCAGTATACGGTCATAAGCGCGGGCGCTCATGTCAAACCGCTTCATCGCATATTTAAGTTTTTCCATACACTCATCATTAAGCACGGCATATTCCGCAAGAAGCCTCGAATTCATCTGCGCGTTGCAATGCACATGACGCTCGCTGTTGAAGCGCAGAGTCTGCACTGCGCGGGCTTTCACAACACGCTCGCGAATGACATCGCTACGCTCTCCCTCGCCCATCGACGACAATTCTTCAAATGGCACAGGCATTATCTCAACCTGAAGGTCGATGCGATCCATTAATGGTCCTGAAATTCGGCTCAGATAACGGCTCACTTGTCCCGGCATACAAGTGCAACTTTTAGTGGGATGATTGTAATATCCGCACGGACAAGGATTCATCGACGCCACAAGCATAAACCCTGCCGGATAGTCGATGGAATATTTAGCTCTGGAAACACTTATCACCCGATCTTCCAACGGCTGACGCATCACCTCGAGAACCGCACGCGGAAACTCCGGGAATTCATCGAGAAAGAGAACTCCGTTGTGCGCCAACGAGATTTCCCCGGGCATAGGATTTCCTCCACCCCCCACAAGAGCCACGGGGGATATTGTGTGATGAGGTGACCGGAAAGGACGCATAGTCATTAGCATCGAGCCTTTCCGCAACTTTCCTGCCACCGAGTGTATTTTTGTTGTTTCAAGCGCTTCTTGGAGTGTGAGCGGAGGTAAGATTGACGGCAACCGTTTAGCCATCATCGATTTTCCCGATCCGGGGGCACCGACAAGCAAAATATTATGTCCTCCCGCGCAAGCCACCTCAAACGCGCGTTTCACATTTTCCTGCCCCTTAACTTCCGCAAAGTCAAAATCAAAACTCAAAACGGCTCGTCCAAACTCCTCCCGTGTGTTAACCACCGTTGGCGAAATCTCCTCAGTGCCGCTGATAAAACCCACCGCCTGCGTGAGCGTTGAAACGCCGTAAACATCAAGATTATTAACTACAGCCGCTTCTCTGGCATTAGCCGCCGGCACGATTATGCCTTTATAACCCAATTCACGCGCCTTGATAGCCATCGGAAGAACGCCTCGGATAGGCAATACGCTCCCGTCAAGCGACAGTTCTCCCATTATCATATACCTATCCAAATTATTTGGCGGAAAAACCTCAGCAGCGGCAAGAATCGCCACACTTATTGGCAAATCGTAGGCCGCGCCCTCTTTGCGGACATCTGCCGGCGACATATTGACAAGCACCGCGCGCCGGGGAAATTCATATCCCGACTGTTTCATGGCGGCACGCACACGCTGATAGCTCTCTTTAACCGCAATATCGGCAAGACCCACAAGATTAAACGTGGCTCCTATTTCCACCGACACCTCGATGGTGACAACAATAGCATCAATGCCTTGAACGGCAGCTCCATAAGTTTTTACAAGCATAACATAGGATTGTGATTTTTGCAAATATAATCAAAGTTCCCAACAATCACACCATCCCGGTGCCAAAATCCCTGACAATGATTCAAAAACAGCATCCATATATAAAAAACTTCGGAGTCCCAACAGAGACTCCGAAGCTATTTTTTCAGCACCCCGTTATGAGGGCAATCGAATTATTTAAGCTTGTAAACCTCAGTGCCGGCGAGAAGGAAACATCCGGTACCAAAATCATCAAAATCAGGCGCAGAATCATAGGCAACAGGCTGCCCGTCTTTAGGCTCCTTACCGGTGCCTTGCACATAGCCGAGATAGCCGTTAGGATGCACAGCGTCTTTAATCATCGCATTCCACGCTTTAACTACCACCGGAAGATATTTACCGCGCTCAAGCACGCCATTATTTATGCCCCAAGCCATACCATATACAAACAGCGCCGTTCCTGTAAGCTCCTTCCCTCCGTAATTACTTTCGTCAAGCAAGCTCACATTCCAAAAACCATCTTCACGCTGGCATTTAACGAGAGCGTCACACATAGCCACAAGATCCTTCACATAATCCTTCCGGTGAGGAGCGTCGGCAGGCAGCTCGGTAAGCACACGAGCCAAAGCGGCCACAACCCATCCATTGCCGCGCGACCAATAGCAGTTCTTGCCGTTAGGTTCCTTATAAGGCGGAACAAAATCCTTATCGCGCCACCAAAGCCCCTCTTTTCCGTTGAAAAGGCCGCCGGCGAGTGAGTCACGCGTCCAACTATACATTTCCCATGCTTTTTCATTATAGCGCGGATCGCCGGTGAGCTTGCTCATCTTTGCGAGCACAGGCATACCCATCTGAATCGCGTCAATCCACGTCCAGTCGTTCACTTGCGGCGTATTGACAAGCATATTCATCGTGCCCTTAGTCTTAGTAAGCATCTTGGGCTCAGGAGTCAAATTATAAAGATCTATATAAGTTTGGGCGCAGCAATAATTATCCGCATTTCTGGTCGCTGTGTCATCACGACGCATACCCCACTTATGAGTCTCGCCCCATTGATAAGCGTAATCATAATAGCGGTTGGCGGGATAAATCGAATGAAGAGCCATCAAGCCCTCAAAATATATGCCGCGAGTCCAAATATTGGCTTCATACACCTTCTTGCGAGAGTAATAAGGAATACCCTCGTATGGATCAGGATGCTTCTTAAGATAATAATCATTAACCTTAATAAGCGTATTAAGAGTCTCTTTCCTATCAGGAAGCTCAATCGCCTGAACGCCGACAGCGACAAACGCAAGCACCAGTAATGCAACTAATTTTTTCATGATTAGAGGTTAAATTTTTTATTTTAAGCAAATTTAG
>CAZELD010000101.1:0-4809 GCA_964512855.1 uncultured Muribaculum sp.
GTTATCAGCTATCTATCAACCAATGCTGTGACGAGTATATTCATGTCCTATCTGTCGATAATGATTTTGGTAGGCTATTTCTGCTCCTTAATATTTTATCAGCGCGAAGCCGGAGTCAATACTGAAGTCAATTCTTACTGGACAGCGTTATGGTGGGCAGCAATGAATATGTCGACCGTCGGCTGCAACATATCGCCTGTCACAGCCTCCGGAAAAATCGTCGCCGTCATATTGCCTGTTTCAGGAATGGTGATATTTCCATTGTTTATGGTCTATCTGACTGACTTTGTGACGTGCTCAATGAAAAAATCCAAGAGCGGTAGAAATGTCAACGGCTAATGTTAAATTTTTTATTAGACAGACTCTTAATTGATTAAACCTAAAAAAGGTAAGAGATTATTTTACATCCTCTTACCTTTTGGAACTTATTTTTCTTTTGATTTTTTGTCTCTATTTCAAATTATCCCTGACACGATTGAGATAGTTTTGCATCGCATCCACATCTCGAGTCTCCACAATACGCTGCAATTCAGCAAGTTTAGATTGTATCTTTTCAAGCTGACCAGAGGTATTGGGATTGAAAAGGATCTCACTAAGCAGATAGTCATCCTCGCTCATCAATCCGTCGGCGATCAATTTATGCCGCTTGAATGTGGTGCCGGGAGCATCTTGATGCTTCATGCACGACGCAAACACCAATGTTGACGCAAATGGGATCGACAGCGAATAAGCTATCGTTTCATCATGCTCACTAAATGTGTATTCTTCGATGTGAAGGTTTAGACGTGAATACAAATCCCTGAAAAACACCTTTCCAAGATAATCGCCCTCCTTAATTATGATAGCATTCTCATTGCTGAGATTGCTAAGGGATGCGAATGTTGGGCCAAACATCGGGTGGGTCGACACAAAAGGACGTCCACATTCAGCATAAAACTCAGGAAGGCCGGTTTTCACCGACGCAATGTCGCTCAATATACAGCGTTCCGACACATGCGGAAGAATCTCACGAAACGCAGGCAATGTGTATTTAACAGTTACAGCGTTTATCACTATATCGGGATTAAATTGATCCATCTCGTCAAGCGATTGAAACCGGCGGCACATATACGTGAACAGAAGCTGTTGCGGATTCGTATCATAAATCGCCACGTCATGATCACGGCATAGCAAATCGGAGAAAAACGACCCCATTTTGCCGGCTCCTATAATTAAAATTTTCATGACTATAGAGTTTTTTAACGTGTACGATCGTTTAACACCTCAATCTGCTGCCTAACCGATTCCTCGTGGATGGCCGACAGGACAGTGCGCATGAAATCGCCGCTCATTCCCATTTCCTCGGCGAGAGATACGCGTGACTGCATTATCTCGTCATGGCGCCCTATCTGCAATACAGGCATACGATGCTCCTTCTTATACTGACCTATTTCGCGTGACACGCGCATACGCTTGTTCAACACTTCCAAAAGCTCATTGTCAAGCTCATCAATCTGCTGACGCAGGAGGTTGAGGCTTTCTGTGGTAACTACTGAATCTCGCAACACAAGAGTATTAAGGATGAAATTAAGAACTTCGGGTGTCACCTGCTGCGCTTTATCACTCCACGCGCAATCGGGGTCGCAATGACTTTCGATTATGAGGCCGTCAAAACCCATATCAAGCGCCTGTTGGGAAAGCGGCGCCACAAGCTCCCGTTTACCACCTATATGGCTCGGATCGCAGATCAAGGGCAGATTAGGATAACGGCGGCGTAATTCAATAGGGATATGCCATTGGGGCAAATTGCGATAAAGATGCTTGCCGTAAGAACTGAAACCGCGATGGATGGCTCCAAGGCGAGTTATTCCGGCATTATACAAGCGCTGCAACGCTCCTATCCACAATTCCAAATCGGGATTGACCGGATTCTTCACCAACACGGGCAGATCGACGCCTGCATCCTTTATTGCGTCGGCGATCTCTTGCATCGCAAACGGATTAGCCGATGTACGCGCGCCAATCCACAAGACATCCACTCCGGCTTCCACCGCCTCACTCACGTGCTGACGTGTAGCAACTTCGGTAGCGGTCAGCATACCGGTTTCCTCCTTCACTTTTTTCAGCCATTGAAGCCCTTCCGAACCTATGCCTTCAAAACCTCCCGGCTTAGTGCGAGGTTTCCATATCCCGGCACGGAATATTTTAACTCCGTTTTTCGCAAGCTCACGGGCTGCGGCGAGCACCTGCTCCTCTGTTTCAGCGCTACAGGGGCCGGCAATTATGATGGGGTTCTTATCGATTACCCCTTTATCAAAAAGCGGTTTTAATTCAGTCATCGTAGTTATATGATTTTATTTATTATTCATTTCATTTATCCTCTCAAGAGCGCGTTGCATATTTTCTTCCGTGGCGCATAACGACACTCTTATGTAGCGCTCTCCATTGGAACCGAAAATAAATCCCGGCGTGATAAACACTCTCGCATCATAAAGGATTTTATCAGCAAGAGCTTCACTCGACACGGCATTATCCGGGATACGTCCCCAAAGGAACAAACCTCTTTGATTGGGATCATACTTACATCCGAGAGCATCCATAATCTTCTCTGCCACCTTGCGCCGCAAGGCATATACGGCATTAACGCCATCATACCAATCTTTATCAAGCTCATAACCCTTCACTGCGGCGAGCATCATAGGCTTGAACTGACCCGAATCTATATTTGATTTAACTTTCAGCACCCAGTTTATGAATGTAGGATTGGACGCGAGCATTCCTATACGCCAACCGGCCATGTTATGCGACTTACTCATCGAATTCATCTCTATCGCTATATCCTTAGCTCCTTCTACCTGAAGCAAGCTTAGAGGATGATCGTTTAGAATGAAACTATATGGATTGTCATGAGCGATTACGATATTATGGCGTTTTCCGAATTCCACCACACGTTCAAACAGTTCCAACGAGGCAGGAGCGCCTGTCGGCATGTGAGGATAGTTAATCCACATGAGTTTGATTTCGTCAAGAGGCAACTTCTCAAGCTCGTCAAAGTCAGGCATCCATGAATTTTCTTCGACAAGATTATATGTGTAAATTTTTGCTTGCGCAAGCTTGCTCACTGATGAATATGTGGGATAGCCCGGATTTGGCACCAATACGCCGTCGCCGGGATTCAGAAATGCCAACGACACATGGAGAATACCTTCCTTTGAACCAATCAAAGGCTGAATCTCAGTGTCGGGATCCAAGTCAACGCCATACCATCGAGAGTACCACTGCGACATCGCGCGGCGTAACTCAAGAAGGCCAACGTATGGTTGATAACTATGATTTCCCGGTTTAACCGCTTCTTCCGCAAGGGTATTTATTACGTCAGGATGCGGAGGACGATCAGGGCCTCCTATGCCAAGCGAAATTATATCCGCGCCTTGAGCGTTTAATTTCGCTACTTCCTTTAACTTTTTTGAAAAATAATATTCTTGTATTTCCTGTACTCTATCAGCAGGAACAATTGATTGTTTTCCCATTTTATATTTCATTTTTACATTCAGCGTATTCACCGAGCACCCGCAAATCATTGATTAACGGACGAACCGCATCAATCGCTTGACGATAGCGGACGAAACTGTCAAAAGTCAAGTCTACATAAAATCGGTATTCCCATTCACGGCCGATAATCGGCATCGATTGGATTTTAGACATATTAATATCATAGAACGTGAGTATCGTCAACACCTTCGACAAAGCTCCTTTCGTGTGAGGAAGCGTGAACACCAACGATGCCTTATCTATCATCGCCTCTTTTGGCAGCATTTCATTGGAGATAAGCGGATCTGCTAAGATGAGAAATCTCGTGAAATTGCGTTTGTTAGTTTCAATCTCTCGCTCCAGAATATCCAATCCATATAACCCGGCGGCATACTCGCCGCATATTGCCGCATGGCCTAAAAGATTTTTCTCGGCAATCTCCTTAGCGCTGCCGGCTGTATCAAATTTTTCAATCATCTTCAAATTAGGATGACGATGAAGAAACTGTTCGCATTGCCTTAACGCCATTGGATGCGAATTAACCTCGTTCAATTCATCAAGCGATTGACCGGGCAAAGCGGCGAGTGTGTGGGAAATTCTCATTTTAAATTCCCCGACAATACGCAGATGACTCTTACGAAGCAGTTCATGATTCTGAAGAAGAGAACCGGCTATAGTATTTTCTATCGCAAGAATGCCAATCAAAGAAGCGTCATTCTCCAAAACCTCAAACATCTCCTCAAAAGAGTCACACGGGATAGTGGAAATCTCCTCATTCCCGAAATACTTCCGCGCCGCAGCATCATGATAGCATCCGGCAACACCTTGAATAGTCACGCGCTTATTTTGCATCGATTTAATTTATTATAAAAATTAAAGTCCCGAACCTATCGTTAAGGAGCGGGACTTTAATAATGTTTTTAATATTCTATTTTTTGATTCACACGCATACTAAAACCCGCTTCAATTTCTTGCGAAATAAAAGTAAGAATAATAATATGCGTAAAATCGAATCATATTCGCTTTTTCTTAAAATTCTACGCAAAAATAAAGTAAAACTTTCAACCATGCAACAAAAATCTTCAATTTCTCATAAAATTATTTCATCAGAACCATTTATCGTTATTTTTTGGAAGATAAACGTCTCCTTATTTATCCGCATCAATCCACATCAATTTTATTTTGATCCGAAAAAAATCGGCAAAAGATTATATAATCCAAAATTATTCTTAACTTTGCACTGCCTAAGTCACGGAGTGATGCTCGAGTGGCTGAAGAGGCACGCCTGGAAAGCGTGTA
>CAZELD010000102.1:0-4678 GCA_964512855.1 uncultured Muribaculum sp.
TACAAATTATTTTTCTAATTTACAAGCACTTAATTTATAGAAGTCCCCTTAATATATTCTTTATAATAGGGGAGTGGATCCATGGTTTCGCCTGTAGCTGTGTCGCGGACATCCATGTGAAGATGTGGGCCGCCCGATGAACCTGCGTTTCCGCTAAGCACTATTTGCTCGCCGCTTTTTACGGGTATTTCTTCCGGCTGAAACTCTATGTCGATAGAAAATGTTTCCTGTTCGTACTGTTTTTTCCTAACCGGGTCATCGATTTTCTTGGAAAATGATTGCAAGTGTCCATAGACTGTGGTTATCCCTAATGAAGGATGGGTGATGTAAACAACTCGCCCGAATCCACAAGGAGAGACTACGATCCGTGACACGTAGCCATCTGCGGCAGCATATATCGGAAGTCCGGTACGTCCTTGTGTCTTAATGTCGATGCCGGAATGGAAATGGTTATTGCGTAATTCTCCGAAATTTCCGCTTAACAACATGGGTATATCCACCGGCTTTGTTAGTCTGGCAGATTATCGCTATAAGCAGATAATGGCAACGCTAAGGTTGCCATTATCAAGTATTTTATTGTCGAATTCATCAGCGGGCCGCCATAAATGTGTTAGCTACAGCCATTTGTTGATATGCGTAAACGCCGTCTTGTGACAATTCAACCATTTGCATACTTCCATCCGGAGTTAGCATTTTAACATGGGTGTCATCCACAAATGTCATTAGCTTATATTTTTCTCCATCGTTAACCTTTACGCTCCAAGAAGAGTCGTTGCTGTCAAAGTCAAGGCGGACAATGCTATTGTCGTTCTCACTTGTGATAGTGTAGCCTGTTTTATCGCATTTTACAAGGTATTTCCCGTCTTGGCCCTCTATTACTTTAGTTCCGCAGGCTATAGGATTATTGCCGCTCCAAAACTCAATGCTATTGAAAACAACGACATCTGCGAGAGCCGAAACCTCATAGACCGGTATGATCCAGAATGCGAAGAATACCAATTCGTTTACGAATTTATTGCTGATTGTCTTATTCCAAGCAAGCAGTTTGCTTGTTAGAGCGAAATTTCCTATACAAGAAGTTGTAAGCATCGAGCCGCATAATGCCAATACTATGGCCACACTTAAATATTTCTTTCTCATAATTAAAATTGGGGGGGGGTTATGTTAATATTGTGCAGGAATTTGCTTCCTTGCCTGATCATATACATTTAGAATTTTTTTCACATATCCAACCGGTTCCCGACCGTGCGCGTAGCCGAATTTCACGACTGGGTCATTGTAATATTTCGCGTCTGATTTCAAAAGAATCATCTGCTCTACGTTGTCAGTCCATTTAGTCGGATCTTTGCAATATTTTTTTGCTAAGGCGATACCATCGTAAACATGAGCTATTCCTACATTATATGCCGCCAGTACGAATTTCTTGCGCTCTTCCGGATCGCTAACGTATTTAGTAAGCCATTTGTCAAGATCTTTTAGGATCTTAACTGAAGTTTTGATGCTCGCTTCCGGATTGTTCATCAATTTTGCCGACAACCCATACCCCTTGGCTGTGCGCGGCATAATTTGCATTAACCCACGCGCTCCGGCCCATGAACGCGCGTTAGGGTTAAAGTTGCTTTCAGCAAATGATTGTGACGCTAAAAGACGCCAATCCCAATCTATCTCTTTTGCATATTTTTTAAACAGTTCGTCATATTTCGACATTGAGCCGTTAGAAAGATCAATCTGATAATTGTAACCGCCTTTACTAAGCTCGAAGTAGCGTTTCATCAGATTCTCCTGCTCGTCTTTTGGCGCATTGCCAGAGATCCAACTGTCGATAGAATCAGCAAGCCACGCCATTTTGGGGTTAACCCCCCATGACGCTCGTTGAGGAAAACTTATTTCCGTGCTAATATCCAATGCGTTATAATAGGTCTTATTGATTTGAGCCACATCAGAATCAATCACGGTCAATGGTATTTTCCCTGAGCTGACCATCTCAATCATATCTTCGGTGATTAGTGTGTCGATATCTACAGTGTGGATTGTAATACCGCCACCAAGTTCCTGATTGAGGTTATTAAGACGATGCTGATATTTTGAATCCTTTTCCACATATACTTCTTTGCCGATGAGTTGTGTAACGTCGGTAATAAGAGAGCCGGCTGATTTTGGTTGAACCAGTACCTGATGGGATATATTCTCAGGCCCACAAGGAATTATTTTATCCTTATATTCAGCCGTAAGAGGTATTTCGTAGGCAGCTACATCTATTTTTCCGCTTTTCACCATCGCAAGCAGCGCTGATAGATTTGGCGCTACGACCAAATCCATAGCGATTCCTTTAGCTTCACAGAAGTTGTTGATAAGCTCATAGTCATATCCCATTTTCTCCTCACGGTAAATGAAATAGGATGTCGGGCTATAGAGCGTGCCAACACGTAAAGTGTCAGGGAATTTCCCGTTTGTCACCGATGATGAGCCGCTCTTTCCTTTACAACATACAATTGTCAATGTGATTGCTGTTGCAAATAAAATTGCGATCCATCTGAATTTATTCATAGTTATGTGTTAGGCTTATATGTTAGGTTCTTAAATTATTTGTTAGTATTCAAAAGTGCCTTTTTCTGTAATGATAGTCAGTTTATTGGCCGAGGCGTTCTCCACACGTCCCACTATGCGCGCCGGAATACCCATGCTTTCTGAAATTTCAATAATTTTGACCGCATTTTCGGGAGATATATAAATTTCCATGCGGTGGCCCATATTGAAAACTTTGTACATTTCTTTCCAATCGGTTCCGGATTCTTTTTGTATCATGTCAAACAGAGGAGGTATCGGGAACAAGTTGTCTTTAATAACGTGTTTATTTGTCACAAAGTGCATTATCTTTGTTTGCGCTCCGCCTGAGCAATGTACCATTCCATGGATATCTGAACGCATCTCGTCGAGAATCTTCTTTATCACAGGAGCGTATGTGCGGGTTGGTGATAGAACGAGTTTGCCGGCGTTAAGCGGAGTCCCGTCAACATTATCGAGCAATCTCATGGAACCGGAATACACTAATTCTTCTGGAACAGCGGCATCATAGCTTTCAGGATATTTTTCAGCGAGATAGTGTCCGAATACATCGTGACGCGCTGATGTCAAACCGTTGGAACCCATGCCTCCATTATACTCATTTTCGTATGTCGCAGTTCCATAACTTGCAAGACCAACGATGACATCGCCGTCTTTGATGTTCGCATTGTCAATCACGTCGCTGCGTTTCATGCGGCAGGTCACAGTGCTGTCAACGATAATTGTTCGCACAAGATCTCCGACATCCGCTGTTTCACCACCGGTGCTATAGATGGTTACTCCCATTTCCCGCAGTTCAGCGAGTAATTCTTCCGTACCGTTGATTATTGCGGCAATCACATCGCCGGTTATAAGCATTTTATTACGGCCTATGGTTGAGCTTACAAGAATATTGTCGGTCGCTCCAACGCATAGTAAGTCGTCGATGTTCATTATGAGCGCGTCTTGTGCAATTCCTTTCCAAACAGCGAGGTCGCCGGTCTCTTTCCAATACATATATGCAAGCGAAGATTTCGTTCCGGCGCCGTCGGCGTGCATTATGTTGCAATACTCCGGGTCGCCACCCAGATAGTCGGGAATTATTTTACAGAAAGCTTTTGGAAATATGCCTTTATCGACGTTCTTAATGGCGTTGTGCACATCTTCTTTCGATGCGGAAACACCGCGTAAGTTGTATCGTTGATCGCTCATATTGATATTTTATTTGTTTATTATCTGATTATAATTAAATAAAATAAAGTGGCCGGTATCACAAGTAGGAGTGAATCGATGCGGTCAAGAATTCCTCCATGTCCGGGAATGAGATGTCCTGAATCCTTTATGTCGAAATTGCGTTTAAACATAGATTCAATCAAGTCACCCCATATGGAGAATACCACCACCACTAATGAAAATATAATGACTTGCAGCATACTCATTGCCGCAAAGAAATCGGGCGAAAAAATCTCAATCACAATTGCTGCTATAACGCAAATTAACAGGCCGCCCCAGAATCCTTCCCATGATTTCTTTGGAGAAAGACGAGGGAAAAGACGGTGTTTGCCTATAGAGCTGCCAACAATGAACGCTCCCGTATCGTTAAGCCAAATGAAGATGAACATTGAAAGAACTATTGCCGGAGAATAAGCATATATGAACATTATCAATGCTAATGGCAACGCTACATACGTTTGAGAAAGCGCGGAGTAGGCCAAGTCGCTCATTGGAGTTGTGCCTGTACGGTATAACTGGAGCAACAATCGGCAGATAATATATATGAGGTAGACTGCTAATATAAGTGGTGACTTAAAGAATACATACAGCCACGTCCCACTTATTAAAATAAGTGCGCCTAAAATATCAACAGCAATATTTAGGTTGCCGCAATGTGATCCTGTGTGCAACTTGTGCAGTTCTGCGATACCTAAACCCGCAAATAATATGCATAGAGCTAAAAAAGACCATTCACCACAAAGGATGCCTGTTACGATCAGCCCTACATAAATGGCTCCGGAAATACTTCGCAATAAAATATTCTTCATTCTACGAAAAAAATTTCAGCAAAGGTACATAAAAAAAGTGACTTGCCGAAATTTTACTTCTATCACTTCTACCATTTCTCTCATTGTTAGCA
>CAZELD010000103.1:0-4626 GCA_964512855.1 uncultured Muribaculum sp.
TAATTGCGAACTTTGAAGATTGTTATGCAATTATAACAATCGACAAAGCGAAAATGCTTGTCACGCCATCATGAAATTATCGCCCTCCATATATACCGGGAATTTTTCTCTGAACACGTTCAAATCGCTTCTCGACAAATCAGCGGTTATTATTCCGGGGCTGACTTCAATATGCACCGGTTGCCCTTTTGGCTCAATAATCATCGATGTCCCCGAATACACGCCAAATCGGTCGGAGCCGCCGCGATTACACCCGGCGACATAAGCTTGATTTTCAATAGCGCGGGCTATCAGGAGATGTTGCCATGCGTATGCCCGGCTGTCGGGCCAATTAGCCATTATCATCAATATGTCATACTCACCGTGGCGGTTACGCAACCAGGCAGGAAAACGCAAGTCAAAACATACCGCCATAGCGATATTCCAACCTCTGTAGCGAAAAACGGGGATTGCCGATTCCCCTCGCGTGTAAGCCTGATCCTCTCCGCTGAAAGAGAACAGATGGCGCTTATCGTAAAAATACTCATCGCCCGAGGGTTCAATGAAAAATCCTCGGTTGAACACATTGTCATCGACTTTTATTATCAGCGAACCACATATAGCCATACTGTATTCGCTCGCCCACTTCCGAAGAAGCGAGAGCGTGGGGCCGTCCATGCGTTCACCTGCGGCGAGAGCTTCCGCAGGGTCGCAGATAAAACCGGTAGAAAACATTTCGGGAAGCATCAACACATCAATGCCGGGTGGCAATGATTCGATGGCCGAAGCCACGCGTCGCATATTTTCATCCCGATCGCCCCAGGCAATGTCAAGCTGAAGCGCCGCAATTTTTAAGATGTCACTCATCGGCTGTTGAAAATTTTTCCGGGTATTTTGCCGAAAACCGGCTATAAAATCTCTTTATCTCCCTCATGTCGGCGTTGACATCGCCGGTAGGGGTAAACCTTGTCTTTATTTCAATCGCTTTGGTTTTGAAATCGAGCACGCCGAGCAACAATGGCACATCAGCCTCCATCGCAATGTGAAGAAACCCGTGGCGCCATTTCGCATTGGCGCTTCTGGTGCCTTCCGGGGTGATCGCCAGCACAAGCCTGTCGCTATTTTTGAACTTTTCCACAATTTCGGCTGAGAGCGACGCGCCTCTTTTCTTTGGAACGGCAATACCACCTATCGCTCGGAAAAAGTAGCCTAACGGCCAAACAAACCACGCCTCCTTCATCAGAAATCCGGCTCTGCGCCCGACAGAGGTATATGCAAGCTCCCCTAGAATAAAATCCCGGTTTGAAGTGTGTGGAGCAACACATATAATACATTTAGGATAATCGGGCGTGGTTATTTCAACCTTCCACCCGATTATCTTAAGTATCCATTTGGATATAAGCATTTCTTATAATTAAAACGGCATCACAAGCCGCAGCGTTGTAAATCGATAGTGAACAATAGCAAACGCGCCTCTTTAAGCCTTTGCTTTGTTAAGTTCCTTCTGCTTCTCAGGCAGGGCCGCATTCATTTTCTTGACAATTTCCAATACCGCTTTATCAAAATCGCCGCGCAGTTTCGCATATCCTTTTTTGAAATATTTTTTACGCTCGGCGCGATATAAATGGGCATTATCAAACGAGCTTTCGCTCTTATCAAATGAGAATGACACATTAGTCAAAGTGTCGCACTGCAAATCAGCGATTTCCACCACAATTTCCATCATCTTATCAGCATCGATGCCGGGAACAAAATGACGAGCCAATATACATTCGCCGGCGATGTCGCCACACACAGTTCTGATCATTTTTTTTAGGTCTCTTTTATTTGCCATAACAGATTTATGTTTGAATGGATATGCGAATATACAAATTTCCCGATTAAAATGAAAATATTATGCGGAAGTATGCGATATATATTCAAAGGCGGAATTGAACCGGCATTATGCAGTATACCGGAACCGCAAGATCCCCGATTCTTCCGGCAAGCCAATTGGGCATGGCGCTCAACACCCTCACAGCCTCGCGGTCAAGAGATGGATCGACCCCTCGCAGCACATTAATGTGAGTCACGCGGCCATCGGGCTGCACCACAAACGCGCACAGAACCTTACCCTGCACACCACGGCTATATGCGTCGGCGGGATAACGGCGCGCGGAATTGATGTATCTAAGCAACGCATTCTGACCGCCGGGAAACATCGGAGGCACATCGACCGATTCACTTTCGTATGCTTCAATCAATTCCAGAGAAAACTCTTGCGAGCACCGGTCATTATCGGTCATTGCAAGCGTTTGGGCTGTTGTATGAGCCATGATTTTTCTCATTTGCGCCGACGCCGTATGAGCAATCATGAAACAGATCAAGGATATTGTGATGATTTTCAAATTAAATTTCATATTGAAGCATATTAAGTGGGTGCAAATATAAATCCATCACACGATAAAAACAAGCGGTTACATTTTTTTTGCAATTGTTTAACCTTGTTTGATTATAAGGTCATGCATTCAGCACGTCTTCCAAGTCCTACATGACAGAGTGTTGATGGCCCCTAAGTAAAAATGGGGATAATGACGCAATAAGCCGTATGTAATTATCGTTATAAAAATTATGAAATTGCGTCAGTTCACAATCATTTTTCTAATAGGCGTCCTATTCCCGTCAGCGCTGCGAGGCGTCGACGGCTCAACAGCTTACAACTTCCTCAACATCCCGGTGTCGAGCCATGTCTACGGATTAGGGGGTGTCAACATTTCAGTGATCGACGATGAATTGGGAATGTCGGAGCAAAACCCGGCGCTTTTAGGGCCGGAAGTTGAGAAGCAATTGGCGTTCAACTATATGCGTTATATCGGTACCGCCGACTTCGCCGGAGCGCGATTCGGGATGGCGGCCGGCGAACACTCAGCATGGGCTGTCGGAGTGCAATATTTCGGTTATGGCGAAATAAAAGCAGCCGATGAAACCGGCATTGTCAGCGGTGTTTTCAGCCCAAAAGATATGTATCTATCAGCTACTTACAGCCACGACATAACCTATCGCTTGCGCGGCGGCATAACACTAAAAGGTATTTACTCCGCCTACGATTCTTATTCGGCATTTGCCATAGCCACTGATCTCGGACTAAATTATTTCGATGATGAATCCGATCTTTCACTTTCGGCTGTAGTAGCCAATCTCGGTGGACAGGTGAAGCGTTTCAACGACAAGTATGACCGGCTGCCTGTGGATGTCAGGCTCGGCCTAACAAAAGGATTCGGAGAAACCCCGTTCCGATTGTCGATAACGGCTTGGAACCTGACTAAATGGCATTTACCCTACGATGATCCCGGCGATGGATCATCATCATCTGAGAGTAAAACCAAGGACAGTTTTTCGTCTAATCTTTTCCGACATCTTGTTTTCGGAGCCGAGTACGCTCCGTCAGAAAACTTCTATATCGGCGTAGGTTACAATTATAAAACTCGCACCGACATGAGCACATATTCCCGCAGTTTCCTCTCCGGATTCTCAGCCTGCGCCGGCCTCAACGTGAAGCAATTTCGTGTTGGGATAGCTATGGCCCAGCCACATAAGGGAGCCACAACATTTATGCTCAACCTCTCCACACGCCTATACGAATTCTAAGTTTTAAAATCCTTAATCGAGCCGATTAAAGATTTTTATTCCTAAAGATGCAATCCAATTGTAGGCACATCGCTTTGCGAGGTCAAATTTGCGGTCAGCCATTCATGCAACATTCCAAAGGCATATCCCCAACATTATACAGTGTTCTATATACAAAGGCACTGCCCCTGATTTACCTTTAAATTACCTCCATCTACGTAGTTGTTAGCGCCTAAATAATGTTAATTCGCCCATTTTTATAATTATAATACCATTTTTCTTGAAAAAATTATTTACTTTTGTTTGTCATCCTTAAAATCTTTAATCGGCTCGATTGAGGATTTCATGGAAGATGATATTTATCAAATAAGCGACTAATTAATATTTATCCATTTCAAAATGCAATTATGAAAAAGTTTTTTACTTTTGCTACTGCACTAATCATGGCTGTAGGAGCGTTCGCTCAAGATGCCGCCGATGATTCGGAAGTCTTGACCGAAACCTGGAAAGCAGGTGACGCTGTCACAAGCAACAAAGTTGAGCTAACGACAATCACTGCCGAGTTTTTGAACAACACATCAAAAGGCTCTACAGTAGACGCCGGAACTTGGACTTTCAGCAGCAGTTATGCAACAGCCGACCAAAACAGTTTGGAAATCAAATTCACTCCACTCACCGACGGATTTTTGGAGATTGTGACTGCTGCCGAGATTGCGTCTAACAAGTCTGTAAATATGTTTGTGAATGATGATCCTACAAACACAATGGATGCGACATACATTGATGCAACACTCGGCGAAGTGACCCTTACATCCGGCGTTAACATTGGAGATCAGGGGCTTGAATTTCAGACTCTACCTACAGGATCTACAGTGTCTTACGGAATTAGAGCCGGCAACACTTACAATTTCTATTTTGGTGGCACCAAGTGGAGACTAAAGAGTTTCTCGTTTACCCCGGGTGAAGTTCCGGGCGGTGTCGAAGCAGCCAAGGAGGTAGCAATGTTTGCAGCCGCTGCAAGCGACGATTTTGAGGAAGATT
>CAZELD010000104.1:0-4495 GCA_964512855.1 uncultured Muribaculum sp.
CCCAATGTCCCTACGCCGGAACCCACACTGCCGGCTACATCGCCGGTGAAGATTGAGATCGGAAGACGATGCCCCTGGTGTTGGAGGGTCGCAGTATCAGGTAAAAAGAAAAGGGGCTAAGTAGTATTACTTAACCCCCTTAACTTGAGTTGTCTTACCTGGATTCGAACCAAGACAGGCAGAACCAAAAACTGCAGTGCTACCATTACACCATAAGACAATCCTATTACCCAAGCATCATTACTGATGCCTAAAGTGCTGCAAAGATAGATAGTTTTTTTTAATTATGCAAGCGGAATTTGAAATTTTGCATTATGAGTTATATTTAGTAATTTTGTAAACTATTGCAAGATAATATAGATGAATACCGAAATAAAGCCTACCGTGCTTGACTTCAATGACATTGCGGCGATGGTGCCGAAATTGTCATCGCATGAGCGGCTCGTCAACAAAGCCTTGCATTGGCTCTCAGTTGACAAAGTAAACGCCGTTCATGAAAAATATTGCCACACTCTGGGGCCAGAATTTGCTCATAATCTGCTAAAAGATTTCGACATAACTCTCCGTGTGGACGGAAAGGAAGTGCTTGAGAATCTGCCAAAGGGAGCATTTGTAACCGTCAGCAACCATCCGTTTGGCGCCCTCGACGGCATATCTCTGATCGCATTGATGACACAATATCGCCCTGAATTTAAGGTTATGGTCAATATGATCTTGAACCACATCTCGGCTATGCGTCCCAACTTTATCGCTGTCGACGCGCTCGCCTCTGACGATCCAGCAAAAAAGGCGGTGTCGATGATGGGCATAAAGCAGGCTATAATGCAAGTAAGAAAAGGGCAACCTGTGGGATTTTTCCCTGCCGGAGCAGTAAGTAAGATAAATAGCCGTCTACGCATTGAGGATCGTCAATGGCAACCCACTATCATAAGGCTTATACAACAGCTTGGAGTGCCTGTTGTGCCGATATATTTCCATGGGCACAACAGCGCGTGGTTCAATATTCTTGGCCTCATAGACTGGCGTTTGCGCACACTTCGTCTACCGGCCGAGGTGTGGAAAAAGTGCCATTCTACCATCCATGTGTCGGTAGGCGACATCATCCCGGCCTCAGAACTCAAGGCTCATGGCACGCTTGAAGAACTTGGTGAATTTTTGAAGGATAAAACCTATCAGTTAAGATCAAGGAAATGAAGCCGGTCGACATATCAGCAGAGGTACAGCAGGCCAAATCGCAATTTGGCATCGTTGGCAACGCTCCGGCTTTGACAGCGGCAATTCAGCGCGCCATACGTGTCGCCCCCATCGATCTGTCAGTGTTGATCACCGGAGAAAGCGGCACCGGGAAAGAGTTCTTTCCTCAGATAATTCACCGCTACGGAGCCAGAAAACACTCTAAATATATCGCCGTCAACTGCGGAGCCATTCCTGAAGGCACCATTGACTCTGAACTATTCGGCCATGAAAAAGGCTCATTTACCGGCGCTGTAGCTTCGCGAAAAGGCTATTTTGAAGAAGCCGACGGCGGAACAATATTTCTGGATGAAGTCGCCGAGCTGCCGCTTACCACTCAGGCGCGCCTATTGCGTGTGCTGGAAAGCGGAGAATTCATAAAAGTGGGCTCTTCAACAGTGCAACGCGCCAATATTCGCATCGTGGCCGCCACCAATGTCGACATGATGAAAGCGGTAGAGAGCGGTAAATTCCGCGAAGACCTTTATTATCGCCTCTCGACAATCCACATCAGCGTGCCTCCATTGCGCGAACGAGGAGATGACATCCTTCTCCTCACCCGCAAATTCGCCGCCGACTTTGCCGAACGCTATCGTATGCCGGCAATCGAATTCGATCCGGCAGCATCAGAGATGCTGCTCCGCTTTCCATGGCCCGGAAATGTGCGTCAACTCAAAAATGTCGTTGAGCAGATAGCGCTGTTTGACGCAGGCAATTCAGTTACGCCATCGGAACTGTCGCAATACCTCCCCGCCGGAGCCGGTATATACACTCCTACTATTTCAGAAGCGGGAGCACATTCATACGCCTCCGAGCGCGAAGTCCTGTTTAATATGATTTTCCGTATGCGAGAGGAGATCGATTCTCTCCGCTCTGCAATAAGCGCCCTGTCGCGCCAGGCTCAAGGAGCAGCACCCTATGAGCAAGCCAAACCGGTGATGGAAATGCCGAGTACGCTTGTAAAATATTCACCGGTAGAATCAGTGTTCAACCACACGTCAGCCGCACAGGCCATACCAATCAACCCTGAGGAGAATGGCATGACATTGGAAGACACCGAACGAGAGACCATCAAACGGGCGCTTGAACGCAATGAGGGGCGACGCAAAGCAACAGCCACCGAACTGAACATCTCGGAGAGAACTCTCTACCGCAAAATTAAGGAATATGGACTCGAATAGACTCAATTTTGGTAAAATAGCGGGGATGCGTTTCGCTCTAAACCGCATTTCAATATGGATAACCATGTTGAGCTGCATATTGATGACCCAAAGCTGCCGCATAAGCTTCACTCTCAATGGATCGGCAATCGACTACACGGTATATAAGACCATATCTGTGTCCAATTTCCCTATCAGAGCCGCATTAGTATATCCTCCATTGCAGCAAACATTTGAGAACGCGTTGCTTGATTACATAACCCGCAACACCCGATTGCAAGTGGTGGATAATGGAGCCGACCTTGAAATGACGGGCGAAATAACCGGCTATTCGCTTTCTCCTCAGGCGGTGACAGAAAACGCCCTTGCGTCAAAAACGCGCCTCACTATAACCGTCAGAGTGAAATACACTGACACTAAAAATGGAAAAAACGATGTCGATCAGTCATTTTCGGCCTATCAAGATTTTGACAGTTCAGAAATGCTTACCGATGTTCAGGATCAACTGTGCTCCGAGATAACGGAACAACTAATCGACCTCATTTTCAACGCCACACTCGGAAATTGGTAAAATAAGAGTATCCAAATGAAGACCGATGCGGAAATATTAAAAGAATTACTCTCCGACCCATCGATCAAAGTCGATCGGGAATGGGGAGACGCCATGTCGCGCAAATACCCGTATTTCACACTTCCGGCGGTGCTTGAACTCGAGCGCGACGGCGCCCGTATGGACAACGATCGGCGAAAAGAGCTTTCTCAACGTATCGCGCTGAATAGCTCCTCGCCTGAGATACTCTACAGGTTGACAGAACCGCTCGGACAAATACTAAAAGACTTCTATCCAGCCGAAGAGCCTAAAGAGCCGGCCTCAACCGAAGAGATTATCGACACATTCATAAGCAATTACGGAGGCAACGACAGCGGAGAGACCGAACTTCTTGAAAAACTTATTTTCAACCCGACGCCAGATTATGCCCTCATTCTTTCAGAAGAGGAAGAACGCAATTTGCCTCCCAAAACCGATTCTGACGACAATTCGCCCGAAAGCCGCATAAACTCATTTATCCTCAAAAGCAGAGAGCATAACGGACACTTCCCACCCACCGCCGACGCGCCCCATGTACAGGATAAACCGGGCGCCCCGAAAAAAGACCCGATCCAAGAGCCTGCAATTCAGGATGACACGCTTTTAAGCGAAAGTTTGGCAAAAATTTACATAAAACAACGCCGATATGCCAAAGCATACGAAATTATAAGCAATTTAAGTTTGAAATATCCGGAAAAAAGTATTTACTTTGCAGACCAATTGCGTTTTTTGCATAAATTGGTCATAAATCAGCAATATATAAAACAGAAATAACATGTATATCTTAGTTATCACACTTACCGTTATCGCATCAATCCTTATGATCGGAGTGGTGCTCATTCAGAAATCAAAAGGTGGAGGCCTCTCATCTCAATTTGGCGGAGCCAATCAAGTAATGGGCGTTCGCCGCACCAACGACTTTATTGAAAAGACCACATGGTGGCTTGCTGCCGCAATCGGCGTATTGGCTATTGTAGGCGTTTTCGTTATGCCCCGCAACCTTGTTCAGGGCGCTTCACGCGTGGCTCCCGCTGCCGTTGAGCAGACTCAGCCCGCCGACTTCAACACCAACGTAGGCGACGCTCCCGCTCTTCCCGTAGCTCCTGCCGCTCAGGAAGCGCCTGCTGAAGCACCCGCTCAGAACTAACAATCACATCCACTAAAGATACATCCGGACTGCCACAATAGTGGCGGTCCGGATTTTTTTTTGCAAAGCCACTCATTGATATGCAGTCTACTAATTCCATTTTCATGCCAAACATATACAAAACTATTACTGTCCGCTAAAGGTAGGTTCTATAAAATGGTTTGTCAGTGCGCGTGCAGAACCCAACGGCATCATTGCGCTGATTCGTGAGAGCATCACGAATGCAAAGGCAGCAATTGTATGTGACTAATACAAACTTTCAATCCGTTATTTTACATCTTTTTGTGCTCTTTTTTAGGGGGGGGAAGTGAGGTAACTGTTTGTAAATTAGCGCTATACTACTTGCGGCTTTTCAATTGGACACAG
>CAZELD010000105.1:0-4368 GCA_964512855.1 uncultured Muribaculum sp.
GGCAAATTTTACTAAATTTTTATTTTTAGACAGAAAATTTTATTAATTTGTTTGGTTTGATTTGTTTTTAATTATACCTTTGCCGTTGAATAAACGCAAATAAATTACTTCCTCCGAAAAAGAATGTTGATACGAAGTGCGATTAGTGCAATAATTCTCTTATTTTTGATGCCAGCTCAATCAGTTGGCACTCAATTATTTACCCTCCCCGGTCGGTTCATAGCGGCATAGTTCCAGCCAAGGAAGCGGCCGCGGACTCGGCACTGTTTGTGTCTTATTTTCCGCAAAATGTGACAATGGACAGCGTCACAGTAAAATCAGGCGAATTTACAATTTGTGGTATGGGACGCGGCGTAGCAAGCGGAAATGTCATGCTTTCCAACAGCTATTTTGAATCCACATCAAGCAGTCAGCACGGAACAAGCAATTGGTCAACGGAGACAATGACGTTGATCTTCCGGTAGGATACGTGGTTATCAAAGGCGGTAAATTCTCTGGAAAAGCCTACAACCGCGTAACAAATACCGCTTACGAACCGGAGAAAGGCCTTTCTTGGGTTGCAATCGAGAACGATGACACTTATAAATGGACAGTAGAATAACTTTTCACACATAATTCATTCCTGACGAGGGCGGGCTCCGATGATGGCGCTCGCCCTTTTTATGCATCAGCACGAATGAACATCACGTTCATTATGAAATAGGTTGTATCAACAGACTTAATCCTCCGGCATTTTGGAGAATAGGTGCCAAAGCGCGATAGCGGCGCTCACCGACACATTGAGAGAGTGCTTAGTGCCCCGCTGGGGAATTTCAAGACATACATCGGCGGCATCAACGACTTCCTGCGCCACCCCGTTCACTTCGTGACCCACAACAACGGCATATTTCTTCCCCGCTTCCGGCATAAACCGCTCAAGCGAGACACTCTCTGCCACCTGCTCAAGCACACATATCGTGTAGCCCTCTTTTTTCAAATCGCTTAAAGCATCGAGAGTACTGTCATAATGACGCCAATCCACCGAATCCTCGGCGCCAAGAGCGGTCTTGTGAATTTCAGGCGACGGAGGCGCGCCGGTCACACCGCACAATAGCGCCTTTTCAACCGCAAACGCATCGCAGGTGCGCAATACGGCACCCACATTGCTAAGGCTCCTCACATTGTCGAGCACCGCCGCTATAGGCAATTTCCGGGACTGCTTGAACTCTTCCGCGCTCAAGCGATGCAGATCCCAAATGGCTTTCTTCTTATTCATATTATATGCAAAGGTACGCAAAAATCGCTTTTTATTTCGTATCTTTGTCTTTGAATACGAGTTTTTAAGAAAATTATGAGATTTGACGAACTGGATCTTAGCGACGACATACTTGACGCGCTCGACGCAATGAATTTTAACGAATGTACTCCAATTCAAGAGAAGGCGATTCCCATGATTCTCGAAGGACGTGATTTAATCGCAGTCGCGCAAACCGGCACAGGAAAAACCGCCGCATATCTACTCCCCATAATTGACCGGCTAATGAATGAGCCAGTTCCCGAAGACGCCGTAAATTGCATCGTCATGGCGCCCACCCGAGAGCTTGCGCAGCAAATAGACCGGCAAATGGAAGGGTTCGCCTATTTCGTCCCAATCAACAGCGTGGCTATATATGGCGGAACCGATGGCGCAGGATTCGCTCAGCAACAACGGGGTCTACGGCTCGGAGCCGATGTCGTTATCGCCACCCCGGGACGCCTATTGGCCCACCTAAACATGGGATATGTCGACTTGTCGAAAGTTTCATATTTTATCCTTGACGAGGCCGACCGTATGCTCGACATGGGATTCTACGACGATATAATGCAGATTGTCAACCAATTGCCTAAATCACGCCAAACACTCATGTTCTCGGCCACTATGCCCGCTAAAATACAGCAGCTCGCAAAAGCGATCCTCAATAATCCCGCCGAAGTAAAGCTCGCAGTATCACGTCCGACGGAAAAAATCGATCAATCCGCCTACGTGTGCTATGATTCTCAGAAAACCCCTCTGCTCAAATATCTTCTGAAAACTTTCCATTCCAAGAGCGTGATCGTATTCTCCGCATCCAAGCTTGCGGTCAGAGATTTGTCGAGAGAACTGCGCCGAAGCAAGATTAAGACCGGCGAAATGCATTCCGATCTCGAACAATCTGAGCGCGATCAAGTGATGCTCGATTTCAGAGCCGGACGCATTGATGTCCTTGTCGCAACCGACATTCTCGCCCGAGGCATTGACATCGACGACATTTCAATGGTCGTGAACTACGATGTGCCCCGAGAAGCAGAAGATTACATCCATAGAATAGGTAGAACGGCCCGGGCTAACGCTGATGGAAAAGCGGTGACGCTCGTCAACGAACGTGACCAACAAAAATTTGGGGCTATCGAACGATTCCTCGGCTACGAAGTGCGAAAGGACGCCATGCCCTCCGAACTTGGCGAAACCCCGGAATATCGCCCAGAAAAACGGCGCCAGCGGCCCACCGCCAACAGAAAAAAGCCGATGCGATTCAAGAAGAAACCCGCAAACGGCAAACGTCAACCAACCAACAACCAGTCAACAACCGCCAACGGCAAGCGAAGCTTCAAGCCCAAAACACCAAGATCAGAAAAATAATCCCCCCCGAAATCAAATCAATCCGACGGATATTCCGACGCATCATCGCACACCATCCCTTCAAACAAACCATGTAGTTTTGTATAATGACTACATTTAATGCCATCTGCGCCAAAAGATATTGATTCAATATTTCGCATATCATTAAACAAGCGAATAAGAGAACGCCCGATCGCCCATGCGAGATTGACCGGAACGGCATTACCGATCTGCTTATATTTAGCGCCCAAACTGCCTTCAAACTGCCATTCATCAGGGAATGTTTGTATTCGGGCATACTCCCTTACTGAAAGCGGACGTGTTTCAATAGGATGGCATCTTTCTGTTTGTTTCTGTGCCGGAGAGCAAGTTAAAGTAAGACTTGGTTCGTCCAATGCCAGCCGTCGCGCCATACCCGTTTTCCCGCCGCCAAGATTGTAACTCCCCTTCATGTATTCACAAGCCACCGCCTCCGGTAGATTACGCCAGTCCCCTCCTTCAGGAACAAGCCTCATTACATTCTCTTTTGACTTCGGATATTTTTGCCCCTCCGACACAGGGACATCCGAGCCATACAGATCACCTTTATAGAACGCGTCTCGAAGAGTTCTGATTCCGGGGTATACATCAGGCCATTTAAATTCCACTTCATGGGCAAGATCGTTTCTAATAGCAATTAAAATTAATCGCTCTCTTTTTTGTGGAACATTATACTGAATGGCGCGCAAAACTTTTGGCTCAACTAATGTATATCCTAATTCACCAATAACATTTTTAATGGTCTGTAGCGTACGCCCATTGTCGTGTTCTACAAGTCCCTTAACATTTTCACAAAGAAACACCTTTGGATTAATCTCTTTTACAGCGCGAGCCAATTCAAAAAACAGAGTTCCCCTCGTTTCCTCAAATCCTAAACGCTTGCCTGCATACGAAAATGCTTGGCATGGAAAACCTCCGGAAAGAAAATCCACTCTGTTCCGAAATTGTGTAAAATCTATTTGATGGATATCTCCTTCTACTACATTCCACTGCGGCCTGTTTTTACGAAGAGTTTCACAAGCAGAATGATCGAATTCATTAAGCAGCACATGATGAAACCCGGCTAATTCCATTCCTATAGCCAATCCTCCGGCGCCGGCAAACAATTCAACAGAAGTATACCGCTCCAACGGTTTGGCGTCAAGCTCCTGATACCATTTCGAGGAAAACATGGCTGACACTTCAGAAACTGATTTAAGATCTTTATAATAAAAAAAACGCACTCCCGAAGCATCTGTTTGAACCGGATATTTCCCTGATCGAATCCATGATTCAACAGTTGCCCTGGATACTCCAAGCAAGTCAGCGAAATTATTTACTGAAATTATTTGATTCTCCATTCCTACCTACTTTTTTAACGTATTGAATCCCTCGTAGGTGGAGAATGCGAGCAAATAAAGCGCTGTCAGCAAATCAGAATGTTCCTTGGTCAATTCTTTATAAACAGTGTTAGTCAGCGCTAACTCACAGTTATCATTAATCACATCTCCAATTATTGTTGGCAAAGCTATGCACAATTTGAAAAATGCCGTTGAATCGCCAAAGACAAGTTCATAGAACTTATCCATCGACATTCGCCTTATGCGATTATGCGCCCGTGATTTCTTGTCCAAAGTAATATGCCACGTTTCATCTTTTGATTTTTTTGATATCGCCTCCACAAGATAACACGTGGCCTTATCATCATCTAATAATTTTGCCTGCATTTTCAT
>CAZELD010000106.1:0-4335 GCA_964512855.1 uncultured Muribaculum sp.
TTAATAAAATATATCAATGTTCAGCAATATACTTGGCAAGAGCATCTGCGCATCTTTCTCCATCGATAGCCGCTGAAACTATGCCTCCGGCATAGCCGGCTCCTTCGCCGCAAGGGAAAAGCCCTTTTAGCCTAACGTGTTGCAATGTTTGCGGATCTCGGATGATTCTTACAGGGGAGGAGGTGCGGGTTTCACAGCCAATTAGTACAGCTTCGTTCGTTAGGAACCCTTTTGATTTTTCCCCGAATTGCCGGAATCCTTCTTGCAGGCGCGCCGCTACCTGTGGTGGAAGCAACTTGTCGATGCGTGCGGAATGGATTCCTGGTGCGTAAGAGGATGTGGGGAGATTGGTTGATTGCTTGCCCTCAGTGAAATCTACCATGCGTTGAGCGGGCGCATTCTGTGTTTGTCCGGCTTCTTCAAAAAAGCGTACTTCAATCTCTTTTTGGAATTCCATCATTTTCAGCGCGCCGGAATCATCCGTGATGTCATCAGGAAGAACTTCCACCACCATTCCTGAGTTGGCCCAACGTGTGCCTCGCGATGATGGCGACATCCCGTTCACGACAAGTAATCCGGGTTCGCTTGCGGCCGGGATGATGAACCCTCCGGGACACATACAGAATGAATATACGCCTCTGTCATCGACACGTGTCAACATTGAATACTCGGCGGCGGGAAGATATTTCCCTCTACCTTTTGGAGAGTGATATTGTATTTTGTCTATTAACGCTTGCGGGTGTTCAAGGCGCACACCTACGGCTATTCCTTTTGGCTCAAGTTCGATGCCGCTGTCGTGCAACATCCGGTATACATCTCTCGCAGAATGGCCTGTGGCGAGAATGACAGGCCCATGATACTCCTGTCCGTCATCGGTTTTTACTCCGGTTACGTTCTCATTCTCGATAATTAGTTCAGTTACTTTTGAATTGAACTTCACTTTCCCGCCGTTATCAATAATCGTGCGTCTAATCGCTTTTATCACATCAGGAAGCTTGTCGGTTCCTATATGTGGATGTGCGTCGATGAGTATGTTTTCTGACGCTCCATGCTGGTGGAATATATTCAGAATTTTGTCTACTGAACCTCGTTTTTTGCTGCGTGTGTACAGCTTGCCGTCGGAATAAGCTCCGGCTCCTCCCTCTCCAAAGCAATAGTTTGAGTCCGGATCTACTTTATTTTCTCGAGATATTGCGGCGAGGTCTTTTCTCCTTGAATCGACATCTTTTCCTCGTTCAAGCACAATTGGGCGTATGCCTGATTCAATGAGGCGTAATGCGGCGAATAATCCTGCCGGCCCTGCTCCGACAATAATCGCTTGCTTGTCGGCTGAGACTTTGTTGTATTGTACGGGTGTCGCAGTTGTCAATGTTTTTGGCGTTTCATCAAGCCATATTCTCAATGTGATGTTGATCACCACATTGCGTTGCCGTGCGTCGATTGAGCGTTTTATTATGTGTGACGCTTTTACACGAGTTGGATTTACCCGATTCTCTTTAATTGCGATTTTGGTGAGTTGGTCTATATTTGATGCTACTTCAGGGGAGACCCTTAAATTTATGTCAATTGTCATTCTGAGGGGTTAACGGTTTGTGGTGATGGGAGATTTGAAAAATGCTTGTCTAAACGGCGTTTCATTACATATAAGGTGCCGATTGACAATATGAATGCAAGGATATCGGCTCCGCACATACTTGCCCATACTCCGTCAGTCCCGAAGTGCTTTGGCAAAATGAGAAGGACCGGAATAAGAAATATTAGTTGCCGTGTCAACGACAAAAATATGGATAGTTTCGGCTTGCCGATTGACTGGAAAAAGTTCTGGATGACGATTTGTATACCCACAACTGAATAGAAGGAAAAGTATATTCTGAATCCCCTTCGAGCGATGTCAATTAGTGTTGTGTCGGTGGTGAAAAGGCGGCTGATAGTATTTGGGAAACATTCAGTCAAAATAAATCCGATTGTGGTGATTATAAAGCCGCACAACATACCGAGTTTCAATGTGCGTTTTACTCGTTGCCAATTATTAGCGCCAAAATTGAATCCAAGTATAGGTTGCATACCCTGCGTCACTCCGAATACGATCATTACAAAGAACATTGTAGTGCGGTTGATAATTCCATAGGCTCCTACCGCCATGTTTCCTGATGAACCGGCGGTATTAAGAAGGGCTTTGTTTATGAACACCACAACCACACAGGCGCATACGTTCATTAAAAATGGAGATAAGCCAATGGCGTAAATCCTTTTGATGATTGTCGGGGTGAACCATCTGTTATTACGTTGAAAATGAATGAAGCTGCTCTTTGAAAAGAAATGGATTAATACCCATACGAATGCTACTGATTGTCCGCATAAAGTGGCCCCGGCGGCTCCTGCTATTCCCCATTTTAATTTAAATATGAATATAGGAGCCAGTATTATATTTACGCCTACTGATATTAATGCCGATATCATCGCTTTTTTAGGGTAGCCTGTAGCCCTCATAAGGTTGTTTAACCCAATGAAAACGTATGTTATGGGGGTGCCGTACAATATTATGGTCATAAACTCACGGGCGTAGCTGATGGTTTCTTCGGTGGCTCCGAAGAATGTGAGTATTTCATCAAGGAATATTAAGGACAAGCCTCCGAATACAACGGAGTTTATGATGCACAGCACCATGACATTGTTGACCACGTCAGTCGCGCGTGATATGTTTTTCTGTCCCATGAATATGGATGTGATGGTTGCGCCTCCGGCTGCGATCAGTGTGCAGAACGCCACCACGAGGTTCATCATCG
This sequence comes from uncultured Muribaculum sp., assembly GCA_964512855.1. Classification (GTDB taxonomy): domain Bacteria; phylum Bacteroidota; class Bacteroidia; order Bacteroidales; family Muribaculaceae; genus Muribaculum. The sequence goes on from CAZELD010000106.1 coordinate 2,787, forward strand.
GGAATGTTATAGCTAATCCGGCTATCGCCATCGGTCCCACCCCTCGCCCTATGAATATGCTGTCTATGATATTATATAGAGAGGTTGCAACGCTCGCAATGATTGCGGGCACTGAATATTGAATTAGTAATTGACTTATTGACTTGGACCCAAGTGATAACGGACTCTCCAAATTTGCCATAAAATAAGTTTTATCTTACAAAATTAACATCTATTAGACGGTTTTGGTGTTCCATAATAGCTATTTTTGCAGAATAATTAAAATTTTTTAATATGAATAAAGCAGGAGCATTATTTGATCTTGATGGTGTACTTATTGATAGCGAGAGGCTATATACCCAATTTTATCGTAAGTTAGGGATAGATTACAACATCCCTGATCCCAATTTTGCAATGAATATCAAGGGGAGTACGATAGAGAAGATATTAGCTACATATTTTCCTTCACCTGATGCTTCCGCTGATGTGTTGCGGCGAATAAATAAATTTGAGGATGAGATGGATTATCCCGTGTGCGATGGAGTGATTGATTTTCTTGCTGAGTTAAACCGGCGTGGAATAAAATCAGCTATTGTAACAAGCAGCAGCCAGAAAAAAATGGATAAACTGTGGCGATTGCATCCGGAATCGCGTGATTTTTTTGACGCAGTTGTAACCGGATCGGATGTGCAGCGTTCTAAGCCGGATCCGCAAGGATACCTTATCGCTGCTGAACGAATAGGATGTAATGCGGCTGATTGTTTCGTGTTTGAGGACTCTGTTTCAGGCCTTGAGGCTGGTATGGCTTCCGGCGCGATCGTGATTGGGCTTGCCACGACACTTCCGGTTGAAAGGATAAAAAATAAAGCCCACGTTGTGATTGACACTTTCGCAGGCTTTACTGTTGATGATATGCTTGGCGTCAGCAGGCTTTGAAACTCATGTCGAGGCCTTTGACGGAATGTGTTAAAGCTCCGACTGAAATAAAGTCTACTCCGGCTTCCGCATAGTCTCGGATAGTGTCGATCGTTATGCCGCCTGATGATTCTATTTCGGCTTGTCCATTTATAAGCTTAACCGCTTCACGTGTGCGTTCAGGAGTGAAATTGTCAAGCATAATGCGATCCACCTTACATTCAAGGGCTTGTTTTATTTCTTCTGTATTGCGGGTCTCTACTTCTATTTTTAATTTTTTCCCTTTGCTTTTAAGATAGCTTCGAGCTGCGGCCACAGCTTGAGGTATGCCCCCGGCGAAGTCTACATGGTTATCCTTAATAAGAATCATGTCGAATAACCCGATTCGATGATTCATTCCCCCGCCTATTTTTACAGCCTCTTTTTCCAGAAGTCTCATTCCAGGAGTGGTTTTACGGGTGTCGAGTACTTTTGTTTTCAGCCCCTTTAATTTATCTTGATAGCGGGCGGTGGTGGTAGCTATTCCGCTCATGCGTTGCATAATGTTGAGCATGATGCGTTCGGTTTGAAGCAGTGATCTTACTTTCCCCTCTACAACGAATGCTATGTCGCCCGGTTTTACGTGTTCACCGTCGTTTATGAACACTGTCATTTT
>CAZELD010000107.1:0-4213 GCA_964512855.1 uncultured Muribaculum sp.
TTTCATATTGATACTTGAACTCCCATTCAGCAAGATCTTTTCTACGGGCATCCTCAATGAGTTCATCGAGCAGGATTAAAGCAGAATCATTTTGACCCACATAGGCGTAATTGAGGTATAGCTGCCGCTTGTATTCCGCCTGCGAGGCTTCTATTGTATCCAATTGCATTATTTGCCGCAGAGCGGAAATATTCCTCTCGCCATCGCCTTGCTGACCTCCAACTCCCATTCTTGACCGTAATAGTTCAATCTTTAATGCATCGGTAATATCCGGAAGCGAAATTAAGGAGTCAAGCAAACATAAAGCCTCATTGCCATCACCAAGCCAGAAACGATGCAGGGCATACAAATTTCCTGCTTGCAAGAACCTATTGAAATTTTTGTCTCTGTAATACTCAAACGCATACTTAGTGAGAGTATCCGACGCCATTGTCTTGTCCACCGAATTATGGGCGGCAGCAATAACCACAGCATACAATGCCTTCAGTGAATCCTCATCCAAATCTGCGGGATCAATATTTTCAAGCATTTGGAGGGCGCTGTCAGGATATGCCGAAACAACCATCTCGGCAGCCGAGATGATCTGCCTATGCCGTGCCGACCGAGAGCACGAAATCATGCCTGCGGCGACCAAAACCAGTATCCAAACCAATTTCTTCATATCCACCCGCAAAGGTAAGAACTTTTTTGAGGTTACAACGCCGGAAAGAATCCCTTTTTTATGGCGCCACGCCCGGCGTTCACCGGAAATTTAGAGGAGCAATGCGATGTTGTAGACGATGAAGGCTACGACCCATGCCACTGCTGTGTTGTAGATCACCGAAAAAGCTCCGTATTTCCAACTTCCGGTTTCTTTGACTATCGCCACGACAGTCGCCATACAGGGGAAGTAAAGCAACACGAACACCATAAGACTCAACGCCGACGCCGGCGTGAAATCGGGTTTACCCGTAACGGGGTTAGGCTTAGTCAATCGGGCGGAAAGGGACGCTTCGTCAATCTCTTCATCACCGGGATACAGCACTCCAAGGGTTGACACCACAATCTCTTTTGCCGGCGCTCCCGCCAAAGCCGCCACAGTGGAACGCCAATGAAATCCAAGCGGTTCCATAACCGGATTTACCGCTTTACCAATCATTTCCAGATAAGAGTCTTTGGATGTGTCGATAGATGATGAATCAAATGACATTTCAACCGCTTCAAATTCCGGTGTTGAAGCATCTTCATCACGTAGAGGAAAGTAATTAAGCGCCCATACAATCACACTGGCAAAAAGGATGATGCCTCCCATTTTTTTCAAGTACTGCTCGCCTTTTCCCCACATGTGGCGGAGAGAAGATTTCAAAGTCGGCATCCTATAGGGCGGCAATTCCATCACAAACGGTGTTTCATCGGCTTTAAACCAAAAACGCCGCAACATCCTCGCAGTTATAACCGCCACGGCTATTCCAAGCATATATATGCCTAAAAACACTATGCTTGCGTGTTTACTGAAGAATGTGCCGACTAAAAGCACGTAGATGGGAAGGCGCGCCGAGCACGACATGAACGGGTTTATCAACACCGTTATTATACGGCTGCTGCGGCTTTCAATTGCCCGCGCCGACATAATGGCCGGAACATTACAGCCGAATCCCATGACAAGCGGAATGAAAGATTTGCCATGAAGTCCCACTTTGTGCATGATCTTGTCCATGATGAAAGCCGCGCGCGCCATATAGCCGGAATCCTCCATAAATGAAATGAAGAAATAAAGGATCAAGATATTTGGCAAGAAGACAATCACTCCTCCCACTCCTCCGATTATTCCATCGGCGATTAAATCCTTTAACGGCCCGTCGGGCATAATCACCTGCACCACTCCCGAAATCTTTGCCACAATCCATTCGATCCATTCCATAGGATATGAGCCTATTTCAAAAGTGCACCAGAAGATAAACAGCATTATCACGAGAAATATTGGAAATCCGAAAAGCTTGCTCGTAACGACTGAATCAATGATCCGTGTAGTCTTGGCAGAATCCTGCTCTTTCTTATACTGGAATGTCTCGGCCAACGCGCCGGCAATGAATCCATATTTCTCATTAGCGATCAACGACGTTATGTCTTCCTGTGTGTCGCGCTCGATTCGGGCGACCTCCTCATCACGCACGATAATCATTTTTTCATAGTCGGGCGAAGAGCTTAATATCTTTTGAGCCTCTTCATCATGCTCAAGGAGCTTTATGGCAAGATAGCGCGGCGAAAAATGCACCCCTACTGTAGGATCGGCCTTTATCATATCCTTTATTCGGCTCACCCCAGTCTCCAACTCCTGACCGAGATTTACATGAATATGCCGCACAGCCTTATCGCGCCCTTCGTATACACGGATTACAGTCTCAAACAATTGATTGATCCCGTTCCCGTTGCGCGAAACCGTGGGGACCATCGGAACTCCAATCATTTCCCCGAGCAGTTTGTAGTCAACAGAACTCCCCGACCGTTCAAGCTCATCATACATATTCAACGCAATAACCATTGAATAGTCCATATCGATAAGTTCGGTTGTCAGGTAAAGATTCCGCTCAAGATTTGACGCTACGACAACATTTATTATCACATCAGGCTTCTCATCACGCAAATAACGCCTCACATACAATTCTTCAGGAGAATAGCATGACAACGAGTATGTGCCGGGCAAATCCACGATATTGAATTCATAGCCGCCATATTTGAAGCGGCCTTGCTTGGCATCGACAGTAACGCCGCTATAATTTCCCACGTGCTCTTTCGCTCCCGACGCCGCATTGAACAATGAGGTCTTCCCACAATTGGGATTTCCAATCAATGCCACATTTATAGTGTGTGATTTACCTTTATAATTCTCAACAACAGGGAGCGCCACAGCAGCTTCATCAGAAATAGTATTTATATGGCTCAGGCCGGAAAAGGGTTCATCCTGAGGCAATGGAAGAATTTCGACCATCTCCGCCTCGCTTCGGCGTAGCGACAGTTCATATCCCATTATGCTGTATTTAATCGGATCTTTAAGCGGCGCGTTCAATATGGATTTTATTATCTGCCCCTTAACAAACCCCATTTCAATCACGCGCTTTCTAAAAGCGCCATGTCCCAGGATTTTGACTACAATAGCTGATTCCCCCGTTTTAAGCTCCGACAGATTCATATATTATACTTGGTTAAATCTGATTGTGAAAATTAATGCAAATATCATAATTTCCTCTGAATTTACAGTTAGAATCACAATCAATTATTTAAACTCAGTATAAATAATAACACCTTTTAACTCTCTTGTATTACGAAACGCAAACTCTCTGAGTTGAATCTAACACACCCTTTGTCAAAATAACGATTAAGAACTCCGGCTTGCGCAAGCTTCAACGTCTCACCCGCCATCACTCCATTTACACTATCCATAAGAATCAGCTTGTCGGCGATTTGAAGAGCAATCTCAAGATCATGCGTAGAGAGGAACACAGTCTTATCCTTACTTCGAGCAAGCGACTTCAACAGTATCATTATCTCCGCTTTGCTCGGATAATCGAGAAATGCGGTAGGCTCATCAAGTATTATGACAGGCGTCTCCTGTGCTATAGCTTTTGCAATCATGGTCTTCTGCCGTTCACCATCAGATAATGATCTCACATTCCTTTCGGCAAGTTCTGTGATGCCCACAAGGCTTAACGATTCGCTGACCACCTCTTTGTCTTTCTGCGACAATGCTCCCCAAAAGTCAGCGTATGGACTCCGGCCAAGTCCCACCAGCTCCTTCACTGTCATATTTTCAACATTAATCCGCTCGGTCAGCACCACGCTTATTGTTTTAGCCAAATCTACGCCCGAATAATCTTGCAGAGACTTATTTTCAATAATAACATTACCGGCCAATGGGGGCAAAAATCCCGATAAAGTTTTCATCAAAGTTGATTTCCCCGCTCCGTTAGGCCCAATAAGGCACACCAATTCTCCGGTATTGAGTTTGAGGGAAATTTCTTTTTCAACCACTCGGTCACCCTTATTAGAACGATAACCGATCATCAGCGATTCCGTGGATATAGAGACTGCCATAAATATATATTTTTATGGAATACAAAGATACTGTTTTTCCATGACTAATCGGCAATATATGTAAAAGAAACCGCACAGTCCATTACACAGTATACAATATTATTGATTTACAGTCTATTGACACGGCTCTTTCATTTAACCC
>CAZELD010000108.1:0-3790 GCA_964512855.1 uncultured Muribaculum sp.
AACATATCTGTGAGTATGCCGGTTGGAATCTGCAATTGAGTTATAAGGGGTTCCGGGGGATTAAAGTTTTTGAGGGAAAATTAGGATTGTAGGGTTGAACTCTATATCTTTGCAAAAACTGATTGCGATTTGTCGAAAATTAGCGATTCACGATATATGGAGTTGTTTAGATGAAAGGAATTCTTCACGCGATACTAATAATTTTCATTGCTTTATTGCCGCATGCGGCCTATGCGCAGATTCTCGCCACTTCACGAGAAGAGGTGATGGATGCCGACAGTGTGCGTAGGGCATTTGATGACAACCGCTCTTATTTCGGCCTTTATAAGGATAATTATTTCATTTTCGGGCCGCCGGTAAATACAAAGCCAACACGCAGTAATACGAACGCATTGTTTCAAATATCGATTTCTCAGCGTCTCACACGAAGCGTGTTACCGTTACATTCTTACTTGTATCTGTTCTACACTCAGAGATGCTTTTGGAATGTGCTTGAAAAATCATTTCCGATGACCGACTTAAATTTCAATCCGGGAATAGGGCTATCCAAGCCTCTGTTTGTGAAAGATCGCTTTATTGGGAAAGTGTCGCTCATACTTGAGCATGAGAGTAATGGCCGAGACAGCACGGCGAGCCGTTCGTGGAACCGTCTTTCAATAGCGGGAAATATATGGTTAGACCCTACGATAATGGTGCATGGAAAATTTTGGGCTCCATGGGTCGACGGCGAAAACAATCGTGACCTGCTTGACTATATGGGATTGTATCAGTTCGGGTTGACTTACTGCACGCTATCGCAACGCCTTGGCGGCAGCATAAGGTTAACGAAACGCAGGGGGTGGAATTTTAATTATAATACTGTGATTGAATTCTATTACAAGTTATCAACAAACGACAACCAGTATATTTTTGTTCAATTCTACAATGGATATGGCGAGGGGATGCTGGATTACAATAAATTCCGGTCGCAGCTAAGAATCGGGATATGCATAAAACCACCGCTTTTCAGTGATTATTGATGAGGTTGCGCAACACCCACCATGCGATGACAACGACGCAGCATATCTTGATCACAATGCCGGAATTTACCGCTCGGTAAAAGCGAGGGTACGTTGATCGGGTCACTTCTGAAAAAGCAAGAACTCCCATCAGCGGCAATGCGGCGACGAGCAATGCGTTTCTTTCCCATGCTGTGGCAAAATCTCCGTGGAGCAGGGCATGGATAGCTCGTTGCGATCCACATCCTGGGCATTGGAACCCTGTGAGGCAGAGAAACGGGCATCGAGGGAAAAAGACCGAATCGTTCGGGTCAAAATAAAAATATACTGAGATCCCGATTATTGCGCATATTGCGATAATAAAAAATAGCTTACGGTTCATCAGATGAACCAGTTGAAAGGCATTCCCGAGAAGAGGGCCGCGGGCGCTCCGATCAATCCCAATACAAAAGACACGATGCACCATATCTTCGCATTGTTCGACGCTTTGAGCGCTCCTTCATAGTCTCCGCGGGAATAACGAGATTCGACTGATGATGAGTATATGACCGCAACAATGCCCGCCGGCAAGCAACACATAAGCATCAGCACTATCGCCCAAGCGAAGTAAGTGTCGGGGCACGGAGGAAGATTGTAAGTGTTATTCCTGGATGTGTTTGAAAAACCGAATTCCGCTACATTCGCCGCAGGAACCCATTGTTGCAATCCTTGTGTCCATACAAGGGTTTCGGGGGTTGCCCCCAGAGCAAGTATTTGCTCCGGGGACAGCGGCCCTACCTTTACATTGTTGATTAATGCCCAGTATTGCATCAGTTAAAAGAATTTTGTTTCTTCTCCGCGGATCTCGCTAAGCAAATTATTTGCAAGACGACTTGTGCCGATGCGGAAATATTCGTTTGTTAGCCATCCATCGCCAAGCACTTCCTTGACGATGGTGTAATATTTTACCGCGTCGGCGGTTGTCGACACGCCACCTGAAGCCTTAAAACCAACCTTATTGCCGGTCTTGTCATAATATTCCTTGATGCACTTGGCCATCACGTAGGCGGCTTCAAGAGTTGCGCCTTCATATACTTTGCCGGTTGAGGTTTTTATGAAGTCGGCGCCCGAGTACATTGACAATATAGCTGCATTGCGAATATTCTCGGCCGTTTTCAACGCTCCTGTTTCAAGAATCACTTTGAGGCGCGCATGGCGGCATGAGTGTTTCTGCTCTGCGATTTCATCGGCAACCTCTTCCCAGTCGCCCCCGAAATAGTTGCCGCAGTTAAATACGATATCAATTTCATCGGCTCCGTCGGCTACCGCGAGCGCCGTTTCGGTGATTTTTACTTCCGGGAATGATTGTGCGGTAGGGAAAGATCCTGATACGCAGGCGATTTTCACGGATGATACGTCAAGAACCGTGCGTACCACCTGAGCGAAATTGGGATAAACGCATATTGCCGCCACATTTGGAAGCTCTGGATATTCTTCATCGAATTTATTTACTTTCTCTACGAAATCGGCCACTGACGAGGGGGAATCGGTGGTAGATAGCGTGGTGAGATCCATGCAGTTGAAGAGGGTTTTATAAACATCGATATTAAGATTTTCCGTGAGATGCTTCGATAGAATCTCTTCGACGGCGTTCTTTATGGCATTGTCGTCGGTGATAACCTCCGACGATGCTACGGTGTCATGATACTTGTCGGCCATAATTATATGTATTTATGAAATGATTAATCAGTTAGTTTTGGATTGTTTATGTGGCGGAGCGCGTCACGCGCGTTTTTCTTCGCAATATTCGCGTCCAGTGCTGAGGTGAGATCCACTCCTGTTTGGTTGGCTATCGCCATCAGCACCCACAGGACATCGGCGAGTTCATCGGCGAGGGAGTCTTTCTCTCCCGCTTTAAATGATTGATCGCCATATTTTCTTGCCATTATGCGGGCGACTTCTCCAACTTCTTCAGTCAGTATTGCCATATTGGTAAGCGGGGAGAAGTAACGCACTCCGGTGGTGGTGATCCATCTGTGGACTATTGCTTGGGCTTCTCGGAGCGTTATGTCGGAAGGTTTAGTCATTCTTTTAGTTTTGAGTCGATGATTATGGTTACAGGTCCATCGTTAATGAGCGACACCTGCATATTTGCTCCGAATACGCCTGTTGCGGTCGGTCGGCCCAACTTTTCCTCGACCAGACGGCAGAATAGTTCGTAAATGGGAACTGCGACGTTGTGCCCCGCCGCCCGTATGTAGCTTGGCCGATTTCCTTTTTTTGTTGAAGCCGTCAATGTGAATTGGCTTACCGCCATTACTTCGCCTTGGATATCGACAACCGAGCGATTCATCACGCCCTCGTCATCGTCAAATATCCGCAGCGTGGCGGCTTTTCCCGCCAACCATACGGCATCGTCGGGCGTGTCACCTACCTCGACGCCTACAAGTATCATCAGCCCTCGGCCGATGGACGAATGTATTTTTCCGTCAATTGAAACTGACGCATTGGTCACGCGTTGTATAACAAGTCTCATTTTCGATACTTTTGCTATAATAACACAAAAATAGCAAGAATATTCGATGAAAAAAATAGGGGATGTAATTTCCTGTCATAATTCGTCAATGGATTACAACTCCAATTTACATATTCTCTATTCCAAAAAACTCCGTAGTGCTTAATCGCTTTTTCATTTTCTATACTTTCGATGGAATGATTCAAAAAGTATTCTTCTTGAATTTCTTGTTCGGAGTCTGATAATTGAGATGGATTGACATTGTTCTCATATTGATGTTTCCTTTCTTCAGAAAGCC
>CAZELD010000109.1:0-3765 GCA_964512855.1 uncultured Muribaculum sp.
GAGCCGCCGAGGAACTCGCGCAGCAATGAAGTGTGAGGGATGAGTCTGTCGGTTATCGGAATGAAATATTGCAATAAGCGATGCAAACGATCCGCTTCGGCAAATTCAGGAAGATCGTGAGGCACTCCGCGCAATATATCTTCGGCAAAATCTTTCATTACTCCAAGCTCAAAAATAAGGGATGAATTAAACAGCGCGTCGGCATTCTCCTGATAGGGGAAAATCCAGCGTTCTTCGCCGCGTCTCACACTCGGCCAGCGTTTTATCGTGTCCACTGCCGACACTCCGCGGTACTTATAGTCGCGGATCATGCGCCGCAACATCCTGTTGTCGGTTGTCGGAACCCAATTATGGTCATCAATGGAGAGGGTGGTCAACGCCGACACATAAACAAGATATTTCATCTTGTCCTCGATGTGGGAGGTAAGTTCCGGATTAAGCCCGTGGATACCCTCGATGAGGAGGACCGAGTTGGAATTAAGTTTCAATTTCCGCCCTTTGTACACACGCTTGCCCATTTCAAAATCGTAGGTGGGAAGATTGATCTCCTCTCCGGCGATAAGGGCGTTGAGATCTTTATTAAACTGCTCAAGGTCGAGGGCGTACAACGACTCAAAATCATAATCGCCGTCAGCCTCGCGAGGAGTATTCTCTCTGTTCACAAAATAATCATCCAGAGATATCATCTGAGGCTCCAACAAATTTGTCATAAGCTGTATGGCAAGACGCTTGGTAAATGTGGTTTTACCCGATGACGACGGACCAGCAATAAGAACAATTCTTGCGCCCCCTTCTGAATAACGACGTGAAATTTCATCCGAAATGCGGCCTATTTTCTTATCATGCAGAGCCTCTGCGACATTAATCAGCATGGCAGTCTCTTTGCTCATTACCTTTTCATTGAGATCACCAACATTATCAACACCGATAATTTTATTAAATTCAAGATAGTCGGTAAAAGCGTTATAAAGCTTTTCTTGAGCGATAGGAGTAGCGGCAATTGCCGGGTTCAGGCTGTCACGACCCATAAGAAGGAATCCTGACTTGTAAAGCGCTAGATCAAACACGTCCAACATTCCTGTCGATGGAGCAAGGTTACCATAGTAACTGTCACACAAGCCGTCAAGTCGATAGAAAACGGTATAAAGATTATGAGTCGTTTTCAACAACTTCACCTTATCATAAAGCCCTTGCTTTTCAAATATTTTTATGACATCCTGCGTGAGACGCTCTTTCCGCTCAAAACGCAAATCCCGGTTGACCATGTCGCGCATATATTCTTTAAGCTGATTCACCACTTCACCGTCAACTTGGATATCGCCATGAAGGCGGCAATAGTAGCCTCGTGACACCGAGTGTTCTATCACCAACCGCACACCGGGATATAAACGATTCACTGCGCAGTAGAGCATCATGCAGAGCGACCTCACATAGACCCGATTCCCTGAAGGCGTGTCGGCCGACAGAAACAGAACCTGCTTAGGTGAAAACAGCGGGAACTGCATATCCTCAGTCTTGTTGTTCACCTGCGCGCATATCGGCTTGAACGGTATACGCTCGGACAGCGATGAATAAATGTCAGTCAAAGTCATCCCTCCGCTAAACGGGACATACTCTTCAATATTTTTACAATAAATTTTAAGTTGGTCACTCATAATAGATAGTTGTTTCAAATTCATAATGTGATGCCACCGCGGGAATCAATAAATTATGCGCTTCCCGCCATGAACATATATCGAGCCTTTTACAGGATGCTCGACACTGCGTCCCATGAGGTCATAATACTTAACATCTTTGAGAGCGTCAGTGTTCACTTCTACGATGCCGCCCGTGGCAGCTTCAAGCTGCGCAAGCAATGCGTGCAACTCTGCGGCGCCCCACAGCCAACATCCTATGCCAAAATCCTCAAAGTCAGGAATAGAATTATATGTAATCACTCCACCGTCTTCAGGACTTGACCCTGACCCTTGCAAATACCCCACGAAACCGGAATCAGGATGCACAGCCGCAAGCATGGCTCCCCACCCGGATTCAATGGCGTCCATATAAATATCCTTATCAAGAAGACCGACACGCACGCCGTAGGCCATACCACCCACAAAAAGCGATGTCCCCGTCATCTCAGGCCCCTCACTTCCGGCTTGGCCGAAATTGGTAGGGGCGGCGAGGCTGACGTTCCACGAGCCATCTTGACGCTGGCATCCAAGCAAACCTTCGCTCATGAGCTTGAAATCAAGCTCGTAATCACTTCGATGAGATTCGCTCTCGGGTGTGAATTGCATCACTCGGGCCAATGCCATATAGACCCAGCCGTTGCCACGGCTCCAATAGCAATCTTTGTCGGTTTCCACCTTGTCTTTATAAGGAGGATCAAATTGATAGTCACGATACCACAACCCGGTAGAAGTGTTGAACAGCGGAGATCCACCTCCTTTCTTATCGCCTCCCTGCTCATTGCGGGTATATTTGTACATTTCGTACATATACTCCCAATAACTTTTGTCGCCGGTGATTCCGCCAAGCTGCGCCATGACAGGCATACTCATCTGTATCGCGTCGATCCATGTCCAATAGTTGATTTTGCCGGTCGCTTTCATCTGATCTATGCGCATCTTGATATGCTCCATCCTTTTGGTTTGAGTCTCATCCATCAGATACATTTCCAAGTAAGATTGCCCGCAGCATTGATAGTCGGCGTTGTATGTGCGGGCTTCGTTGTCGGAACTGCTCACCCAATCATGAAATTCTCCCCAATCTACGGCATATTTCAACCAGTCTTCCCTCGGATTCTCTCGGTACATATTCAGCAGGCCCTCATAGAACACCCCGCGCGTCCAAATCTTGCTATTGCGTTCTTTTCCACCCACATAACTCTTTGCTCCCACATCAGGATAATTAGTGATAAAATAATTAGCCACCTTATCGGCAGTAGCCATCACAGTTTGGCTCGTGAACGAATCGGCGGCAAAGCACGCCATACCTGCAAGAAATGCGGAAACAGCAACTATCGGTCTTTGCATGATAATCAGTCTATGGTTATTAGTTATTGCAAAGATAACATTATTCCATCAATTTACCACCCGCGCATCAGCACAATTCACAGCAATAATCGATAATATATCTTTACTTTAACAATCCACTAGATCTTATTTAAAAGTGGTTATTTTTTTATCTTCTTTGAATATGAAGTTGTAACTTTGTTGGAAAATTGATAAAAACAGCGACATAATTCAACTAATATTTGCGAAACGCTAAATCACAGTGAATTCAATATTGCATAATGGAATATTTCCTATTTAATTCGGCATTGTAGTAATGAACATTAGAAAAATTCGAGAAAATTTAACCGTCAGTCAAGCTCAATTTTCTGAGATTCTTGGCATTACTCAATATCGATTATCTGCATTAGAATTGGAAAAATATGCTCCATCCAAAGAAGAAATCGCCAAAATCACATTGACTGCCGATAAAATAAAGCGCGGCGAAATTATTCTCCGCAAAAAGAAACGAATTTTTAAAGAAACTTTCAATACTTCCATTGTCGCTTCAAATCCCCGTAGATCCTATACGAGAACAAAGCGGAATGGAGAATACATATCACTTCTAAATGCTTTAGCCTACGAATTCAATAAAAAATGACGGAACCGGTCCAAAAGCCATATCTTTTTTTTCAGGATGTGGCGGATTATGCTACGGCATCACTGCCGCAGGATTCAATATTGTAGCATCTAACGAATTGGTCGATTCTTACCGGAATATATATAA
>CAZELD010000110.1:0-3718 GCA_964512855.1 uncultured Muribaculum sp.
GATGCAAATATACGCATTCTTTTTCAATTATGCAAGCCTAAAATAAATAATTCCGAAAAAAAGAGGTCATGAAATCGTAATTACGTGATTCATGGCTTCTTTTTATTCATACTCTTGGCTACTCGAAGCGAGAGCTTGCCAAAGGTTATCATCGGGTAGCGGGGCAGTTACATCTATTTCTTTGCCGCTTACTGGATGTGTGAATTGTATTCTATGGGCCATGAGTGATATGCTGCCGTCAGGATTGCTGCGCTTATCGCCATATTTAAGATCCCCCTTAATCGGACAGCCGATTGATGCAAGTTGAACCCTTATCTGATGTTTTCTTCCAGTCATAAGGTTTACTTCAATAAGATGATAGCGTTCTGACGATGCGATATGACGATATGAGAGAATGGCTTTTTGTGAGCCTTTTTTCTCAACCGTGGATGCGTATGACTTATTGTTCCGTTCAACTGACGTTATATAGTGAATTAGCGTATCTTCCCGTTTAGGCGGCATATTGCGTGTGATCGCCCAATAAGTTTTTTTCACTTCGCCATTTCTAAACATTTCGTTCAGACGCGTCAATGCCTTGGATGTTTTTGCGAAAATAACAAGTCCGCCGACGGGACGGTCAAGCCTGTGCACGACGCCGCAAAATACGTTTCCCGGTTTCGCATACTTTGCTTTGAGCCATTGTTTCAATTCTTCAACCAACGGACGGTCTCCGGTTTTGTCGCCTTGCACTATTTCTCCGGGCGCTTTATTTACAATTAAAATGTGATTATCTTCGTAGATAACATTCATTTTTTTAATCTCTTAAATTGAAGTTGAAAAGTGAAATTAAGAGGATAAACATACACAAGAAACAGAAGATAATTAATTGGCTAAAATACGGCAATTAAAAAATATCTTCTGCTTCTTGTAGGCTGTATCACTGATACAGAATATTGGACGCTAATTAATCGATGCCAAGATCTTTCTTGATCGCTTCAATTTTAGCATTGGCTTCATCATTCGCCTTCTGATAGTCGGCATTGGTTTTCATTATGCCCTTGACTTCAATATAGAATTTAATTTTAGGCTCTGTGCCTGACGGACGTACGGAAACCTTTGTGCCATCTTCTGTGAAGTATTGAAGCACATTGCTTGTGGTCGGGAAGTCCATTTTTGATGTTTCCCCGGTCTTAATGTTCTTGCAGTTAAGATCAATGTAGTCTTTAACGATTACCACATCGCTGCCGCCAAGCTGTTTGGGAGGATTAGCGCGGAATCCTTTCATTATCGCAATAATTTCTTCCGCTCCTGATTTCCCTTTTCTTACCAATGAAACTCCTGCCTCGTGAGAATATCCGTATTTGATATATATATCCTGAAGCATCTGGAGGAAGTTCATATTCTTGGTTTTTGCCCAAGCAAGTGCTTCTGCCATCAACGAAATTGCTGACACTGCGTCTTTATCGCGGCAGAAATCTTCGGCAAGGAATCCATAGCTCTCTTCTCCGCCGCCAAGGTAACGGCCGATACCCTCATTTTCACGGATTATCGCTGCAATCCACTTAAAGCCGGTATAGCAGTCATACATTTTGAATCCGTTCCGGTCAGCAATGGATTTTATTGTCTCGGTTGTTACAATGGTTTTTACGATATATTCTTTGCCTGTGATTTTGCCAAGCTCTTTATTGCGCGTCATGATATAGTTGAGCAAAATCATTACAATCTGATTGCCGTTTATGAGCACATATTCGCCATTGTCATCACGGAGCACACATCCAATGCGGTCAGCGTCCGGGTCAGAGGCAAGTATAAGATCCGCGTTCACCTCTTTAGCTTTGGCGATAGCCATAGCCATGGCCGACGGTACTTCAGGATTCGGAGAAACCACGGTTGGGAAATCGCCGCTTGTTACATCTTGCTCGGGAACATTGATTATGTTGGCGAATCCGTAATTATGCAATGACTCAGGGATCAAATGAACGCCTGTTCCGTGAATTGGAGTGTAAACGATTTTGAGATCGTGATATTGTTTCACGGCTTCCGGACTCAGTTGCAGGCCCTTGATTGCGGCGAGGAACTTTTCATCGACATCTCTTCCGATAATTTGGATTTTAGATTTGTCGCCTTCAAATTTAATTTCATCCACTCCGCTTATTTTATTTACATAATCAATGATGTTGACATCATGCGGAGATACAATCTGTGCTCCGTCTGACCAGTAGGCTTTGTAACCGTTATATTCCTTAGGATTGTGGGATGCGGTGATGTTTACTCCGCTTTGGCATCCGAGCAAACGTATTGCGTAAGACAATTCAGGAGTAGGACGGAAGCTGTCAAAAAGATACACCTTTATTCCGTTGGCTGAGAATATATCGGCCACTGTTTCAGCGAAGAAACGGCTGTTGTTTCTTACGTCATGTCCCACGACGACTGAAATTTCCGGAAGTTTCTTAAACGCTACTTTCAAATAGTTGGCGAGCCCCTGGGTAGCCGCTCCGACAGTATATTTATTCATGCGGTTGGATCCTGCGCCCATTATCCCGCGCAGACCTCCTGTGCCGAATTCAAGATCACGATAGAAAGAATCAATCAATTCTGATTTATCTTCTGCTTCAAGCATGCGTTTTACTTCGGCTTTGGTCTCTTCGTCGTAACCATTTCCAAGCCATAGGTTGGCTTTCTCGGTTACCACTTTCATTAATTCTTCATTCTCCATAATGGTATTATATATTTTGGTTGATTTATGTTCGTTTATCGCAAAGATAACGGTTTGAAAAATCAATACCAAATGT
Source organism: uncultured Muribaculum sp. (assembly GCA_964512855.1). Taxonomy (GTDB): domain Bacteria; phylum Bacteroidota; class Bacteroidia; order Bacteroidales; family Muribaculaceae; genus Muribaculum. The sequence goes on from CAZELD010000110.1 coordinate 2,772, forward strand.
GGAGATAAATTTCTTGGTATAAATTATGCGAAATAACGCAATAAATTGCGCAAGTATCACCATACAAACGCTTTTCTATATGTAGTGGCGTTGCCGCAATTATCAGTGACTGTCACTTCAAGTTCATGATTCTTCCCTTTAGAAAAACGTCTCGAATCCATGTCAAAGCTTAATCTGCCGGTCTTACCGTCAAGTTCAAATAGCGCGAATTTCCCGTCGATTGTTCCTTTGTAAGATGCAATCCCACTTAAATTGTCGCGAATAATCATAGATATGCGTCCGTTTGCCCCCCATTTAGCCGGCATTTCCGGAGTGATTTTGGGGGCTATTGTGTCAATCGTTACTGCAAATCGACCCAATGCTGACGGAGTGGCTTTGAGAACGCCATCAGCATATTTTGAATCTACTCCGATCTTTCTGTTGCCGTTTATTCTGACGAATACCAATTTTTCCGGGTTGACATTTTTCGCTATTTGTTCCGTACTAATCTCAACGGTATATTCGCCGGAAATCGGAGTGGAAGCCGATCCGATATTATAAATTGGTGATAAATATTCAGAACTATTTGTTTTCGATAGAACGAAGTCGGTATTGTCATAAAATGTGTATGGCGGAAACGTCACGTTGATTCCATCTTTTGTAATGCTGTTTTTACCATCGTAAAATAAAAGGTCACCCTTATATTCGTTTTCTGTAATAGGCATTTCCTTGCCTTTGATTGTGAATGGACGACGAGTGGAATTTCCATACTCATCGGTGAGTATCCATTCACACTTATAGTCCCGTTCTTCGGTAACATCTATAACTCCGTTATTTTCTGCAGTAATCATATATGATAACGGATTGGATTCGGGTATTTTAGTCCACATCATCCATGAATTGTTATTGACGACGCCTGAATAATCAACGAGAGTGTTAACTGCGCGCGTGTCGGCGAAGTCATATTT
>CAZELD010000111.1:0-1349 GCA_964512855.1 uncultured Muribaculum sp.
TCGAGCACCTTGTTAGAGTAGCCGATTTCGTTGTCATACCAAGATACAACCTTAACGAAAGTCGGAGTCAACTGGATACCTGCGTTCTTGTCGAAGATAGAAGTGCGGGGATCACCAAGGAAGTCGCTTGATACAACTGCATCTTCAGTATAACCGAGGATACCTTTGAGTTCGCCTTCAGAAGCTTCCTTCATAGCAGCACAGATTTCTTCGTAAGTTGCAGGCTTAGCAAGGTTTACAGTAAGGTCAACAACTGATACGTCGAGGGTGGGGACACGCATTGACATACCGGTAAGCTTACCGTTAAGTTCGGGGATTACTTTACCTACAGCCTTAGCAGCGCCGGTTGATGAAGGGATGATGTTGCCAGAAGCGGCACGGCCACCACGCCAATCTTTCATTGACGGACCGTCAACAGTCTTCTGAGTTGCGGTAGTAGAGTGAACGGTAGTCATAAGACCTTCAACAACGCCAAATTTGTCGTTAAGCACCTTGGTGATAGGAGCGAGACAGTTAGTGGTGCAAGATGCATTAGAAACGAATTGAGTTCCCTTTACATATTTGTCAAGGTTAACACCGCATACAAACATAGGGGTATCATCCTTTGAAGGTGCTGACATAACCACGTATTTAGCGCCTGCGTCGATGTGACCCTGAGCTTTTTCTTTAGTAAGGAAAAGACCGGTTGACTCAACAACGTATTCTGCGCCAACAGCGCCCCATGCGATTTCAGCAGGGTTCTTGCAAGCGGTAACGCGGATTTCTTTTCCGTTTACGATAAGAAGGCTCTTTTCAAGGTTGAAATCTACAGTGCCGTCAAATTTGCCGTGCATTGTGTCATACTTCAACATATAAGCCATGTAGTCAACAGGAAGAAGGTCGTTGATAGCAACTACTTCGATGTCGTCTCTCTTAGTAGAGGCGCGGAAAACGAAACGTCCGATACGGCCGAAACCGTTAATACCTATTTTTGTCATAGTAATTTATAATAAATTGGGTTATACAATCATCTACCTTAGAATATATTCAGGCTGCAAAATTACTATTTTTTTTTGAATAACATACCCATTAATAGAAAATAAAGGAAAAATTTCTTTAATTTTTGCTTTTTCACAACGCCACTTCGGTTAAATTTGATTCCATACCCTCCTGAATTATCAATAAATATTCGTATTTTGCATAAGTTCAGCATAAACCGGTTATGTATTCGCAAAAGTTATGCCAACATCCCCGTTTAACATATCGGCAAAGGCAATCCGGCGCCGTTCATCGACTTCATGTTAGAGGAAATAAGGAATACTCTTATAACGAATCAATCCGAAAAAGTAGACAATAAAGTAGACAATAAA
>CAZELD010000111.1:1449-3605 GCA_964512855.1 uncultured Muribaculum sp.
AAAGTAGACAATAAAGTAGACAATAAAAAACCTAACAAGTCGGAAGAGGCTGTTCTCAGGCTGCTACTCGTAGAACCGCATTTGACGGTTGATGATCTGGCGAAGAAAACCGCGCTATCAATTGGCGGCATAAAAAAAGCGCTCGCATTCCTAAAAGCAAACAATTGGATCGCCGGAGAGGGAAGTCGAAAATCGGGCTTCTGGCGTGTGCTTATCGAACTTAATTAGTAGTTCCAACATTGCAAAAAGCAATCTTCTAAACAGCATAGATGACATAGCTTTTTCGTCTTTGACTATGGCAACGAACTGATATATGCCGTTAAGCGTTTGGATAGAGTGCAAATTTATATTAATTTTGCACGTAATGAGCCTAACAAAATCGAGAACTAAATTAATATGATATGGGAAAATTTCTGACAGAGTTTAAAGAATTCGCCATGAGAGGCAATGTCATCGACATGGCGGTCGGTGTAATCATCGGAGGCGCTTTTGGACAAATCGTGTCCTCACTTGTCAATGACATCATCATGCCCGTTGTGGGAATCGCCACCGGAGGCCTTGATTTCAAGGACTACAAGCTGATTTTAAAATCGGCAGTGATGAATGGCAATGAGATTGTCACTCCCGAAGTGACGATGAACTATGGTATGTTCATCCAGAACATTGTCGACTTCCTTATCGTGGCATTCTGTATCTTCATGGCGATACGCATCATGAACAAATTGAAAAAGAAGGCCGAAGAAGCTCCCGCTCCCGCCCCGGGACCAACCAAAGAGGAGGTGCTTCTCACCGAAATACGCGATTTGCTTAAGCAACAGAATGACAAGAAATAAGAATAGTATATGTCAAAAGTAATAATAATCGGCGCCGGTGGCGTTGGGACAGTCGTAGCCCACAAATGCTCCCAAAACCCCGATGTATTCACTGAAATCGTACTTGCGTCACGCACAAAAAGTAAATGCGACGCCATCGCAAAAGCTATCGGCGCGCCCAACATTGTAACCGACCGAGTGGACGCCGACAATGTCGACGACTTAGTGGCTCTTTTCCGCCGCCACAAACCGGAACTCGTAATCAACGTAGCGCTCCCTTATCAAGACCTAACCATTATGGATGCGTGCCTTGAATGTGGAGTAAACTATCTTGACACCGCCAATTATGAGCCCAAAGATGTGGCTCACTTTGAGTATTCCTGGCAATGGGCTTACCGCGAGCGCTTTGAAAAGGCGGGGCTGACAGCCATATTAGGTTGTGGATTCGATCCCGGAGTATCGGGAGTGTTCACCGCCTACGCAGCCAAGCACTACTTCTCCGAAATGGAATATCTCGACATCGTTGATTGCAACGCCGGAGACCACGGCAAAGCATTTGCCACCAACTTCAACCCGGAAATCAACATCCGCGAAATCACTCAGAACGGACGTTACTATCAGGAAGGGAAATGGGTGGTGACAAAACCGCTTGAAATCCATGCGCCTCTGCATTATCCCAACATAGGCCCTCGTGATTCATATCTCCTTTACCACGAAGAACTCGAATCACTTGTGCTTAACTTCCCCACAATCAAGCGCGCACGTTTCTGGATGACGTTCGGACAGGAATACCTCACTCACCTTCGTGTAATCCAAAACATCGGAATGGCACGTATTGACGAGGTGGACTACAACGGCGCCAAGATAGTTCCGCTGCAATTCCTCAAAGCTGTGCTTCCAAATCCTCAGGATCTCGGAGAAAACTACCACGGCGAAACATCGATAGGTTGCCGCATATCCGGAAAAGACAAAGAGGGCAAAGAGTTGACCTATTACATCTATAACAATTGCAGCCACGAAGCCGCATATAAAGAAACCGGAATGCAAGCCGTAAGCTACACTACCGGTGTTCCGGCCATGACCGGAGCCATGATGTTCCTGGCCGGAAAATGGGTAAAACCGGGAGTCCACAATGTTGAGGAGTTTGACCCCGATCCATTCCTTGAAGTTCTCGCAAAACAGGGACTTCCTTGGAATGAGGTGTTCAACGGCGACCTTGAAGTAGACAAAGTATAAGCCCCATCGTATCAAAATAGCAAAAAGATACAACCGCACACAAGAAACAGATGATCGTTAACTGATCTAATTCCTTAAAGTTAACCATATCATCTGTTTCTTATTTTA
>CAZELD010000112.1:0-3580 GCA_964512855.1 uncultured Muribaculum sp.
ATTTGCGGTATCAAAATCAAAAAACGTATCACAATATGAACGCAAAAATCTTTACACAAATCACTCTGATGGTAGAGGCGTTTATGGCGCCTGCCATCGTAAACGCACAGGAAGCAGTTGTCGACACAATCGCCGTGCAGGAACTCAACGAGGTGGTTGTTCAGGCGCCCAAAGTAATACGCAAGGTAGACATGGATGTGTACTACCCCTCTCAAAGTGCTGTGGAAAACTCGTGCAACGGCATGCAGTTGCTGACAAATCTGATGATACCGTCGCTCACCGTTATCGATGCTCTGGGCTCTATTCAAGCTGCGGGACAATCGGTACAGCTACGCATAAATGGTCGCGTAGCAACAATCGACCAAGTGAAAGCGCTGCTTCCCGAAACCGTTAAACGCGTGGAATGGATTGATAATCCCGGCTTGCGTTATAATGGGGCAAATTATGTGCTGAATATCGTAGTCGCCAATCCCGCTATAGGAGGTTCGCTTCAAACCGAGGCGCGGCAAGCGCTGAATATTGCATGGGGTGATTACTTTGCTGATGCGAAGTTCAACAATGGTCGTTCGCAATTTGAGATTGTCGGCATGTTCAAACTCACAAACAAGATAAAGTCTTATCGCGACTATAAGGAAACTTTCACATACGCCGACGGAAGTTCCCTGACACGCACGGAGACACCCATTGGCGGACATATCGACAATACGTTCGGAAATTTGTGGGGAGCATACAGTTACATCAAGCCCGATACCACCGTTTTTTATGTTCAGGTAAGCGCTGCTAACGCATTTTCAAATGATTGGAACGCAAAGGGTCGTTTATCGCTCAGTGACGGTAGCAATGACATCGTGCTGACTGATTCTCACGGTGACAATGGTGTCACCCCGAAATTTTCGGCATATCTTGAACAGCATTTTAGCAAACGCCAAACTCTTGTGGTCGACTTCAACGCTTCTTTCTACAATGGCAAGTCCTACTCCGAATATATTGAGCAGAGTCCCGATGCCGGTGTCAGCCTTACAGATATCCATACCAATATCAAAGACCGTAATCAGGCGTACGCAGTCGAGGCAGACTATATCAAGAAGTGGAAAAATTCTCGGGTCACTGCCGGAGCGTCCTATACCGCTAATCGTAACCGTTCCCAATATGATAATTTGGGCGGGGAGATATTTCACCAACGGCAGGATAAGGTTTATTTCTTTGCCGAGTACTTCCTACGCATCAACAAAGTAAGCCTCACTGCCGGACTCGGAGCGCAATATACTGATTTTATGTTCAAGGAAACAAATCAAGGAAACCATTCCTGGAACCTGCGTCCACAAGCGACTATCGCTTATAGTCTTGCTCCAAACCATAGGTTTAGACTGAGTTTCCAGTCATGGCAATCCACCCCTTCGCTTGCCGAAACAAATGTAGCCCCTCAGCAAATTGACGGTTTTCAGTGGCGTATAGGCAATCCCGATTTGAAAACATCCACGTCATATATGCTTGCGCTTAATTATAATTTCAGCCTTCCGCGCGTGGAAGGGACATTTGGAATTCGCGCATTTAACAGCCCTGACGCCATTACTCCTTATCTGTATTGGAATGACAACAAGCTTATCACATCCTACGAAAACAGCAAAGGGTTGAAGAATCTTACGTTCTTTTTGTCTCCGCAAGTTGAAATTGTGCCCGATTGGGTGATGGTAAGCGCGCATATTCAACACCGTGTGGAACGTATGCGTGGTTCGGATTACAAACTCTATAATCATAACTGGAGCGGCAATGTCAATGTCATGCTTGCACACTGGGGATTTGAACTTGTCGGGCAATATATTCGAGCCCAACATGATCTTTGGGGAGAAAAAATCAGTTGGGGAGAGAATATCTCAGTCATCCATCTCGCCTATAGCTGGAAAAACTGGCGATTCGGCGCAGGGGTCATCATGCCTTTCGGCAAATATGACCAAGGTTCAAGAATGTTGAGCAAATGGAACATGAATGAACAGCATCACCGCCTCAACATGAAAATGCCCTATATCAGTGTTAGCTACAATCTCCAGTGGGGACGGCAGAAGCGTGGAGCCAACAAGATTATTAATGCGGATGCTAACACCGACAAATCGACAGCCGGAGGGAGGTGAACAGGGGTGAGAATCTCTACTGAGTGATATTTTTCGAGGAGGTGGGGAGGGGATCAGCCGAGGCTTTCGAGGACGCGTCGGATCTGTTCGTAGGTGGTGATGCGGGTGGGAACGAGCGGCAGACGCAATTCGTTTTCAATGAATCCCATAGCATGAAGCAGGCATTTAACTCCCGCCGGATTGCCGTCGACGAATAGCAGACTGAACAGCTCGGTGAAGCGATGATGGATGAGGAGGGCGCGGTTGTAGTCGCCTTGAATGGCGAGACGCACCATTCTTGAAAACTCGCGGGGGAATGCGTTGCCTATTACTGAGATTACGCCGACTGCCCCCAGTGTGATCAGTGGGAAAGTGATGCCGTCATCGCCTGAAATCACCATAAAGTCCTCGGGCTTATTCTTTATGATATCGTCCATTTGAGATATATTACCCGATGCCTCTTTCACTCCTATGATATTGGGAAACTCTTTAGCAAGCTTCAATGTAGTCGCCGCCGCCATATTAACTCCGGTGCGTCCGGGCACATTGTATAAAATTATTGGTAGGGGAGACGCTTCGACTATTGTCTTATAATGTTGGTATATTCCCTCCTGTGACGGCTTATTGTAATAGGGAACAACTGAAAGTATCGCGCTAAACGGGCTGAGATCGGTGTGGAGTATTTCATCGACAACGCCCATGGTGTTGTTGCCTCCGATACCAAGTACTAATGGCACGCGGCCTGCGACACGCTCGGCCACAAACATTCTCACCTGTTTGCGTTCTTCGGCTGTCAGTGTCGGCGTTTCGGCAGTAGTGCCGAGAACCACCAAATAATCCACGCCATTTTTTATCTGATATTCGAGCAAACGAGCAAATGCGTCAAAATCTATTGACTTATCTGATTTAAAGGGAGTGATTAATGCCACGCCCATGCCTTTTAAATTTAATCGGGCCATATAGTAACTTATGATACTTTTCGCAACAAAGATACGAAGAAGTTTTGAAACATACCAATGAGCCATCTCATAAATTTTGTAGTGAACACTCTAACCGATTATAATGTTATATTGACAGATGTTTAAAATTTAATATTATGAGTGAATTTACTGATATGATTAAGAATAGCAAGCCGACATTGGTTGACTTCTATGCCACGTGGTGCGGACCGTGCAAAATGATGCATCCTGTTCTTGAGCAGCTTAAAGCTTCAATTGGCGACACTGCGACAATTGTGAAGATCGATGTTGATAAAAATCAGGAATTATCGGCGGAATATCGTGTTCAGTCAGTTCCTACATTGATTATATTTAAGGATGGCGAAGTCAAATGGAGAGCGGCCGGAGTACATTCCGCTGCTGATTTGGAAGCAAAATTGAAAGAATTCATCTAACAGAGATTGTAAAAGAAAAAAAAGAAGAGGTTGTGACAAAAAAGGCGCAGCCTCTTTTTATTCCCTTTGAGGTTTCGAT
>CAZELD010000113.1:0-3391 GCA_964512855.1 uncultured Muribaculum sp.
CAACAAGGGAGAAAATAACGCTATCCTCTCACTGGTTTTATTAAAGTCAGCATATCTTTTATAGAATCACAAAAAATATAGAAAGAATAATGGCTCTCAAATTGATATTGGAAAAGCCATATTCCTTCAGCTTTAGTCTAAAAATCAAACTTTTCAAGAGTCATTGTTCCTAACTCCTGAAGACGGGGAACCAATGCGCGGAAATGCTCTGATTTTTCATGTTTTTTCAGAGATGCCTCATCTTTCCACGTCTCACAAATCATCACTACGTCATCTCGGCTTATGCTTGTGAAAGCATCGTAGCCAATGCAACCTTCATCCTTTAATGAGTATTCAACAAGTCGCATAGCCACATCAAGAATTTCAGCTCGCTTAGAGCTCTCCTCTATCAATATGAAAACATTAAGTCTTACCATAATTATTCCTTTTATATGATAATAACATCGCTCAGACAGCAATGTTCATTGCCAAAAGTCTCGGGATGGCTCGTTAACATTTGTTTGCCATTATAGCCCTCGATCCATATATGTTAATGCATTTTTTGTTCTAATTGCTATTTTTATACCCATATAGTTTTATTATTTCGGTATAATATCTTAAATTTGCATCTATATAGTATAACAATAGTACAAGACAAAAACCAAAATACAATTAAAAACTTTTAACATCTACTAAAGCCAATGAAACGAGTTTATACGTTTGGCGACGGAAAAGCCGAAGGCAATGCCGAAATGAGAAATCTTCTCGGCGGCAAGGGCGCCAATCTTGCTGAAATGAACCTGTTGGGTATGCCTGTTCCTCCGGGATTCACAATCACCACTGAAGTATGTAATGAATACACACTTAAGGGACGTGATGCAGTCATCAACTTTATTAAGAAGGATGTTGAAGAAGCGATCGCCCATGTTGAAAAGTTAACAGGAAAACAATTTGACAACTCTGCCAATCCTCTTCTTGTATCGGTACGTTCAGGAGCCCGAGCATCAATGCCCGGCATGATGGACACCGTACTGAATCTCGGTATGAACGATGCTACTGTGGCCTCTCTTGCTGAAAAGAGCGGAAATCCTCGATTTGCATGGGATAGCTATCGACGCTTTGTTCAGATGTATGGCGACGTGGTTCTTGGCATGAAACCAAAGAGCAAAGCCGACATTGATCCGTTTGAAGAGATAATGGAAAAAATGAAAGAGGCTAAGGGAGTAAAGCTTGACACTGAACTTAATGTAGACGACCTTAAAACTCTTGTGAAACAATTCAAGGCTGCCGTCAAAGAATTCACCGGCAAAGATTTCCCCGACAGCGCTTGGGAACAACTTTGGGGAGGCATTTGCGCCGTATTTGACAGTTGGATGAATGAACGAGCTATCATATATCGTCGCATGAATCAGATTCCTGAAGAATGGGGAACCGCAGTCAATGTACAGGCTATGGTATACGGCAATATGGGCGACAATTCAGCTACAGGTGTAGCGTTCAGCCGTGACGCAGCTACCGGTGAAAACCTGTTCAATGGCGAATATCTTATCAACGCGCAAGGAGAAGATGTTGTTGCCGGAATCCGCACGCCGCAGCAAATCACAGTTGAAGGATCCAAGCGTTGGGCAGCTCTTCAAGGAATATCAGAAGAAGTCCGCACTCAGAAATATCCTTCGCTCGAGGAGTCAATGCCTGATTGCGCCGCCGAACTTATCGCCATCGCTAACCGCCTTGAAGATTACTACAAGGATATGCAGGACATGGAATTCACAATTCAGGATGGCAAATTGTGGATGCTCCAAACTCGTAATGGAAAGCGCACCGGAGCCGCAATGGTGAAAATCGCCATGGATCTTCTTCGTGCAGGAGAAATTGACGAAAAGACCGCATTGTTAAGAATGGAGCCGCAGAAGTTGGATGAACTTCTACACCCGGTATTTGACAAGTCAGCCCTTAAACGCGCCAAAGTTATGGCTAAAGGACTTCCCGCTTCTCCCGGAGCTGCGGCAGGTCAAATAGTATTCTCGGCTGAAGATGCTGAAAATTGGGCTGAAAAGAAGAAAAAAGTTGTATTAGTACGTATTGAGACATCTCCCGAAGATCTTCGAGGAATGGCTGTCGCACAAGGAATTCTCACGATGCGCGGAGGTATGACATCTCATGCGGCTGTGGTTGCGCGCGGTATGGGTAAATGCTGTGTATCCGGCGCCGGAGAGATTCGAGTTGACTACAAAGCAAAAACTCTTGAAATGAGTGGAAAGACATACCATGAAGGCGATTGGATTTCACTCAATGGTTCGACAGGTGAAGTTTATGACGGACAAGTTCCAACCACTGAGCCGGAATTGGGCGGTGATTTCGGAGCTATCATGAATCTTGCGGCCAAATTTACCAAAACTCTCGTACGCACCAATGCCGATACACCTCGCGACGCAAAGCAAGCACGCAACTTCGGCGCTCAAGGTATAGGACTGTGCCGCACCGAACATATGTTCTTTGAAGGCGACCGCATCAAAGCTGTACGCGAAATGATTCTTTCAAGCGATGTCGAAGGACGCCGTCGCGCACTTGCGAAATTGCTCCCGATGCAGCGTTCTGACTTTGAAGGCATATTTGAAGCTATGGATGGATTTGGTGTTACTATCCGCTTGCTGGATCCCCCATTGCACGAATTTGTGCCCCACCAGACTGCGACACAGAAAGAACTTGCATCTGAGATGGGACTTACTCTTGAGGAAGTAAAAGCTAAAGTTGACAGCCTCGAAGAATTTAACCCGATGCTAGGACACCGTGGTTGCCGTTTGGGTATCACCTATCCGGAAATCACAGAAATGCAGACTCGCGCAATCATTGAGGCTGCTCTTAACGTGAAAGCTCGTGGAATTTCCGTTCATCCTGAAATAATGATTCCTCTTGTAGGCACATTAAAGGAGATTCAAAATCAGGCTGACGTCATAAACATTACCGCAGCTAAAGTATTTGAAGAACGTGGGGAATCAGTACCTTACAAAGTAGGTACCATGATCGAAGTGCCTCGCGCCGCTCTAACCGCCGATCAGATAGCCACCGTTGCCGACTTCTTCTCATTCGGCACCAATGACTTGACACAGATGACTTTCGGTTACTCTCGTGATGATGCTCCTAAATTCCTTAAATTCTATAAGGACCATGGCATTATCAAAACCGATCCGTTTGAAGTGCTCGATCAAGAAGGCGTAGGACAACTCGTGCGCATGGGCGTAGAGAAAGGAAGAGCCACCAAGCCAGAGCTCAAGGTTGGAATCTGCGGCGAACATGGAGGAGAACCATCTTCTGTTAAATTCTGCGCCAAGCTTGGCATGAACTACGTGAGCTGCTCACCCTACCGTGTACCTATCGCTCGTGTAGCTGCGGCGCAGGCAGCTGTGGAAGA
>CAZELD010000114.1:0-3377 GCA_964512855.1 uncultured Muribaculum sp.
TTAATTTATAGAAGTCCCCTTGTGTTGTTTGAAGAGCCATTGACGCACCGAAGTGATCTTGTAGGCATAGTCGAAAGAATACATGTGATCCATGCCTTCCACTCCATCAGGAAGCACTGAGCCGGTCTCGAACTCAAATATGTTGATCGGTGCGCCCTTTTCCAACATGGTTGCTGCAAGTTCACTCTGTCGTTGTTCGGGCAATTTAGCGCTCCAGGCGGCAAAGGTATATCCCTTTCCGGCTTTTTCTGCGGCTTCTTCGAGCGGTTTCAAGCAGCTATAAGCCTTGCCTTTATCACCGGCGATGAAATATACGAATTTATGTTTTACGAGTTCGGGGAATGTTGAAGTATCCCAATGGCAGTCTACAAATATCGATGCGGCAAAAATATCAGGGTACGCGACATTAAAGTACATTGACATCATGCCGCCCATTGATTGGCCGGTGGTATAGACGCGCTTTGAGTCAACCTTGTTGTTTGCTATAACATTTTTAAGGAGACTGATTGCGGCATCCACTTCATTGCTGTGCTCGTAGCTGTCATTTACAGTAACGCCGACAAATTGGGGCACAAGCACGTAGCATGGATGTTGCGCCTGCCATTCATCGGTAGCCCATACAAGCGCTCCGTATCCTTGAGTTAAAGGCGTTGTAGCGTCATCGCCTACTGTAGACGCATCGGCGATGAATTGAACGAGCGGATAGCTCTTTGAGGCGTCAATATTAGCAGGAGAGAAGAGATTATACTTTATTGTCACTCCGGTCTTAGCGTCGGTGTACTCTAATTGTTTTAATTTAGGTACTACCTCTTTTATCAAGGCTTGCAGGGTGGAATCATTTGACTTATCAACCACCGGACCACCCTTGGACCCTTTGTGTCCGATCTGTATTCCGGCTGTTTTTTCCGAGTCTTGCGCTGTCGCCGATGCGCTGTTGCCGCAAGAATTTAAAAATAGAAGTGAACAGGCTGCCATACAGGCCAAAATACAATTAAAATTTTTCAGTGTCATAAATTTTGTATTGAATGGGTTAAAAAACTCTATACAATATAAGGCTCGACAACCCGAAAAAGTTTAGGATTATTAAATAACTTTTTAATCAGATATGTGAATTTATTTGCCTATGCACGTGTAGTTGAAGCCCTCTTCACGCAGCTCTGTTGGATCATAAATGTTTCTGCCATCAACTATTATGTTGCCTTTCATCGCACGACGCACGACTGCCCATGAAGGGAGGCGGAATTGTTTCCACTCGGTTAGCAATGCGATAGCGTCAGCGTCGACAACTGCGTCATACATATCAGATGCATATTCAATCTTGTCGCCGATGCGGCGTCGAGCTTCATCAATGCTTACCGGGTCGTAGGCTCTTACTGTCGCTCCATCGGCAAGCAGTTTTTCAATCACTATAAGCGATGGAGCTTCACGCATATCATCGGTTTCCGGCTTAAAAGATAATCCCCATAATGCAATTCTCTTGCCGGCAACGCTGCCCCCGAATGTTTTTTTTAGTTTTTCGTAAACAATTGATTTTTGGCGTTCATTCACCTCTTCGACAGCACGTATAATGGTCATGTCATATCCATATTCTTTGCCGGTGTTGATGAGCGCTTTCACGTCCTTAGGAAAACAAGAGCCGCCATATCCACACCCGGCATACAGAAATTTGTTACCTATACGGGCATCTGTTCCTATCCCTTTGCGCACCATATTGACGTCGGCGCCAACAAGTTCACAAAGATTAGCGATGTCATTCATAAAAGAAATACGAGTGGCAAGCATTGAATTTGCGGCATATTTTGTCATTTCGGCCGACGCTATATCCATGAAGATTACACGGAAATTATTTAGGAGGAATGGACGATAAAGGCGTTCCATCACTTTACGTGATCGATCGCTTTCAATGCCTATTACAACTCTGTCGGGCGACATGAAGTCTTTTATAGCCGCTCCCTCTTTAAGAAATTCGGGATTGGAGGCTACCTCATATTCAACATTTACGCTGCGCGCGGCAAGTTCCCGGTCGATAGTTTCTTTTATTTTTTTCGATGTTCCTACCGGCACCGTGCTTTTTGTGACAAGTATGGTGTATTTGTTGATGTTTTGACCGAAAGTGCGGGCTACTTCAAGCACATATCTGAGGTCGGCCGATCCGTCTTCATCTGGTGGAGTTCCGACAGCGCTGAACACCACCTCTACATTTGCAAGGCAGTCGGTCAAGTCGCAAGTGAAATGTAACCGTCCTTCGGCTACGTTTCGTTTTACGAGATCATCAAGTCCAGGCTCATATATGGGAATAATGCCATTTTTCAGTCGCTCTATTTTTTCGCGGTCAATGTCGACACAGGTCACATCAATGCCTACTTCGGCAAAACAAGCGCCGGACACAAGTCCGACATAACCGGTTCCAACGATAGCTATCTTCATAATTGCGTACTTGTTACAATGGCACAAAAATACACAAAAAACCTCGTTAAGGCAAACCTATTTCGATTAGAAATGAAAAATACCCATTGACGTGCAGTATTCAATATGAAGTTACTGTCAATGGGTATCGGCGTTATATGTGGTTTTAATATGCGTTATTTTAGGTAATAGTTTTTTTTAACGCTGTAACGGTCGTCCAATTCAAATACCCACGGTTCGCCCGTCGGTATCTCAGTTTTCATAATCTCTTCAGGCGATAGATGCAAAAGCATCATGGCGAGCGCTCGCAAGCTGTTGCCGTGGGCTGATATCAGCACAGTATTGTAGTGGCGTAGACGCGGCATTATAATTTCTTCCCAACAAGGACGCACTCTGGCGATTGTGTCTTTTAACGATTCTGTCAGGGGCAGATCCTCGAAGCTGAGGAATGTGTATTTTGGATCATTGCCAGGATACCTGGGATCATCAAGAGCCAGTTCAGGTGGCGCTATATCGTAGCTGCGGCGCCAAATGTGTACTTGCTCGTCACCGTATTCCTTTGTGGTTTCCGCCTTGTTAAGACCTTGGAGAGCGCCGTAGTGGCGTTCGTTGAGATGCCAGTCTTTAATCACAGGCACCCAATCACGATCGAGGACATCGGCGGCGATTTGAAGTGTGTGTATGGCGCGTTTCAGATAGGATGTGAAGAAAAATTCGGGGAGTAATCCGGCGTCCAATAGTTTCTTACCGGCATTCTTCGCTTCCTCTTTCCCTTTTTCGGATAGATCCACGTCGGTCCAGCCGGTGAATCTGTTTTCGAGGTTCCACTGGCTCTGCCCATGACGCAGTAAAATAACATTCTTCATATAATTAAAAATTCAAGTTTCGCAAGTTGATTTAAACGGACTTTATGGTGCGAAAAAACGGCATAGGACTTTGCGTAATTCGCAGATTATTAGTAAATTTGTTTA
>CAZELD010000115.1:0-3337 GCA_964512855.1 uncultured Muribaculum sp.
AGGTACAATGGTATAGGTCTTTGGCTATAGGTTTCACCATCCAATAAAGCGGTTCGGTAACAAGGTCTCCGTTGGCTTTACACAAGCCCTCATATCCATCAGCCATACGGTAGCGATAAAGGGTTGTACGCTCCTGTATAAGATTCCCTTCCTTGTCGCGATTATCCGTATCGTAATACATCGCCTCTATGTCTTGGCAAAGGAATTTCTCCATCTTATTACCATCAAAGCCTATCACCATTTTCAGATGATTGGGGAGAGTATATATTACGCCGAGGTCTTCTGTAATTTCAAGAACTTTGACACCATCCATATTCACAGGCTGAGCCTTATCAGTGAATGCATACCAAAGGCCGGTTTCTGCATCACCTTTGCGCATTTTCCAATAGTTATGTGTTGCCGGAAGAATCTCGTCATAGTCGGGACTAATAGCCCAATTGCCGGCTTTATCGATAAGTCCCACGCCATTCTGGGAATCATTCATACGACAATAATCTCCATGAAACATATAGTTTAGACTATAGTCACGGACAAACCGTTTGCTCATAATCGGCTTCCCTCTCTCATCGATAAAGATTATGCTATCACCATCTGCCACAGCCGCAATGCCTTCTGAGAATACCCAAGCGGCATCATATTGGGCACGGATGGACTCGCGTCCGGTGAATCTGTTGAAATAACCTCTTTTCCCATTTTGTGAGAAAACCGCAAGGCTATCATTGTTTTCCGGAGTAACAACCCATTCCACATTATCTATTAGCTTTTCGTTGCTATGACGAGGAGCAATCCAACCGGGGGCGTTACTGTAGCATTTACGCACGAATTGTATTCTGTTGCTTACATTTTCCCTATCAAGCCATCGGCTTTCTCGTTTGATGTCATCATAGATGGCGTAGCCGATTGCGAGGCAAATGATGAGAGCGAGCAGTCCAATACAGACCCCAACGAATCTGCCAACGGGTTTCTTGTTTTTCCAAGAGAAGATGTTGCAGATGAACTGCCGGATACCGCCGAAGAAGACGCATATCCACATCTTGAATGTGATTTTCTTTTTCATTGTTATTATTGGTTTTGATTTGCAGTAAAGAGGCAGTGAGGCTTTTCTAATCTATCACGATAGAAATTTTTTTTGCGATTTCGCCACAGATTTGTTAAAAAGTCTTGTTTCCATAGGTGTAGTATCAGGGGAAATGGCTAATTTTGCATATTAAACAATTCATTAATCGCATTGGACAATGGAAGTTACTGACACGGTATACAAAATTGGCGACTCAATAAATGTCGTTACTCATCGTATAGCGAATGAATCCCATGACCTTACAGGATATATGACGGAGCCACTTAAGACTTACATAAATCTGCCGTTTGGTCATCATGATTGGGGCGTTGTGTTCAACTTGGGATGCGTAAGCGCATTAATTGCAATAATAATAGTATGTTTAGCTTACCTCCTTTGGCGTTCCAAACGCATTAAAAAAATCCTAAAAAAAATAGCTACTTCAAAAGGGTTCTTTCTTTTTGTCTGGCTATATGGTTTTGTCGTGTATGATGTAGGTATGTGCACCGGGGAGTATATCTCATTAGTTACCAATGCTCCTATGGCCATAATCTATGCCTTTAAGATTTTTATTTTCGACAGCGATGTCAGTGAAATTCATGGTGCGTTTCATGAAAGTTGGGTATATTCATTTAATTTTGCATTCGTTCACTTTCTTGCTGCAATTATAAGCACTACCTTCCTCATAAAGTACTTTGGGTATAATATGATTGCTCGACTGCGCTTATGGTGGTTAAGCATCTGTCAAAAATGGAAATGGACTCCCAAAACCAAGGATTTATATGTCTTCTGGGGGCTAAACGATGCTACTCGCCTGATGGCCAAGAGTATCGATGATTATTACTCTCTTAACTCTAAAAAAGATTATAAGACGATAATTATCCGGGTGCCCGGTGAGGATGAGAAAGATAAAGAAGAGCAGAATGTGTTTGACCGGCTCTTCAATATTATATCGATCAAAGGGTCAGATATCGAAAAACTTCAAGATTTGAATTGCCACACCACTGTAACGAATGTGAACCTGAAAACGGTTTGGTCAGAAAAAGGCAAAAACAACTCCACTGATATTTTCAGAGAAGTCCTGAGATTGAAGTCGCTACGCAGGATAATGAAGTATGGTGTATCCGAAAAGATTCATATTCTGGCACTTTCGGATGATGAAAAAGCGAACCTGAGTAATGTGTCGGTGATTCTCAAGGATTCTACATTGAATAGTTTTGTAAATTCACAAGATCCGAGTGCGTCCTCCAAAAGAAAAGTGATTTTATATTGTCATGCTCGTTTCAACGGAGTCCACCGGGTGATTGAAGACCAGCATTGCTCTAATAATCTTGAAGTAAGGGTGATTGATTCCTCACATATAAATGTGGAGCTGCTTAAATGTAATAAAGATGTTCTTCCCGTCAATTTTGTTGAGGTGGAAGCCGATGCAACCGTATCCACAGCATTCAATGCTATGGTAATCGGTTTCAGCGAGGTGGGACAGGATGCCACGCGTTTCCTTTATGAATTTGGCGCATTTGTAAAATCGGGAGGAGATAACGATCACGCGGTAAGGTCTGATTTCCATCTTGATGTTATTGACAGGAATATGAAAGATAAGGCCGGAGCATTTGTGGCAAATGCCCCCTCCATCAACCCCTCGTTGTCATTTATACCCGAATTGAGGAATCCGAACGCTCTGGTTGAACTTCATAATGATGATTGCTGTAGTGTAGAGTTCTACAAGAAGTTGGAAGAGAAAATCAAGACTCTGAATTATGTGGTAATTGCTACCGAAGATGATGAGTTGAATATGTCAATGGGTATCAGGATATTCAGGGCTGCCACCCGTTACCGGGATAATCTTGAACATTTATGTATTCTTATTCGCATCCATAAAGATGATGACGGACATTTCTCAAAAATTGCCGAATACTACAATAAGCTATGGGCGTCACAAGACGAAAATAATATCGAAGGGAAAACACCCAACACAAAGTTTAAGAAAACAGACGAGTGTAAATTACCACTATATATTTTCGGTCATGACGAAAAGGTGTATTCCTACAGCAATATAATCGATGACTCCATTCTTAAAAAAGCCATACAGTTTAAGGAGAGATACGAAGCCTCTACAAACAAGGACTACAAAAGCCCGGCTAATGAAGAAGATTCCGTATGGTACGAAGACATCGAGAAATTGTTGCAGACTAACGATAAATATCATCCGGCGTATGCATGCCTGATGCGGCTTCGCAGAACACAAGGTCAAGACATGTCCAACAGTCTGCATCGGTT
>CAZELD010000116.1:0-3329 GCA_964512855.1 uncultured Muribaculum sp.
CCGACCACGCGGTCGAGCATTTCTTCGTGGGTATATAGTTTCATCTTTTCCATATATTATTTCATCTTTTTTTGTAATAGTTCTTTCTCAGCGCCTCAGCATGGGCAATCTCGCTTTCGGGAGTCTTCTGCGTCTTCTTGACAAATCCGTGGGTGGCGATTACAAGATTTCCGGTGTCTTTATCCCAGAACGCCAGCAGACGATACTTGAAGCCTTGATAAATGGTTCTGAACTCCCATATATCATCGTTTAGTTTCTTGAACAGTTCCTTATCCATGAAATATCGGCTCTTGGATATGTTGTATGCAATCTTATCCTTGACCTTGTCGGTGAACAGCGTCGCCCCGCGGCTAAAATCAGTTCCTTGACGCTCATCGACCGGGAACATCGCCACATAAAATTCCTTCTCTTCCGAAGCTATACGGTTAAGTATCGTGGTGAAATGACGCTCCGCCTTATCTATTTCAGCCTGCGTTGACTCATTCTTCCAATGCCAGTCATTCAAGTCACCGGCATGGAATATGGTTTTGCCGTCGGCAAGCGTCACAGCAAAGCTGACAGCGGCGTCGGTAGAGCCAAACGCCTTAACCGAAATTCCTCCGGGAAGATTGTCAATAACATCACCGGCGCTCATATTGGCTATCGACAGTTTATCCTTTGCCGGAATGCGGTCGCCGTCCACATCATTCGACAACACGTACACACGCTTATGATCCTGCGCAAGATCGTATATCTGCGGCGCGTAGTGGTCGGAATGATGGTGGCCTACGAAAAACAGAACCGGAAGCTCCTTATTGCCGTCAAGAATCTTGCGCAACGCATGAGCCGGATCTTTATAGTAATCAAACACAAGCACAGCCTTTTCGGTCGTGATTGCAAATCCGCTATGGTCTAAATAAGTTACTTGAATCATGATTAATACTTTTATATTCAATATATAATCCCAACATTCACCGCTCAACTAATGTTCAACAAATTAACTCCATTTAATCATCCCCACCACCTATCGCGTCCAAGAAAAATAAGCGAGGAGATGCCTCACGGTATCTCCTCACTTGATAATAAACCAATCATTATCACATTTCTTGCAATGGAAAAAGTAATTTTGCTATGTATTATTAAAACATCAGCGAGATAAAATAGTTCACGTTATTTGAGAAAAATTTCATCACTTTTTTTTTCTTAATCTCCACATTTACAGGCTTATTAGCTCGTAAAATTATTTTTCTCTTTAACATATTTTCACTTATACTCTCAGTTTTTCCATCAACCTTAACGCTCGAAATATCATCAACCGGCACTCCAGGCAATTCAAACACAATAGTCTTCGACGCGCCCATGCCCGCATAGTCTCCCGTAAGCTCGATTGTCACCTTGATATCCTTACCGGAAGCGTCACCGCTGAAATTAATGAGGACATAGTCGCCTTTTTCAAGCGAATTATTTGAACTGCGGTCATCCTCAAAGAGCGTATAAGAACTCTTCATATCTCCGCGGGGATAATAGAGCACAGTGTAGCGCGACGCGTCATAGTCGCCGGTATTTTCCATTTCATACGTCGCCTGTGGAATAAACGCTCCATTCTTTATGAACAGAGGCAGCCGGTTCAAAGGAGCGTCATACGTGATTTCAGCCGGACCGTTGAAACTTA
Organism: uncultured Muribaculum sp.; assembly: GCA_964512855.1. GTDB lineage: Bacteria > Bacteroidota > Bacteroidia > Bacteroidales > Muribaculaceae > Muribaculum. Next base: position 1,652 of record CAZELD010000116.1, read on the forward strand.
CCGCAGGATCAGCGTAATCAATCCACACACCTGCCGGAAGGACGACTTTGCGCGACACGGCGCCCTGCACCAACACAGGGGCGACAAGCACCTTGAACTCATTGGTTATGAGAACGGCAGCCTGAGTGCTTTTGTCATACTCCCCTTCGGCGACATTGCTCACCCTGAATATATTGCCGTCAATAGCTTTGACTACCACATGACAACCATCAGCCGTAGTCGTCGAAATAACACCGCTGCCAACGCCAAAGCATTGGGCAGCAAAGCCCAACAACACGGCACAAAAAAGGCCTATCTTTTTCATCAAATCACAGTTTTCTTAGTATAACAAATAATCTTCCGGAAAATTCTCACCAATATGATTATAGCAGTGGTTATCATGGTTACAGTTAATGTAGATTACGCACAACAAGACTTCTATGATAATCTTGATTCAGGTATGTTTGACGATGACTTTCAACTAATAACATTATGAGGCTCTTGCTCGTTATAAAACGAAAGACAATTTGATATGGACAAAGATGAATTAAAGAACAGAATAGACTATATAGTGATGTGCGTCAGTGAATTTGCGAATCGATTCAAGCTGACGAATCAACAAGCATACGCATATCTGCGCCGCTTTAGCGGGATTGAGATGATAATGAAGCATTATGGCATCATGCACACACTGCCGCTTAACGACGCGCTTGAAAGTTTGCAAACATTATGTTATCGGAGGGGGGGGGGACGTGTGATATGATAAGGCTCCATCATGGCTCAAACGTCGGAATAGACGCAATCGATTTGTCGCTGAGTAAAAGGGGTAAAGATTTCGGTCAAGGGTTTTATCTCAACCCTAATTACAATCAAGCTCTTGAAATGGCTGAGTTCAAAGTGGACATCTTCGGAGAGGGAAGTCCACTCGTTACTTCTTTTGACTTTGATGAAGAGACTGCTCATGAAGCCGATTTGTCTATCAAGATATTTGACGATTATAGTGAAGAGTGGGCTCAATTTGTCGTTGATAATAGAAATAACAATTCAGAGAATCCCATTCACGGTTTTGACATTGTAATCGGTCCAATAGCCGATGACAAGGTGGGTTTTCAAATACGTAAGTATATCGATAGAACGTATCAAGTTCTATGGTGATAAATCCATACAGTATCTCTTCGGTACTGAAAAGTCATTGAACTATCTAAGAAAGGTATTATGAACAAGGAGATGCAATATCAGGTAGAATGTCTCGCATCTGATTTAACCGAGATGCTTATGGAACTATACGGTTGGGATATGCTCAAAGCCTTTGATGTGTTGTACAACTCAGAAACTTTTGCGAAAGTCAATGATCCAAAATGTGGTCTTTACTTTCAAGGTTCGGTATATGTATTCGACTTCCTAAAACATGAAATAGAAACAGGCAAAATCGGATAACACCGTCTGTGAGGAGAAAAAGATAAATTTCTTGGCGGCTCAGTGCTGTTTAATGCGATCTGCGATATTTTTTTCAAGCAAGCCGATAGTTCTCAGAGGAAAATAAAACATTTATTTTCCTGCGTTGGCCATATAAAATTTGCATCTATTTATCACATTGCCATATCGTCATTTCGACATTGCAGTCAGTTCACATAACTGAATTTTCAACAATGTGAAGTTGTAATTATGGCGTCATACTGATAATAGACTTTTCATGAAT
>CAZELD010000117.1:0-3282 GCA_964512855.1 uncultured Muribaculum sp.
AAATATTTTGTGAAATATTTTGTGCGGAATTTTTGCGGTGGAGTTATTAATTGTTAATAGCGGAAAAGTAAATGTTAAAATATTTTGATATATATATAATTTTGCTGCCACATAATGTTTAACCTTAAAAAAATTAATTTATGCGTAAATTTACTCTATTAGTGGCTGCTATGGCTATGTTTGCATCAGTAAATGCAGAAACCCTTTATTCATGGTCTTCGACCGGAGCAGACGAAGTTACGGAAGTTGGTGGCAAGGCGACTCACGAACATGGCTCTGATGCTACGCGTGTTAACTATGCGAACAGCGGTTATTACACTATTTGTCTTAATGGCAAAAAAGGAAATATTGACGATGAGGCTGCATCAGCCAATGCCGGTTATATTCAAATAGCTCTTAATCAAGCATTAGCTGCTGATGATAACATTCTTATCACAGCTTATATTACTAAAAATAATGCTTCAGCAAAAGGAAATGCTTACATTCGTTTTGTTGATGATTCAAGTGCGACGCTTGCTGAAATAAATGAAAGCGACTCTTATCCCAATATTCACGAAGAAGGTGGCGCGGCTGAGGGTCCTGATACACATACAATTGTGGTTCCTGCGGAAGCTGCAGGTTGTAAAACGATTTGGATGAGCCGTAATTCAGCCGATACAAACGTGTTTATCACTAAGCTTGAAATCACCCGCGGTTCAACCGGTGGTATCGTTGATGTTACAGTTAATTCTGACGAAAACGCTCCGATCTATAATCTTCAGGGTGTAAAGGTTGGTGAGGACTACAAGGGTGTAGTTATCAAGAACGGTAAAAAGTATATCAACAAGTAAAGATATTTTATTACTAAAAGAGTAATAATTTTTTTCAAAGTGAGTTGTGAGTCGGTCTGAGACAGATTGACTCACTTTTTTGTTTGGAAATGCGTAGTATTGTAAAGTTTTAGATCTGAGCGGCAAAGGATTTTGCGGGTTGATTGAACGGATTTGGTATGTCATTATTTTTTGGTATTTTTGTGCTGATATGAAATTTTTGCGATATATTACGGTGGCGGTGTGCGCGTCGTTGCATTTGACAGGATGTAATGACGGGAATAGGGGCTCGGCGATAGAGCGTAGTGATTTTGAGCGGGTTGTGACGGCGGCGGGCTTGTCTGACACGTTGATAACTTATAAGGGTATGATGGTGTCGTTTAATCCTGATAAGCACGTGCCCAATTGGGTGGCGTGGGAGCTTACAAGAGATGAGGCTGACGGGGTTGAGCCGCGCGGCTCCGGATTTATGGCTGACGCATCGGTTAGAGGTTGCGCTAATCCCTGGGATTATTCTTATTCGGGATATGATAGGGGACACATGGCTCCTGCCGGAGATATGAAATGGGATGCGGATGCGATGGTTGAGTCGTTTTTGATGACTAATATATGTCCGCAGGTTAAATCGCTGAATTCGGGCGCGTGGAAGCGTCTTGAGGAGAAATGCCGAGACTGGGCGCGTATTGACAGCGCGATTGTGATTGTTGCCGGCCCGGTGTTGAGCGATAGTTTGACGGAAAGGATCGGTGCGACAGAGGTGGTGGTTCCGGCTCGTTTTTTCAAGGTTATATTGTCGCCGTATGCAAATCCTCCGAGAGCGATAGGATTTATAATGAATAATGGCTATGTGGAGGGTGGTATGCAGAAAGCGGCTGTGTCGGTGGATAGCGTAGAGTGGTTGACTGGTCATGATTTTTTTTCGGCGTTGCCTGATTCGATAGAGAATGAGGTGGAATCGCAGTGCCGGTTTCATTATTGGAGCACATTGAAGGCTCGTTGAATTGGCGTTGGCGGATTTTACGCATGGATTTTTGGCATACGTATCTTCGACATTGGCGCAGGAGGTAAATAATTTGTAAATTTGCCGTAAATAAGCATATAATACGATGATTCACAATTCAACAGAGGATACGATATGCGCGGTTTCGACTGCGCAAGGAGTTGGCGGAATTGCTGTTGTCCGAGTCAGTGGTCGACGCTCGATAGAGATAGTGGCGGAAATTTGGCACGGCAAGAATTTAAATGAGGTTAAGAGCCATACGGCGCATTTGGGCGATTTGTCGGACGATCGAGGGGGAGTGCTTGACAGTGCGTTGGTGACTGTTTTCCGTGCTCCAAATTCTTTTACCGGCGAGGATGTTGTGGAGATTTCGGTTCATGGGTCGGTGTGGATCCAGCGTGAATTGATTAATCAGCTTATTAAGCATGGTTGCCGATTGGCCGATGCCGGAGAGTTTACGCGGCGCGCGTTTGTCGCAGGGCGTATGGATCTTGCTGAAGCTGAGGCTGTTGCTGATGTTATCGCATCGTCATCCAGAGCTTCTCATCGGATAGCTATGAGCCAGATGAAGGGGCGTTTTTCTGGAAATTTGGCGAAATTGCGAGAGAAATTGGTTGAGCTTGCGTCGTTGCTTGAACTTGAACTGGATTTTTCGGAGGAGGATGTTGAGTTTGCGTCGCGGGATAAATTGCGCGATCTGGCTCTGCGGATTGAGGACGAGGTGTCGAGCTTGACAGCGTCGTTTGCCGATGGACAGGCGTTGAGAGCGGGCGTTCCTGTTGCGTTGGTCGGTGCTCCTAATGCGGGTAAATCGGCGTTGCTGAACGGTTTGCTTGGTGATGACAGGGCGATAGTGAGCGATGTTCCGGGTACGACCCGTGACACGGTGGAGTCGTTTCTTGACATTGAGGGGGTGACTTTTAGAGTAATAGATACGGCAGGATTGCGAGACACTTCGGATACTGTGGAACGGCTTGGCATTGACCGTTCACTACGCCAGATTGAACAGGCGAAGATTGTTGTGGTCGTCGTGGATCCGCAGCAGGATGAGGCTGAAATTAAGGATATGCTGCGGGAGATAGGGGAGAGGGTTGATGATTCGTCGACCGTGATTGTGGCGAAAAATAAGAATGATTTATCTGACCGGAGATTGGACTTTGTAAAGAATTGTGAACAAGTGTCTATTTCTGCGATGACCGGTGCCGGATTGGATGAACTTAAAAGTTTGTTAGTGGAGGCATCCGGCGTGAAGAATTGGGAGAGTGACAGGATAATCACTAATGCTCGGCATTATGAAGCTCTTGAAAATGCCGGGGGGGCGATCGCGCGTGTGATTGATGGGCTGAACAACGGAATTTCGGGCGATTTTGTGGCTCAAGATGTTCGAGAGGCCATTCATTATCTCGGCGAAATAACCGGCGCTATCACAACCACCGAAATCCTCACCACCATATTCTCCCGCTTCTGCGTCGG
>CAZELD010000118.1:0-3234 GCA_964512855.1 uncultured Muribaculum sp.
GATTCATAATCTTGAAGCTCTGAACAACAAGACTAATAAATCAATTTCAAATCAATAATACCCCATATGTGGTATTGTTCTTATAATACATTCTTAATTATCTTTGCATACAAAACTAATATTTCACTGATATGGCAAAAATCTATCACGACCTGACAGCGCTTATAGGCGCTACTCCTCTGCTTGAGGTACACAATATTGAGAAATCTGAGAATTTAAAAGCTCGGCTGATTGTTAAGTTGGAATATTTCAATCCGGGAGGAAGCGTGAAAGACCGCATCGCGGCTTCTATGATTGAAGCCGCAGAGAAAGATGGAAGGCTGAATCCCGATTCTATAATAATAGAACCAACAAGTGGAAATACGGGAATAGGGCTTGCATGGGTAGCATCAATCAAAGGATATAAACTGATACTGACTATGCCTGAGACTATGAGCATCGAAAGACAGAATCTGCTAAAAGCTTTGGGGGCCACTCTTGTGCTTACTCCTGGAAGCGAAGGCATGAAGGGTGCAATACGCAAAGCCAATGAATTAAGAGAGCAATATGGCAATTCAATAATACTACAGCAATTTGAAAATCCCGCCAACCCGGAAGCGCACTTGCGCACTACCGCTGAAGAAATATGGAATGATACGGATGGAAAAGTAGACTTTTTTGTTGCCGGAATCGGTACCGGAGGCACTTTAAGTGGTACTGCGAAAGGGCTGAAGCAGCACAACCCGCAAATAAAGGCTATCGCAGTGGAACCCGAAAGTTCTCCGGTCCTTTCTGGCGGTCAACCTGGCCCTCATAAAATACAAGGCTTAGCCCCCGGATTTGTCCCGGCCAACTTCAACAAAGATGTGGTTGACCGCATAATTCCGGTAAAGGATAACGATGCGATAGGAGCATCAAGATTATTGGCGAAAAAAGAGGGGCTACTTGTTGGAATTTCTTCTGGAGCTGCCTTTTACGCAGCCTTGCAGTTGGCTAAAGCTGATGAAAATGCAGGGAAAACAATTGTAGCTCTACTACCCGACACCGGAGAAAGGTATCTTTCAACAGTGTTATACGCTTTTGAAGAATATCCATTGCAATGATATAAGAACGAACCCGCATGAACACAGAATGTGTATTCATAATCGCTGACAATCAGGACATCAGTCGAAAAGGAATGCACGGATATATCTCTGAACTATTTAGCGAATATCCGATTGCTGACGTAAAAAATAGGCAAGAACTCTTGACTCAACTGACTATGTGCGACGGGCAAGCGATTGTCATTCTGGACTATACACTCTTTGATTTAAACGGCATAGAGGGATTGCTCATAATATGCAAACGATTTTCCAATACTCGGTGGATATTGTTTTCTAATGAACTCAGCGAAATTTTTATCCGAAAGCTTTCTTCTGAAAATAATATAAGCATGGTGATGAAAGAAGCCTCCGAGGAGGAAATTCGTATGGCATTGACCGACAATGCAAATCATGGAAAGCGTTTTCTATGCCATCAAATATCCAATCTGCTGTCAAGCAGATTGGATAGCAAAGAGACTCATGCCGCACTCACAACAACTGAAACTGAAATTCTTAGGATGATAGCGCTCGGAAAATCCGTGAAGGAAATAGCATGGGAAAGAGTGTCAAGCATTCACACCATCACAACCCACAAAAAGAATATATTCCGTAAATTGGGAGTAAATTGCGCCTATGAAGCGACTAAATACGCATTACGAGCCGGTCTTGTAGAGATAGCCGAATACTACATATAATATAACGCTTATTATAAGGCTGTAAAAATTTTTAGCCCCATAAAATCCTGCAATATTGAAAGATATGGATTTAAAATTCCAAATTTTAATCCGTCGCAAATGTAAAAAAACATTATAAAATTTGGAAAATACAAAAAAAGTGTCTACCTTTGCATCACTTTTAAGAAAGGATGATTCGCTAGCTCAGCTGGTAGAGCACAACACTTTTAATGTTGGGGTCCTGGGTTCGAGCCCCAGGCGGATCACGAAAATGAACCGCAAAACGCATAAAAGTCCTGAAAATAAATAATTTTCGGGACTTTTAATTTTTAGTCAACGCCACAAAAACCCAATCCCACACCCCGTAATCTGTAAGAGCGCCACCCGAACCTGAAAGGTTCATCCATCAATAGCCGGGAGCCGAGCCGCAGGCGAGACCCCCGGAATCCGAAAACAAAAAACCGATTCTGAAAGAATCATCTCAATCCGCCTAATCCCAAAAAAAATAAAAAAAATCCCCGGAGGAGATTTCTCCTCCGGGGGACATTGAGCGGCAAACGAGGCTCGAACTCGCGACCCTCAGCTTGGGAAGCTGATGCTCTACCAACTGAGCTACTGCCGCATTACACTTTCGTCCACAAAGTTAAAAATTAATTTCAAAATAACAATAAAATGCGTGCAAAAATAAGAATAGAGGGCCGCGCGACGCGCGGCTCTCTATTCTTATTGGCTAAATTAGTCCAATTGGTCTAATTAGTCCAATTGTTACTTCTTGATGACTTTTTCAGTTTTAACTGAACCGTCGGAGTAGTGAGTGCGAACGATGTTCACGCCTTCGGTCAACTCCGGCATCAGCATACCGTTGAGGTTGTAGATCTCAACGCTTACAACGTCGGCGGCTGCAGCTTCAACTTCCTCGATGCCTGCGGCCTCAAGCTCAGCAGCGTCATAAGCCTTAGACTCTTCGCCGTTGTTGTAAATCAAGATGTCATAGATATTAAGGCTTGCAGTACCTTTTATACGTACATATACATCACCTGTGCCCTCTACCGATGCGCGGGTTCTCTTGATGTAACGCTTGTAATTTCTAAGGGTGAAGTCAGCAAGCGGTGTCCAAGTTGTGCCATCAGTAGATGTTTCGATGTAGCCGGTACCTTTCGGGCAGTTTCCGGCGAGAACTACGATGTCAAATGGAGCGGCGAAAGCTTTAGCCGACTGAACATAGCCGTTCAAAACAGTCTTAGTCTCCTCCCCCTCAGTTACAGTAGGAGCAGATCCATAACGGATAGTGTAACCGGATGCGATAACGCCGCCGATCAAATCCTGTGCGGTTTCAGCATAGTATGCCTTGATTCTACCGTCAGTGCCTTTGCCTAAAGCGTCAGCGTAATCGACATCGGCTACACCATTTGAACCGGCGTCATTTTTGTTATAAAGAGCCATTGCCTGACCTTCTGACACGATCTTCCAATCGTTTTCATCGCCGTTGTCAGCGTATG
>CAZELD010000119.1:0-3221 GCA_964512855.1 uncultured Muribaculum sp.
AAATCGCCTGGACTGCCTCAAGAACACGCAATTGCTTCTTCTCCAACTTCAGCTACGTGCAATGCACTCAAAAACGCAAAACAAAAATGAAAGTGCAGGTGGCAATCGCCCGTAAAATCCTTGTGGCCGTATGGCGCATGCTCTCAAACAATGAAGACTTCATCGATGTCTACCTCAAACGCCTTGAAAAGGAAGCCGAGGAGCATAGACAATTACTGGAGTCTATTCAGCGGATGGAATTGTCCATGGCCAATTAGTGCCATTCGCAATATACCCTTGCCGACAACATAAGTAACTTTGTGGTGCCGTATGAGCCCGCTATGCAAAATTATCGCATCGGCAAGGGAGTTGGACACCGGCATAGGTTTTCAAGCCTGAAGAGGAAATTAACAAACTTATAATCATCTCCATGCCATGATAGTATGGAGAAAGCTGTCTTGTGCCTGTTCTATATCACTACGTTGTAATCATTTGATATGGAGTAGACAGATAAGTTGGGTAGCCTTTACTTTTTAGAGGAAAGTTACTCAATCATCGCAATAATGCAATGATTTCTTCGTTAAACTTTAGAGTGTTTAGAGTGTGTTAACATTCATTATTAAACACTCTCGTATAATCTGAATTTAATGAGACTGTCATTACAAAATATATTTCTGTTTATAATCTTGTTGTGCTCGATGTCGGCACATTCTCAGGTTAAGATACATGGGAAGGTTTATGACAGCAGCAATCAACCACTTGAGTTTGTCACTGTGCTCATAGCCGGTACTGTGACAGGAACTACTACTGGTCTGAAAGGGGAGTATTCGCTTGTATGCGCTGAGCAGGACACGATAAAAATCATATTTTCATGTATAGGGTATAAAGAGGCCGAGCGACTGTTAATCGGGGCTAAAGGGGAGGCTATCGTCAATCAGCAACTCCAAAGTAAGACCACAGAGCTTAGTGAAGTTGAGGTGAGCGATTTTAAAAAACAATTGGGCGGGATGCAGAGCATCGGAACCTCGTCCTATAAATTTTCTCCTGATGTGTCGGGGGGAAGTGTGGAGTCGCTCATTACAACTATGGCCGGAGTAAGCTCCTCGAATGAAATGTCATCACAGTATTCCGTACATGGCGGCTCATTTGACGAAAATAGCGTGTATATAAATGGAATAGAGGTTTATAGGCCGCTTCTCATCACTTCGGGCGAACAGGAAGGCTTGAGCATTATCAATCCGTCGATGGTAGACAAGATTGAATTTTCAACAGGTGGCTTTCCTGCGGAGTACAGTGATAAAATGTCATCGGTGCTTGACATCACTTATCGTCAACCTGAGGCGTTTGAAGGATCTTTCGGGGCAAGCATGATGGGAGCTAATCTTGCCATCGGTCAAAGCTCCAAGCATTTTTCCCAACTCCACGGGTTGCGCTATAAAAGGAATAATTCATTGTTAAGCTCGCTTGAAACAAAAGGGGAATATGACCCTAATTTCTTTGACTATCAGACCAATCTTAATTATCGGCTCAATTCTAAGTGGAAAGCGTCATTTCTCGGCAATATCGCAATAAATAACTATAAATTCACACCTGTCAACCGAACCACCAACTTCGGAACATCGGAGGACGCCAAGCGTTTTACCGTTTATTTTGACGGGCATGAGAAAGATAAATTTGAAACTTATTTTGGAGCAATGGCGTTGCAGTATCGCCCTAATAAGGCTAATGATTTCACATTCTTGGCATCGGGTTATCTTACAAACGAACTTGTGACATACGATATCACCGGGGAGTATTGGCTTGATCAGGCCGGAACTACCGGAGAAGACGGTGTTGGCGGCGAGCTTGGTGTCGGGCGTTATCATGAGCACGCAAGAAATCGCATCAAGGCTTCTGTATTTTCTTTTGCCCTCAGAGGCAACTCCGGTGTTAAGTCCCATAATTTATCCTATGGCTTGACTTATAATAGAGAACAGGTTTACGAGCGTTCCAGGGAATGGGAATTACGGGATTCCGCCGGGTTTTCGTTGCCGATTGGCGGTGAGTCGCTTGAAATGATTTATTTGCTGACTTCACGCCAGGATTTATCGACCAATAGATTTAGCTCATTCGTGCAGGACAGCTACCGTCTAAATTCTGAAAAGGGGTATTTTGCCGTGAATGGGGGTGTCAGACTCTCTTATTGGGACTTTAATAATGAACTTCTTTTTAGCCCTCGAATTAGTGTGTCATATATTCCGGCTGCCGCCGATAGGTGGGTGTTCCGATTTGCTACCGGATTATACTATCAATCACCTTTTTATAAAGAGTTCAGATTGCCGGTAGAGAATGGCACGGTAATAGAGTTGAACAAGAATATAAAGTCGCAACGCAGCTTGCAGTTCATTTTGGGATCCGATTATACGTTCAGAATGCTTAATCGTCCCTTCAAGCTTTCCGGGGAAGCTTATTACAAAGCGTTGTCCAATTTGATACCATACGAGGTTGATAATCTTAAAGTGGTGTATGACGGTGTCAACAGTTCATCCGGTTTTGCCGCTGGTCTTGATTTTAAGCTATTTGGGCAGTTTGTTCCCGGCAGTGACTCCTGGATCAGTTTTTCTTTAATGAAGACACAGGAAACCCTGAATGGCGCCAAAGTGCCTCGTCCGAATGACCGACGATATAGTTTTGCGATGTACTTTACTGACTATTTTCCGAAATTCCCCAAACTGAAATTGAATTTGCGCGGAGTATTTTCTGACGGCCTTCCGGTTACAGCTCCCCATAGTTCTCGTGATAAGGGATATTTCCGCACACCGGCCTATAAACGTGTCGATATCGGTCTGTTCTACGCTTTGTTATCTCCTGTTAAGGAAGGGGAAATCCGTAGAGGGATAGGGCGATATTTGAAAGCTATATGGATGGGTGTGGATTGTTTCAACCTGTTTGACATATCTAATGTGAGCAGTTATTATTGGGTTACGGATGTAAATGATGTGCAATATGCTGTTCCTAATTATTTGACGCGGCGGCAGCTTAATGTTTCGCTCACCATTGACTTTTGACGTGGGTTTCTCAACTTGCGATTGCTTTTTATAACACATCAGTGTTAAAATTGTTAAAATAGATGGATATGTTATAAAACACTATTTTTACGATTGTTTTTTTGAAAAAGAATCATCATATTTGTGAATAATGATAGTCCGCACGGCTCTTTCATTTAACCCAAAATTAAAAGCATAGTTCCCTTACCCGATTCT
>CAZELD010000120.1:0-3164 GCA_964512855.1 uncultured Muribaculum sp.
TGGAATCAGCCCTAATTTTGTATACGCTCAAAATTTTTTAGCGGACAGTAATAATAAAATGAGGAAAAGCAATGACTAACGCCAAAGACATAGAAGCGACATTGTTGAGTATGGCGGATGAACGTCAGGCACGGCAGTTGCTGCACTTCTTCAAGACGGGACCGGGAGAATATGGCGAAGGCGATAAATTCATCGGGCTTAAAAATCCGCAGATCAGAATGGTGGTTAAGGAAGCGTGGAAAGACACCCCATTACATGAAGCAATAAAATTAGTGAAATCCCCATTGCATGAGGTGCGTCTTTGTGGTTTGTTGATAATGGTGGAGCAATATCTGAAAGCGATAAAACGGAAAGATACGGCTCGGATGAATTTAATCTTCAACACATACACGTCTTTATATCCCCACATAAACAATTGGGATCTGGTCGATTTGTCAGCCATTAAGATAGCAGGAAACCATGAGGTTCTTAATCCGGAAATCTACATTATGGATGAATGGATTAAGCCGGGAGGTCATACGCTTTGGCAACAACGAATAGCGATGGTGAGCACATGGATGCTTATCCGCAAAGGCCGTGCAGATGTATGCTTTCGCCGGGCCGCAAAACTTTTGGACAATCCACAAGATCTGCTGCACAAAGCTGCCGGTTGGATGCTTCGCGAGGCATGGAAGAATGGATATAAAGATGAACTTAGGGAATTCCTTGATGAAAATATTATAAAGATGCCGTCAGTTATGCTCTGTTACGCCTGTGAGCAGATGCCTGTTGATGAACGGCATGAATGGCAACTAAAAAGAAAGAATGGTAAATCAAATCTATAGAATATGTGGCAGCAAGTTGAATTTAGTCTGAGACCAAGGAGGAATGGTTTTCATTTAGTTACCGATGAGGTAATGAGCCATTTGCCAACGCTACCAAAAGTTGGATTTATAAATCTTTTCATCAAGCATACGTCGGCTACGCTGACAATAAATGAGAATGCCGATCCTGATGTGCGTGTTGACATGAAAAGCATTTTCGACCGGCTGATAAGGGAACGCGAACCATATTATACCCATACAATGGAAGGTGACGATGATATGCCTGCCCATGCAAAGACTTCAATCATCGGGCCTTCAATCACCATACCCATCACAAACGGACGTTTGAATCTCGGCACATGGCAGGGAATCTATCTCTGCGAGTTCCGTCACTATGGCGGCGCAAGAAAAATAGTGGCAACCGTAACAGGAGAATGAAATAAAGCTAAATAGACGCAACAATGGAAGAATCGCCCCAATTAAACGAACATAACAAACAGGAATATCCTCCGATGCACACTGTAGAGCATCTGCTCAATGGAGAAATGGCTCGCCGTTATGGACGTGGACGAGCATTTTCTGCTCACATTGAGAGGAAGAAATCAAAACTTGATTATCATCTGCCAAAAGCATTGACCGAAGAGGAAATCAAGTCGCTCGAAGATTACATCAATGACATTGTCAGGGAAGATGTTGAAGTAACTGAAGAGTATATAACTCAAGCCGAAGCGATGGATAGATTCGATATGAGTCGCTTACCGGAGGGTGCTTCCGACACGGTGAGAGTTGTTCATGTCGGTAATTACGACCAATGCCTATGCGCCGGCGCTCATGTTAAACACACTGGGGAAATCGGCACATTCCGTATTCCCAGCACTCGCTATGCCGACGGTGTTCAGCGCATAGTATTCAAACTTGGTTAGCAATGAACTATATATTTGATTTTGACGGCACTCTGATGGATACATCAAATGTCATACTCGCTACAATAAAGGCTACTATCAAAGAAATGGGGCTTCCGGAGAAAAGCGATGATAAATGTCGCTCGATTATCGGTATCCGTACTGATGACGCCGGAAAATACCTTTATCCCGATTCTGACATCTCAAACGCTGAGTTTGCGAGGATATACCGGTCAAACTATGACCGATTGAAGAAAGATGCTCACGAGAAAACATTCCCGGGAGTGATGGAGACTCTTACCATATTGAGAAAATCAGGTTGTGGCCTTGCAATAGCTTCCAGCCGACGATTGGCATCTCTTTATGACTATCTTGACGGCCTCGACATAAGGGATTGGTTTGCTTGCATAGTAGGAGCAGACAGCGTTACCAAGGGAAAGCCTGATCCGGAGCCGGTTCTGACTGTTTTGAAAACATTAAATTGGAACGCTGAAGATACATTAGTCATAGGAGATGCCGATGTTGACATAATGATGGGCAATGCCGCAGGCTGCAAAACCTGTGCTGTCACCTATGGCAATGGCACAATGCCTTCACTCAATGCCGCCAACCCTAATTACGTTATTGACAATTTTCCAGAACTACTTAAACTTGGCGAAATTTAACTCGCATCCGCTTGTCGATTTGGAGGTTGACTCGATGCCTATACCCTATGTCTGCAAACATATTTTCTTCATGATGGATATAGATAATTTTCATTATCCATTGTCAAGAATAGCCGAATCCACATAAAACCAAGGGCAATTGAAATATGTTGTTATTATAGAAAATCCAACATACACAATTATGAAAGTATTACTTATCAACGGAAGTCCGATTGCGGACGGCAACACATATATCGCACTCAGCGAAGTAGCGATGGCATTGAATGAAGATGGCATTGAGACCGAGATATTACAGATTGGCAAAAAACCTGTGCCGGGATGTATCGCCTGTAATAAATGTCAAGAAACAGGCGTTTGCATATTCAACCAAGGCATTTATTCGGAGATAAGGGAGAAACTTGAAGCCGGAATCGATGGTTTCGTATTTGGTTCACCGACATATTATGCCGGCCCCAATGGCTCACTTTGCGCTCTTATGGATCGCTTGTTCTACTCTTTAGGCAGATACCTACAGTATAAACCGGCAGCGGCTGTGGGAATATGCCGCAGAGGTGGCTCGGTCTGCACAGTAGAGAGGCTAAATAAATATTTTGAAATGACCAATATGCCAATGCCAAGTTCTCAATACTGGAACAATGCATTCGGACTCATGCACGGAGACGTGGTTCGAGATGCTGAAGGCTTGCAAACAATGCGCACACTTGGTCACAATATGTCGAGGCTCCTTAAAGCATTGGAAGAATGTGAAACGGCAAATAATTGTTCTCAATACTGAGCCGGCATACCTTTGTAAG
>CAZELD010000121.1:0-3000 GCA_964512855.1 uncultured Muribaculum sp.
GGTAGAAACCAGCAGATTTACAGTCTGCCCCATTTGGCCACTCTGGTATTCGCCCCAACACAATTAATTCAGGTTAAAAGCTAATTACTTCCCCTTTATTTGAGCCTCTTGTCGGATTCGAACCAACGACCCCGAGATTACAAATCACGTGCTCTGGCCAACTGAGCTAAAGAGGCAATTGTGTCTTTTTTCTCGCTTTCCGCACCCCTTTGAGGCCGAAAGCGGTGCAAAGTTACGCAGGATTTTTATACTATCCAAATTTTTTTTCGTCAAAAATGTGCTTTTATGAAATTTTCAGTTTAATGCACACATTTTCCGGCAGCAGCACTCCGCCGTAATCGGATTACATCGGCAAAGATAACGATTTTTCAGCTCATCAGCTAACGCCACTACCGTTTTTTTTTGTATGTTTGCAAAAAATCTCCGCCAACAATAATGATTATGGACAGAAACATACCACAACGCATTTCAGCTCTTAGAGACAGAATGCGCGACGCAGGGCTCGACGCTGTGATAATACCACACTCTGACCCCCACCAAAGTGAATATATGTCGCCGCACTGGCATCTTAGAGAATTCTTCAGCGGATTCTCAGGATCAGCAGGAACTCTTGTCATAACTCTCGACGACGCGTTATTGTGGACTGACTCTCGCTATTTTCTTCAAGCCGCCGACCAATTGGAAGGCTCCACGGTCAGGCTGATGAAAGACGGGCTGCCCCAAACTCCCTCAATCAATGAATATTTGACCTCAACGCTTAATTCTTCCGCCACAATAGGCGTAGACGCATTGACATTTTCGGTCGCCGCTCTCGCCAAATTGAAATCCGATTTAGACGATGCGGGGATAGCGTTATCAATCGACTTCCATCCTGCCGATGGAATCTGGACTGACCGTCCGCCTCTACCTGATAGCAAAGCGTTCATTCATGACACAAAATATTCCGGAGAGGAAGCCTCATCTAAAATAGCCCGCATATTAAACGATGTAAAGCTTACCGGCGCCGATTCAACTTTCATAAGCGCACTCGACGAGATAGCATGGCTGCTCAACATTCGCGGAAATGATGTGATATACAATCCCGTGGTAACAAGTTTTCTTTATCTCGCCGATGCCGGATCTACACTATTCATTGAGAATGTAAAAATCGATGACGCGACAAAAAAACACCTAACAGCGCTTGGGATAGCGACTATGCCCTACAACCGGGCGCTCGAATTCCTTGAAAAGCTCCCCTCCGACGCCAAAGTATTGGTGGATCCGGCGACATCGCCTGCGATTATCCCCCTTAAGCTCGCACAAAGGATGGTGGAAGGAACATCGCCAATAAAATTGCCAAAAGCCATACGCAACGATGTTCAGATTTCAGGCATCAGGGAAGCGATGGTACGCGACGGCGTCGCGCTCACCAACGCCTTCATAGATATTGAACAGCGCCTCGCCAACGACGAAACTCTCACTGAATTAGACGTGTGCCACATCATAACCTTACATCGTTCACGTCAGCCATTATACTTCGATGACAGCTTCGGAACCATAGCCGGCTACAAGGAGCATGGAGCTATCGTACACTATGAACCTGATGAAACGTCAGATGCTGTCATATCAGCTTCAGGTCTGTTGCTTATTGACTCCGGCGCGCAATATCTCGACGGGACAACCGACATAACCCGCACGATTTCTCTCGGAGATCCAACTCCGGAAGAACGCCATGATTTCACTCTCGTGCTTATGGGACACATTGACCTTGCCGACGCACAGTTTCCTGAAGGCGCAAGAGGAGCGCAGCTCGACGTGCTCGCACGTAGATATCTATGGCATGAAGGTAAGACTTTCCTGCACGGCACAGGCCATGGCGTAGGCCATTTCCTAAACGTGCACGAAGGGCCACAAAGCATACGTCTACAAGAAAACCCCATAGCCCTCCAACCGGGAATGTTGACCTCCAACGAACCGGGATTATACATCGCCGGGAAATACGGCATCCGCAGCGAGAATCTCATACTTACGGTGCCGGGCGTAACTACCGATGAAGGAAATTTCTTGCGTTTTGAAACTGTCACACTCTTCCCCTTCGACACCAAGCTCGTCGACGCAGAAATGATGTCGGAACCACAAATAAAATGGCTCAACGACTACCATAAGCGTGTTTACGACACTCTGTCGCCACATTTGTCGCAAGAGGCTTCACAATGGCTCGCGCGCAAGACCCAACCAATAATGAAAAACTCCTACGATTACAATTCGTAATCCAGCCCACCTGAATTACGAATTAGAATTATGAATTAAAAACTACCCCAAAAAAATGGCTCTCATAAAAAAAGTAAGAGGATTCACTCCTCTAATAGGCAAAAATTGTTTTCTTGCTGATAATGCGACAATAATCGGCGACGTGGTAATGGGTGACGACTGCAGCGTATGGTTCAACACCGTTCTGCGCGGCGACGTCAATTCAATAAGAATCGGCAATAGAGTGAATATTCAAGATGGTTCAGTGCTGCACACCCTGTATCAGAAATCGACCATTGAGATAGGAAATGATGTATCAATAGGACACAACGTAACCATTCACGGGTCAAAAATACACGATTTTGCCCTAATCGGAATGGGAGCGGTAGTGATGGACGACGCAGTTGTCGGCGAAGGAGCGCTCGTCGCCGCCGGAAGCGTAGTGTTGTCTAAAACGCAAATCGGCCCCAACGAACTATGGGGTGGAGCTCCGGCGAAATTCATAAAAATGGTCGACCCTACACAAAGCAAGGAGATAAACCAAAGAATAACCAAAAACTATCTGATGTACTCAACTTGGTATGACGCCGAGCTTGACAACGAACACGCAGTGAAAGACGAAACCGAAGCATAGATGTTCTAAAAAAAACAAAATAATGAGGGTGCGCCTGAATCACATCGGCGCGCCCTCGCTATTTCTGAATCAATCAATTTTATTAGGGGACTTCTATAAATTAAGTGCTTGTAAATTAGAAAAATAATTTGTATCTT
>CAZELD010000122.1:0-2970 GCA_964512855.1 uncultured Muribaculum sp.
ACAAAGATACAAATTATTTTTCTAATTTACAAGCACTTAATTTATAGAAGTCCCCTTTAAGCGTTTTTAGATTAGAAAAGGCTCAAAAGCCGCATCACAAACGATTTTCAATTGTTATTATAATGAAAACAGTGAAATTACCCGCTTTTTCACATCCCTCGTCCTCTTTATCGGGTAGGGATACCGGGTAAGGAGGTTCTCATAAATAAATAGTTGAAACTGGATGGGGAGATTTGCATAATTGCAAATCTCCCCATCCAGTTTTTCTACACACATTCGTATGAGCCAAATTCGGCTAATACCCCATCATGCCGTAATGGTCAGCACAACACCAGTACCCGACGCAGCAAGTGATTGTTCTTCGGCCGACACGAGCATCGATTCCCCGTGGTTTAGGCTCGCGCCGTTTATCGTCACACTTCCACTAACGCAAAATATGATTGTAAAAGAATCTTCAGATGTCGGCAGCTTCATACTTTCCGTTTCAGAGCCGACTTCGGTACGCCGCACACTAAAATGAGGACATTCGATCAACTTAACCGTGCATGATGAACTGCGATCATAATCCTCCTTATAATTAGAATACAGATTATAATCAATTGCGTCAGACGCAAGCTCAGTGTGCAATTCACGCAATTTACCGTCTTTCCCTCGACGATTGAAATCATACACCCGGTAAGTGATGTCACTGGCCTCCTGAATCTCAACAAGCATATTTCCAGCCCCGATAGAATGGATCCGCCCGGCAGGAATATAGAATATGTCACCCGGATGCGAATCATGAACTGCCGTCACTTCCATGATTCGCCCCTCACCAATAAGGCGAATATATTCATCCCGGTCTATTTGCCGTGAAAAGCCCGAATATATCTTAGCGCCTGGCTCTGTCGATATTATATACCACATCTCAGTTTTTCCCAATGAATTATGCCGCTTGGAGGCAATAGCGTCATCCGGATGCACCTGCACCGAAAGATCGGCACGGGCATCAATTATTTTTATCAACAAAGGGAAGGATGTGCCATATTTTTCATACACGTGTTTACCAACAAGCTTAGCCCCATATTTTGATATAAGTTCCGAGAGCGTCAATCCGGCGTCAGAACCTTCAGAAACCACCGATTCATGACCGACAAGACCCGAAATTTCCCAACATTCGCCTATAGCATCGTCCCGGGATTCGATTCCTTTGTACCTCAATATCTTATCTCCACCCCATAAAACACTTTTAAGTTGAGGTTTAAATTTAAATGCGTTCATAATATTATATCAGTTTTCATATACCTGTTGGTCAAATTCTATTCGTACCCGCCTAATCTTGAATCGGTCAAGATTGCAAAGATAATACTAATTACCGAAATCGAAACCATCCCGAACAACAAAACTACCTCAAAAAGCAATATTGTCCTAAATAAAATACCACAGGTACATCTAATATTTTAGTATTCAATATGTTACAAATTGTTTATCTTAAAGAGAGTATTAATGAAAAACATCATTGAATTTCAAATATTTACAGAATATTTAGGACGCTATTGCTCAAAAAGCAAAAAAAACGACAAAAAGCGACAATCTGCCAACCCAAACAATCATGCACAAATCGGCAGTTATACCTGCCGATTCCAGCATTCATGCATCAATCGGCTGGTATATTGCCCAATTTGACAAAATAAATAAAAAACAAATAGGTTTTACGAATGTTTATTATATTAAACAACGGTTTAACTCTCTAAATAAATACTGCTATGAGTGAAAAAACTAACTTATGGACTAATATTTTCGTATTGGCTGCCGGAATAATATTAATATGTATGCACAACGACATTAGCATGCTCAACTGGATGGTGATGTTTGTGAGCGCAATGTGTGCGATTCCGGGACTTATTGGCATAATTACGGGGATATCAAGGTCGGCCAAAAACAGATCTACCGGAATATCAATTCCTTCGTCACTGGGCATACTTGTAATAGGCATAATAATGCTTATATGCCCCACCCCATTTGTGGCTATATTCGTATATGTCCTCGCCGCATTGCTTATCATTTGCGGACTCGTGCAAGTGTGGTCGTTAGCGGTAGAATTCCGCCCGTTCCGAATGCCGTTATGGCTCTATATCCTTCCGGTTTTAGTATTAGCGACAGGCATAATCATTCTATGCTCGCCGCTTAGGGATGTGGAGACGACATTTACACTAGTTGCCGGAATAGCCATGGTAGTATCGGCCGTCAACGGACTATTCATCGCAATGGCTGCCTACAACAGCAACAAAGTCAACGTGTGACATTAAAACGTCGGCGGACATACTCTATTACGATTTCAGCCACATCCTCCATTGGCAACAAAGAGGAGTCAATAGTCAAATCGTATGAACTCGCATCACCCCACGTTTTATCAGTATAAAAATTATAATAGTTGGCGCGCAGCTTATTGGTCTTCTCTGCCATGGCTCGCGCCTTCTCTTCCGTCGGCTTGTCGCCTCGCCTCATGATGCGCTTCACACACTCTTCAATTGGAGCATGGACAAACAGATTGACGCATCGCGGATGATCGCGCAGAACATAATTGGCGCTTCGCCCCACAATGACACACGACTCCTTATCGGCCACCGAACGGATGAAATCGCTCTGAGCTTTATAAAGAGAATCATCGCTTATCGACGTGGAGCCCGAATAGAGAGTGTAAGGATTATATCCCATAGTGAATGACAGCAGTCCGCTGAAAAAACGAGGAAATTTCTCATCTGACTTCTGAAAAAACTCCTCACTCACGCCGGCTGTCTTAGCAGCCTCGCATAGAAGCTCCTTGTCGTAATACTTGATTCCAAGCTTATCGGCGAGTATCTTGCCAAGCTCTCTTCCTCCGCTGCCAAATTGGCGTCCTATCGTAATCACAAAGTTATTTTTATCCATATCGCCTTGTTTATGCTATGCAAATATAAGAGATTTATATCGGAATTTTATTATCTTTGC
>CAZELD010000123.1:0-2929 GCA_964512855.1 uncultured Muribaculum sp.
TATCTTTGCAGCATAACTTTACAATTCTTGTCATGAAGGATGAAATAAAAAAGCTATTGGGCAAAGACCCTGACGGATTATTAACCTACGAATACCTTGCCAATCATATTTCGGAAATTGATGACGTAATCGACGATATTGTCGAAAATATGATTATGGTGGACCATTCCGGACAATTTCTTGTAAGCGCGGCAAGATATCTGTTTGCTATCGACAAGGAACGCTATAAGGAACCGATATCCCACATCATAGCTTCTGCGATAGAAAAGGATCGTGAACGACGATACATTGGCGACCTATTGACTATGTGGGGAAACGATTACGACGAGCACGCTGCCGAATATTCTAAAACTGACGACAATTTTCGACGCATATACAAACGTCTATACGCCACCGGAATTTAATAATCTGTAAATTTGCAAGCAAACATGAACTTTTCAAAAAACATACTTTTATCAGTCCTATTAGGTTTATACTGCGCCTCATGCGGCAAAACCGCGGCAACGGCTGATGCGGAAAACAACAATATTGAAACCGACCAAGTTATGACACCAAACGATTCAAACAATGTGCTCGTGGATATCACCACTACTTTAGGCGACATTCAGGTAATGCTTTACGAAGACACCCCTAAACATCGCAACAATTTCATCAAACTTGTAAAAGAAGGATATTACGATGGCCTGCTTTTCCATCGTGTGATAAATGAATTCATGGTGCAAGCGGGAGACCCGGAATCAAAAAACGCGCCCGCCGGAAAGCAACTCGGAGCTGGTGATCCGGGATACACAATCGAAGCCGAATTCGTGTATCCAAAACATTTCCACAAAAAAGGAGCGTTGGCTGCCGCGCGCACCGGAGATGAAATAAATCCAGAGCGTCGTTCGTCCGGTTCCCAATTCTATATCGTCATAGGAAAAACCTATAATGACAACCAACTTAACCAGATGGAGAAACAGATGTTGAAAAGACAGCAACAAGCCATTTTTGACAGTCTTACCGCCCAACACAAAGATTCCATCATGACCTTGCGTCGAAATCGCGACCAAGCCGGATTACAGAAGCTACAGGGAGAACTCGTTGCAATAACCACCAAAGAAGCCGCAAAAAATCCGGCTAAACTGACTCCAGAGCAAAGAGAAACGTATAAAACAATCGGAGGAACGCCACATCTCGACGGACAATACACCGTATTTGGTGAAGTGACAAAAGGGATGGACGTTGTAGAAAAAATAGAAAAAGCTGAAACACTCCCCGGCGATCGCCCTAAAGAAGATATCAAAATAATAAAGATGTCAATCGTAAATGATTAAAGTTAATCGATTCTCCCTGTCTAATGGGCTTAGGGTTGTACATCACGAAGATAGTGCCACCGCAATGGTGGCGCTAAATGTTTTGTACAATGTGGGAAGTCGTGACGAATCGCCGGAAATGACAGGGATAGCCCACTTGTTTGAGCATCTTATGTTTGGTGGATCGGAACACATCGCAAACTATGATAAGGAGCTTGAACGCACGGGAGGGACTAATAACGCCTGGACCAATTGCGATTTCACTAATTTTTATGACATAGTTCCTGGGCACAATGCAGAAACCGCATTCTGGCTTGAAAGCGACCGAATGAATGGTCTTGCCTTCAGCGAAAAAGCGCTTGAAGTGCAGCGGCACGTTGTTTGCGAAGAATTCAAACAGGTGTGTCTTAACCAGCCATACGGCGATTTGTCACACTATCTGAACGCTCTCGCATTTACCGCCCACCCCTATCGAACTCCGGCAATCGGAAAAGAGATCGCCCATATAGAGCGTGTGACAAATGACGATGTGAAAAAATTCTTTCATGCGCATTACGCGCCAAACAACGCCGTACTCGCTGTGACGGGAAACATATCATTACAACGAACGAAAGAATTGGCTGAAAAATGGTTTTCTCCTATACCGCAACGTGAAATCGCACCTCGGAATTATATGCAGGAACCCATTCAGACTGAACCGCGGAAATTAACCGTGAGCGGACGTGTTCCAAACACCGCTGTCGTGGTAGCATATCATATACCGGGATTCCATAGCCGGGGATACACTGTGTGTGACACCATTACCGACATCCTATCAGCAGGATATGCGTCTCGGTTTTACCGCAACTTGATGATCGGAACAAATTTATTCAGCCGCTGCGACGCATCAATAACCGGAAGTATCGAGCCGGGACTCCTTCTTCTCCACGCGCATCTAAGAGAAGGCGTCAATCCCGACGAAGCGACAAACCGGCTCATTGAAGAAGCCACATCACTTGCGCAATCTCCCCCATCTGCGCATGAATTGGAACGTGTGAAGAACAATTACGAGGCCACTCAGACATTTTCTCAGATGAGTTACGTAAATCTTGCGGCAACCCTCGCGCAGTGTGAAATGAATGGAATAGACCTCAAAGACCTCATAACTATGCATCGAAGCGTAACTGTTGATGAAATCGTTGAAACTACACGCGCCATAATGATTCCGTCAAATTCCTCTACTCTGGTCTACACCCCGATCCAAAACGCTTAGCTTCAGATCGACCGCAAAAAACGACCGTCGTATTTTACCAGTAAACATATTCAACATGAAAACATTGAAGGCCATGCTTGTACTCACTGCGTTTGGAATAGCATTACAATCAGTTGCTATTAATCCGCAGTCCGACATGACCGATACATTGACAGGGCTTGACCCGGCACGATACAATGACATCCCGAAATATGATAAAAACGGAAATGTGCATATAAAGGGAAAAATAAACGACTACTCTCCGCAAAGTGGGACATCAACGTTCAATGTAAATTCATGGGATCGCGTCACCGGGCGGGACGTAATCAGCATTGTAAACATAAATGACGATGGAAGTTTTTCAGGCGATGCGCAACTCGCATATCCTCAGTACGCTTATCTAAAA
>CAZELD010000124.1:0-2861 GCA_964512855.1 uncultured Muribaculum sp.
AATAAGACTAATAAGACTAATAAGACTAATAAGACTAATAATTAGATTATGATGAAAAGAATGATTCTCTCTTTTGCATTTGCGGCAGGACTGATATCAGGCATTTATGCGGCAGGACCGACGCTCACCATCAATGGCGTTGAGGTAGCAAAGACGGTGACCAAAATCACGTTTGACGGTGATAATGCCGTGCTTCACTTTGGCGATGACACAGAAAGCCATGATATGAACAGTGTAATGCTCACTTTCTCTTCATTGTCAGGAATAGACGAACTCATTGCCTATAGCTTCAACGGCATCATAAATGACAATATAGAGCTTGGAGGTATTCCGGCCGGCACAACTATAGAAATATATGACACAATTGGAAAGTTGCTTGTTTCAGAGAAATCTGTTTCTGATCCGACCTGTATAAATATCTCATTGTTAAAGAGTGGAGTATATCTTCTGCGCGCAGGTAAAAATTGCATCAAATTTAAAAAGTAACAGCAGATGAAAAAAATAATCTTACCATTGTCGTTTCTTGCATTGACTGCACTAAGTTCATCAGCTCAAAACAAGGTAAACCTGTCGATCAAAGGCGGCAATGTAGAATCATATAATACATCGGATGTCACCGCAATTGATGTGGACGGCAATAAGGTCACTTTAACCCTTAAAGAAGGGGATTCAAAAGTATATGACGGATCGCTAAGTTCCATATCTTTCATCCGCAATCTTACAGGTCATGTGACGCTTACAGAAGCCTCAGGATGGATGGAATCCTGTTATGTGGAATGGGAGAATATGTCGGAAGCCACCAACTATCATGTATATGTCAAAGGGCCGGGATATGATGAATATACTCGCATCGACAAAGAATTGGTGAGGAACTATGGCGCTTATGGAC
Organism: uncultured Muribaculum sp.; assembly: GCA_964512855.1. Taxonomy (GTDB): domain Bacteria; phylum Bacteroidota; class Bacteroidia; order Bacteroidales; family Muribaculaceae; genus Muribaculum. Next base: position 890 of record CAZELD010000124.1, read on the forward strand.
GAGCCGATATGCCGGGTCTCACTCCAGGAAGTTATACAATGAAAGTGGTTCCCGTAGTCAATGACACACCTATGGAGAATGCAGCTTCAGAAACCTCCACACTCAATGTGATATCTTATAACCGTAGCGGATTCGCACACTTTAATTATTCTGCCGGCATCGGAGCTTATAACAACGATGGAACATTAAAGGAGAACGCAAAAGTATTTTATGTTACCTCTAAAAGCGCCAAAACAATATCAACTGATGTCATAACGAGTTCCAACGGAAAGACAACCACCACCTATACAGGTCTCCAAGATATTCTTGACGGATATCTAAAAGGTTATGACAACACACCCATTGTTTTCCGTATAGTAGGATGCCTCCATGCTGATGATATTGACAAATTTTCAAGTTCATCGGAAGGATTGCAGATAAAAAACAATAAGTCAGGTTCCATGAACATCACCATAGAGGGTATTGGTAATGACGCTACCGTTCATGGCTTCGGATTCTTGCTCCGCAACGCCGAGAGCGTGGAATTGAGAAACTTCGGCATCATGTATTTCATGGACGACGCTGTGTCGATCGACACCGACAACAGTCATTGTTGGATACATAATCTTGACATATATTACGGGCAGAAAGGCTCAGATTCCGATCAAGTGAAGGGGGACGGCTCTATTGATGTGAAAGGTGATTCAAAATACATCACCGTTGACAATTGCCACTTCTGGGATTCAGGTAAATCATCACTGTGCGGAATGACCGGTGAAACAGGTCCCAACTGGATCACCTACCACCACAATTGGTTTGATCACAGCGATTCGCGTCATCCACGCATACGCACCATGAGCGTACACGTGTACAACAACTATTACGACGGCATATCGAAGTATGGAGTGGGCGCTGCGGCAAGTTCCGAGGCATTTGCTGAAAACAATTATTTCCGTGACTGCAAATATCCTCTGCTCACATCAATGCAAGGTTCTGACATAGCCGGAGGGGGCACAGGCACTTTTTCCAGTGAAAACGGCGGCGTGATAAAATCCTACGGCAACATTATGCGTGGAAGTTATACCTATCGTCCTTACTCAGAAGCAAATCTAACTGAATTTGACGCTTTTGAGGCCTCATCACGCAATGAAAAAGTTCCGGAAACAGTCACAGCAAAGCAGGGAGGAAAAACATATTCCAACTTTGACACGGATGCGTCACTAATATATTCCTACACTCCTGATGAGACTGAAGATGTGCCAAGCATAGTTAAAGGCATTTATGGAGCCGGACGTATAAACCACGGTGACTTCCGTTGGACTTTCAATAACAATAATCAAGATAAAAATTATGATATCATAGAAGCCTTATCAACCGCTCTCAAAAATTATGAAACTACTCTTATAGGATTTTATGAGGGTGACACTGATCTTGGAAATAATGGCGCAGGTTCGGTAAATCCGGGCGGAGACAGCAGTGAAGGGGATGAATATCCTTTCGGTGACGGAAATCTTGCCGGATCAACCACTGTAAACTCATCTGTTGAAAGCGGCGACGCCTTCATGGGCACTGATAGCGACTATCTATATTTCAACAGTGACGTAGCTAAAACATTTGTTGACAACGGCACCATCACGTTCAATGACGGCAGTTATAATCCAAACTTCGCCAATTCAGAATACACTGATCTGACAGGAGCTATAGTAGCTAATAAAAATGGTGGAGAAATTATAATCAAATGCCCAAGTATCGCCGTATTCAAGGCTAAAATGCTTCGCACCGGAAGTTATTCAGGAAATATCATGAAAAGCGAAGATGGCGTCAACTACGAAGAAGCAGCGAGCCTTACCGGTAAGAAAGGTGTCATAGACTTTGATTTCTCAGCCAACTTAAGAAGTGAGAATGAAGTGTATGTAAAGATTGTAAACACTTCCACAGGTGGATTGAATATTCTTGGATTACAAATATTACTTGCTAAATAAATTATATGAAA
>CAZELD010000125.1:0-2850 GCA_964512855.1 uncultured Muribaculum sp.
ACTTTTAACAAACTGTATGGCTTTTGCTATTACGGGGAAATGTTGTATTTTTGTAGTCAACTCAACATCTGATGATAGAAAGGATAATTATCATAGAAAATGTGGATCCCGTGAGCTTTTACGGGGTTAATAACTGCAATATGCAGCTCATCCGCAATTTGTTTCCAAAACTGCGGATGGCGGCTCGCGGCCAAATAATAAAAGTGATTGGCGACCAGGAGGAAACTACAGTGTTTGAGAAAAAAATCAAAGAATTGGAGGAGTATTGCGCTAAATACAACAAGCTCACCGAAGATGTGATTCTCGATATTGTAAAGGGAAAAGCTCCACAGGAGATGCCTAAGGATAGCGTGATAATCTATGGCGTTAATGGCAAGCCGGTGGCTCCTCGCTCGGCAAATCAGCAATCTCTTGTGGATTCCGTGGCAAAAAATGACTTGACTTTCGCATTGGGGCCTGCCGGCACCGGGAAAACTTATATCGCCATAGCTTTGGCGGTAAAAGCTTTAAAAAATCGGGAGGTGAGGAAGATAATCTTGTCGCGTCCGGCGGTAGAAGCCGGGGAAAAGTTAGGATTCTTGCCCGGTGACATGAAAGATAAAATTGACCCGTATCTACAGCCTCTTTATGACGCGCTTGAGGATATGATTCCGGCAGTGAAGCTTAAGGAATATATGGACACTAATGTGATCCAGATAGCTCCGCTCGCATTCATGCGCGGACGCACGCTCAACGATGCCGTGATTGTGCTTGATGAAGCCCAAAACACTACTACCCATCAGATAAAAATGTTTCTAACTCGCCTCGGCATAAACGCCAAGATGATAATAACCGGCGACATTACTCAGATTGACCTTCCGCGAAGCACCGTTTCCGGTCTTGTTCAAGCGCTTAAAGTGCTAAATGGAGTTCCGGGGGTGGGAATGGTGGAATTTGGCAAGAAGGATATAGTGCGGCATCAGCTTGTGCAGCGTATAGTTGAGGCTTATCAGAAGTGGGATGATAAACAAAAACTGACAGAAAACCAAGATAATAAGAATAACGAGAATGATTAAAACTCTTACAAAAACCGATTTTAATTTTCCTGGACAGAAAAGCGTGTATCATGGAAAAGTGCGCGACGTGTATGATATAAACGATGATTTGATGGTGATGGTCGCGACTGACCGTATTTCAGCGTTTGATGTAATTTTGCCTAAAGGAATTCCTTACAAGGGCCAAGTCTTGAACCAGATTGCAGCCAAATTCCTCGATGCCACCGCTGATATTGTGCCTAACTGGAAGCTTGCCACACCCGACCCAATGGTGACTGTTGGTCTCAAATGCGAGGGGTTCCGTGTGGAAATGATAATCCGAGGCTATCTTACCGGTAGCGCATGGCGCGATTACAAGAACGGCGTAAGAGAGATATGCGGCGTTAAGCTTCCTGAAGGGATGAAGGAGAATGAGCGTTTTCCTGAGCCGATAATCACGCCTACCACCAAAGCTGAGGCAGGGCATGATGAAAACATATCCCGTGAGGAGATAATAGCTCAGGGCATAGTAGACAAGGACGACTATGAAACCATGGAGCGCTATACCCGTATGCTTTTCAAGCGCGGATCGGGAATCGCCGCCGAGAAGGGGCTAATTCTTGTCGACACGAAGTATGAGTTCGGCAAACGTGACGGAAAAGTGTATTTGATTGATGAAATACATACCCCCGATTCATCTCGTTACTTCTATGCTGACGGATATGAGGAGCGTTTCGTCAAGGGAGAACCACAGCGCCAGTTGTCGAAAGAATTTGTGCGCCAGTGGCTTATTGAGCATGATTTCATGGGTAAAGCCGGACAAAAAGTTCCTGAGATGACCGATGAATTCTGCGAATCAGTCAGTGAGCGTTACATCGAACTCTACGAACACATAACCGGCGAAAAATTCGTGAGAGGCGATGAAGGAGATCTCGCTGACCGCATAGAAAAGAATGTGACGAAGTATCTTGAATCACGTTAAAAAAATGGACATAAAGGCCGAAAAGGTGAATCCTTACTATGACGGACGTTGTAAGACGGAGCAGGTCAGGGATATGTTCAACTCTATTGCTCCGGCCTACGATTTCATGAACAGGATGATGACTTTCGGCATAGATAAACTGTGGAGACTGCGGGCGGTAAATATGCTGCGACGCAAGTCTCCGCAGCATATTTTAGACTTGGCTACCGGAACCGGGGATCTCGCCATGCTCATGTACCGAAAGCTCCATCCGGGACGAATAACGGGCGTGGATTTGAGTCCCGGGATGATTGCGATTGCCGAGAAGAAAGTTGAGGCTGCCGGACTGTCGAGCGCCATTCGTTTCATGAATGAGGATTGTCTCGACTTGCCTTTTGCTCCCGAAGTGTTTGATTGCATAACAGTTGCTTACGGTGTAAGAAATTTCGAGCATCTCGACCGCGGATATGCCGAGATGTATAGGGTCATGCAGCGAGGTGGAACATTATGCGTAATTGAGTTGTCGACGCCGCGTTCTCCGTTGGTTAAACCGTTATATAAATTCTATACCGGACATATTATACCATGGGTGGGCAAGGCGGTCTCGCATGATGTCAGAGCGTATTCATATTTGCCTGAAAGTATTGCTGCTGTCCCCCAGGGAGAAGAGATGTTGCAGCTTATCCGTGACGCCGGGTTTAAAAATTGCCGCTGCCGCCGACTCACGTTCGGCACGTGTTCGATCTATCTCGCGGAGAAATAGTCATTGACGGTTTCATATAAAAGTAAATTATGCGGTTGTGAAATCGCATTTATTTTGTTTATCTTTGTGCCGTATAAACTGCCAATCATTCATATAAAGCTATGAGGTATTTA
>CAZELD010000126.1:0-2822 GCA_964512855.1 uncultured Muribaculum sp.
TAAAATAAGATTTATGAAAAAGTTTTTATTAGGTTTTGCCGCATTAGCAGCGGTTGCCGGAGTTTCGGCTCAGGAAACCTACAATTATTTTGATGCCGCTGATGTTGATGCTAACGGTTGGCTATGGTTTGACACTCAAGCTAAAATTGATAAATATGTGGGATTTCGAGGAATGGGCGATAATCCGAAGATTATGCTCACCACATCAACCTGGGAAGATAAGGACGGGCAATATGCCGAGCCTTATGGCGACCCTACCGCAGTGGGTTATAATGCCGCCGGAGAAGAGGGCGGCGAGGGCGCTAAAATTGGCGCCATAGTGCTTTCAGAAGCAAGTCCGTCGGGCAGTTCTCTATTAGCAGATAGTCCTACAGGCGGCGCTATCATGATGTGGCTGCCTGACTGTGCGGAGATTGATCTCTACCTCTCGACATCTAATGATGTGATCATTCCGGCTCTATGGGGTGCGATTGGTTGGCAAGACGATGTTGATTGTTCAGTTATCAGAGGTTTTGGAAATGTTCCGTCTTTAAGGATAAATCCTTTAGCTGACGTTTCTCAATATGAATGGAATAATGCGCAAAACTTGACAAATGCGAATAATGGCCTCACTCTTGGTGGGGATCAGAAAGTTACCGCCTGGTTTCGTAATGCGATGAAAGTTCCATTATACATCCATGGAATCAAGGTGCTGACTTATACCAAGTCATCTAACAGCGACGCCGGAATTGATGATATAGTCAGTGGTTCTGCTCTTTCATTATCATTCAATGGCGGCGCAGTCACAGCGACTGAGGATGCTGATATCAGCGTTTACTCAATTGCCGGAGCTAAGGTCGCAGAGATTAAAGGAAAGACTTTCGCTCTTGACAATCTTACTCCAGGCGCATACGTAGTGAAAGCTGTTTCCGCCAATGGAACAGCAACCGTCAAAGTGGTACGTTAATATATAGAGTGTGATATGAGACAGACGATTCTGTCATTGTTGCTCTTCGCAACCGTTATACCCGCGTTTGCCGTCGAAAAGATGGCAAACGTGGTTTGTTTTGTGAAATTCGCCGACCAAGTTGATGATGAGTGGAAACATGATTTTGATTATTATGAAGCCATGTTCAACGATTCAACTGAAGGCGCCAATTCGGTGCGGAATTATTTCCATGACGTGAGCTACGGGAAGATGGATTGGACATCTACCATTGTCAAAGTCGTGTATGTCGACACACGCAACCGCACTCAGCTCTGCAAGCAATCAACTGTAGCCCCCGACGGCTATACGAATTCAGTTATAGCCTCTATGTTCCTTGAACCGGCATTGGTCGCCGATGTGTGTAAAGGTATTGAAGATGCTATTCCTGACGATGTGGAGCTTGACTGCGACGGTGACGGGGAGGTTGACAATCTTACGTTAATCATCAACGGTGACTCGGAAATAGGGTCATCTCATTTGCTATGGCCCTCCAACAACCGCTCCACTTTTTCCACAGCCAAGCTGAAGGGTAAGAAGGTGGGAAATTATCTGAAAGTTTTTGACGGGGCGAATGGATACACGTCGCTGCGCCCGAATGAGATAAACACCGGTGTGCTTTGCCATGAAATGATGCACACGCTTGACGCATACGACCTGTACACGAGCGGATCAATGTCGCCTGTCGGTGTATGGGATTTGATGAGCGACAATCAGACAGTTCCGCAGGGGTTCACCGCTTATATTCGGAAAAAGTATGGTAATTGGATTCCGGAAATCAAGCAGTTGGATGAGCCGGGAGTCTATACTGTGGCGCCGATTGATTCAAAAACTGCTGATTATGTAGCTTACAAGATAGTGCCCGATCGCACTAAATCCGAGTACTTCATGGTGGAATACCGCAGTAAGGAGAGTTTATGGGACGCAAGCCTCCCTAATGACGGCCTGCTGGTATATCGTGTCAATGATGCGGCTGACGGAAATTTGGGAAGTTCATATCAGCTCTATGTCTTCCGTCCGGGCGGCAGTGACACAGCTAATGGCGTTATTTCTAAAGCTCCGCTCGGCTCTGCAACCGGAAGGTTGTCATTTGGCGGCGCGGATGATGAGGATTATCCATTTTATTCCGGCGGCGCTCGCGCCGACTTCTCCATCACTGATGTTAAGAAGGTGGAAGGCGGAATGTCGTTCAATCTCGCATTTGGTGTGGCATCGATTGATGATCTCACTGTCGGGGTGGAGGAACTTGTTTATGATGCCGCAACCGGAGGTTTGTCGGCTCCCGGAGCATTGTTTATTGAAGTGTACTCACTTTCCGGGATAAGGATTGATTCATTGGCTGATGCTGTGCCCGGCGTGTATGTGGCAAGGGCCGTCTTCCCCTCAGGGTCTGTGAAGACGCTGAAGATTAATAAGACAAATTAGAACAAGCGTCCCAACCCTATACATTGATACAAAAGAACAAGAGACAAAAGTGAATTATCTTTTGTCTCTTGTTTTCTTATATTTGGTTGTGTTTTTTAAATATCTTATTGGTGGGGACTATGCCGTGCGTTGCAATGGCAGGATGAACAAAAGTCTCGCTCCGGAAGTGTAAGTGGGGTCGACTTTTTCCGTCCCTTTCGTCATATCGGCTATCAAGCGGCATATATTCAATCCGAGGCCTGTGCCGCTTGAATATTGATTTAGCTTTACAAATCGATCGAAGATAACCTCCTGTTTGTTGGCCGGTATTCCTATTCCGGTATCGGTTACGGATATAATCACATCCGTTTTTGCGGCATTGAGTTTGTGGGAGAGTACTATGCTTCCTGATTCTGTGAATTTTGCCGCATTTGTCAAGAAGTTGGTGATCACC
>CAZELD010000127.1:0-2730 GCA_964512855.1 uncultured Muribaculum sp.
CTAAATTGTGCAACCGGCTAAACGCCGCTTAACGAACTTGCGAAACTTGAATTAAAAATAAATCTTAGTTGTCAATTCATCGCCATCATCATTGATCCGTTGCGACGGAATGACGCATTCAGTTCCGTATAAGGTAAAAATGCTTTCATGTCGGAGAAATCAAGATGCTTTATGATGCTATAATCTATTGCTGCCTGAGGAGCGAGATTATATGCTATTTTCTGAGTGTCAAATCCCGGGACTTTCACATTTTTCAACGCTGAGGTTAAAATGATATTTATCACGCCGAATTGCTGGGAGCAGAACATTTCCATTTCTGAAATTCCAGTGTGATACAGTAATATCGCCTGAGCGATAGAATATGATCCCGGTGTGATATTGTTTATCAAATCATTGAGAAAACGCTCCATCATGGGGCAGTCAAAAATGCACAATGATTCTTCGGCGAGTTTCTTGCCTAATCGTTTTGTGAATTCTTTCGATTCGGGATTGGTTTTGCATGAAAGCCCCTCTTCATCGGCTTGCAAAATGCGGTCATAATCATCTTCGGCAGCCGCTCGGTAGGCTTGTATTGCGGCTATGCTATCGCTGTAAGCCACCTGTCGGGACACCGCCATCACATATTGTTGCAGGGTCGATTCATTGGCTACCAAGTTGATGTTGGATGCGGATTCAAGCCCATTGGAAAATGAAAATGTTCCCACCTGATATTGAGATTCGCTCATTTCGAGCAGTCTCATCAATGTTATAATTTCTTTGCTGCCCATAGTAGTGAAGTATGAAGTGTTAATAATAGTGTTGCAATGACAACTCTTCAGCGTTCTCGGCAAGTAAAGTGTGTCTTCCGCTTTATTAATTTAACAATTTAACATTGAAAAAGGATTGGTCGAGTGAAAAAATTGTTAAATTTACGCTCCTAAAATAAAATTGTAATGACAAGATTACTGCCATTGATACTGCTTGTTACGATGTGTTGTGTGGATGCCGTCGCGCAATGGGCGCTCCCTCATATATCGGTTGCTCATGTTAGAACTGAACCTCGGCATAGCGCCGAAATGTCAACGCAGGCGCTCATGGGGATGCCTTTGAAAGTAATTGAAGATGTTGATGGATGGTATGAAGTGGAGATGCCTGACGGGTATCGGGGATATATCATATCCAATTCGTTGACGAAATATGATGATAGTGAGATGCGGTTATGGCGATCGACCCCGAGATTGTTTGTAACTTCGTATGAAGAGGTTAAGGTATTGGCTGATTCCGTTTCTACTGCTGATGTTGTGAGCGATGTTGTGGCTGGCGATATTTTGGCCGGTATTTTAGCTGCGGAGTGGAGTGAGGTGGTTATCCCTGACGGAAGACGCGGATGGATTAAATCGGAGTATGTTAGACCGCTTGATTCCGTTTTTGTCGAAGATGCCGGTCCCGAGGTCGTGAAAATAGCGAAACGGCATATTGGTTCGCCTTATCTGTGGGGGGGATTGTCGAGCAAAGGCATGGATTGTTCCGGCTTGGTTAAAATGGCATATTATAATACCGGACGGATATTAATGCGCGATGCGTCGCAACAGGCTGATACCGGGATTGCAGTGTCGGATGATGATTTTAAGCCGGGAGATTTAATTTTTTTCGGAAACGCCTCGGGTCGTATAAACCATGTAGGAATTTATGACTCAGACGGATATTTCATTGAGTCGGCAGGAAGAGTGAAGCGTACGTCATTGGACGAGAAGGAAGGATATATCGCCGTCCGCCGTATAATAGGTTATGAAGATACGTCTGGGATTAGTGTGATAAATGCTCATCCCTGGTATTTTGATTAAGTCTAATCAAGAAAAGAACTGTAAATCGAGTCTATGCGGCTTTCAATGGCCTTGTCAAGCTCCAATTGAGTTTCTTTGTCTTGCGGTATCTCAAATTTTAATGGTTGTGTTTCCGGAGCTCTATTTATCGGAACGGTTGTTTTTTTATTCTCTTTTTTCTTATCAGTTTCGTCTTCGCGCTGTTTATATCCTTTGCGGCTAACGAATCCTGAAGAATGATATTTGGAAGTGTAGTATCGTTCATCTATATGGCTTATTATTACACCTTTACTTGCGGAAGAATGGATAAAACGGCCGTCACCGATGTACATTCCCACGTGGGATACTCTGGTTTTGTCGCTTCCGGTGCAGAAAAACAGCAGGTCACCTGCATTAAGCGATTTTTTGCTTATTGATTTACAGAACTTTTGTTGTTCGGCTGAGTTTCTCGGAATCTTTATCCCCAGAGCTTTGTGATATACTTTCATAGTAAGGCCGGAACAGTCGGTTCCGGAATAATCCTGCCCTCCATATTTGTATGGAGTTCCAAGCCAAGTCATTGCTTCCTCGACAAGTTTCCGTTCATCGCCTTTTAAATTTTTAGCGCTGTTTTTTACTGAAACCGTACTTGTTGCCGCTTGTTCTTTTTTCGCTACAGAATGTTGTGAGCTATGACACGCTCCGGTTGAAAGCGCCAGAGCGAGCATTGACATATATAATGAGAGCCGTGAGAATTTGACCATAGCATTACAAAATTAGCAACTTCACTAATTAGTGCCAAGGGAGCTAATATCAAAAAATCTTAAAAAAAGATTATAATATCCTTAATTCTCGAGGGATTGTCGGGATTCAAAAAGCCAGACATATTTCCGAGGTTATTTGTAATGTCTAAATACAGCAATTGAGGTTGATAATCTGTAGAAATGTC
>CAZELD010000128.1:0-2521 GCA_964512855.1 uncultured Muribaculum sp.
AAAAGCCAAGATGCTTCAGGAGCGTTTATTTTCATTTTCTCTTAAGACTCGAATTATCCAACTTTTGGCTCAACCTCAGGAGCTATCAATTTATAGCCCTTTCCGTGTATATTGATGATCTCGATTGAAGGATCATCTTTAAGATGCTTACGCAATTTCGTGATGTAAACATCCATTGAACGGGCGTTGAAATAATTATCGTCAATCCAAATAGTCTTCAATGCGAAGTTTCTTTCAAGAATTTCATTTACATGAGCGCAGAGCAAGCTGAGCAGCTCAGACTCCTTGGTGGTAAGTTTGGTGACCTTATCACCGATCATCAAGGTTTGCTTTTGGGTGTCGAAAGTGAAATTTCCGATTTTATACATTGTGACCTCTTTCCCTTTCTTTCCCTTTACGCGGCGCAAAATAGCCTCAATACGGAACACAAGTTCCTCCATAGAGAATGGTTTGGTGATATAATCATCCGCTCCGATTTTAAATCCCTCGAGTATATCCTCTTTCAACGATTTAGCTGTAAGGAAGATGATTGGCACTTCTGAATTCACTGTGCGGATCTCCTGAGCCAACGAGAATCCATCCTTTTTAGGCATCATCACATCCAGCACGCACAAATCATACTTCCCCTTAAGAAAAGCTTTGTATCCGGCATCACCGTCAGGATATAAGTCGGCGTTGAAACCTTTTGCCTGAAGATATTCTCGCAGCAACATGCCAAGATTCTCATCATCTTCGCATAGTAATATACGCAGTCTTTCTTCCATAATAGTTTAATTTTTAGTAAGTGGTAATATTATTATAAATGTTGTTCCTATTCCAAATTCACTCTCCACGCGTATGTCCCCTTTAAGCTCCTTTATCATCTTGTTGACGTAAGCCAATCCAAGGCCAAAACCTTTCACGTCATGGCGATTACCGGTGGATACACGGTAGAATTTTTCAAATATTTTCTTCATATCCTCTTTCCGAAGGCCTATGCCATTATCTGAAATCCTTATTTCAAGCCGGTCACCGGAAATATCCTGCGTAGACACCTTAAGTTTTAGTGGCTCTTCCTCTTTCCTATACTTGACAGCATTATCAAGAAGATTGAAAATAACATTTGTGAAGTGCATTTCATCAACTTCTACTGTAGAATCAGACGCCTCAAGGCTGCTGATGATTTGTCCGCCGTAGCGCTCAACTTTAAGTTTGAATGTTGACACAATATTGGCTATCGCCTTATTGGCGTCGACGGCTTGCAATCGCAGTGTCGCTTTCTGTCGGTCAAACATCGACATTTGAAGCACCTTCTCCACTTGGAAACGCAACCGCTTCGTTTCATCATTTATGACAGTGGAGATATGCTGCATCATTGTCGGCGATTTCCTCACACTGTCATCATTAAGCATCTGCGCAGCAAGCGAGATTGAAGATATTGGGGTTTTAAACTCATGCGTCATATTGTTGATGAAATCATTTTTCATTTCGGTCAATCTCTTTTGCCGGAATGCGACTATGATAGTGTATAAAAACACGATCAACAGTATAAACGTGAAAATGAAGGATGGTATCATGAACTTGATGGACGACATGATATAATACTTCTTAGTCGGGAAATATACTTTTATCGAATTGGAACGGCTTGCCGGATCATTCGGAAAAAGGACTTGGACAAATGAACTGTTAGAATTTACACTTGCCGGATCATATCCCGATGATTTGTAGACCACTCCCCCGCCTCGATTTACTACAGCATATTCAAATGGAAGATTCAATCCGTTATTTTCAAATTCGGCCCTTAGGTAACCATCAACCACCGCCGAATCGGCGCGTTCTCTGATAGGACGATTGCTCGACTGGCTCAATATATTGAAAATAACCTCATTAAGCAGTCCTCGTTGATAAAGATACTGACCTCTTATCGTTTCTTGCATCGTGCGGAATCGATCGGACGGGATGTTTCCATTAAGCTTTGGCAAGGATTTGAAATCCCCCTGTATTGTAAGGTTCGCTTCAAGTCCGTCAGGCGTCGTAAAAGAATAATTAAAACTTCCGATTCCACCGCGCTTGCTTTTATCTATCTGGCTATACAATGATTGTTCTATAGCGAGGGCGTCCTCTTCAAGAAAATGCCGTGTTTCATCTTGCTCAAGAGCTGTCGAAACGCTGTAAAGGCTTCGCCTTACACCTTCGGCGAATTGGTCGTCGCGCATCCTGACCATATTCTTCATATACATGATCTGGATATACAACAAACCGCTGAAAGTCAACGCCATTATAATCGTCAAAAACCAAATAGTCGCCTTTTTCATTTCGTTAAACGCCTTTCACGAGGGTGAAGTTTTTTTTATTATTATATAATGTTAACAAATAGTGCGGTCAATTGTTTGTTCAGTCTCAATAATTATCGCACCATCATTTAACTATTAATCGCAAAATTAACAAAATAATGTGAAAATCCAAAGATTCCCACATTTTCTTCACATCTTTTTCCCTCGATAATGACACGGCTCTTTCATTTAAGATTGCCTTTGATTCT
>CAZELD010000129.1:0-2477 GCA_964512855.1 uncultured Muribaculum sp.
GCGAATAAACGAATAAACAATTACTTCACATAAACCTTCATCGTTCTCGAAGACAAGCGTACCGCATATACGCCGACAGGCAACTGTGGAGCGTCTCCGAACAATCCTTCATAAACAATTATTCCGCTCAAGTCATAAATTGACACATTTTCATCACGCGCAATCATGATATCTTCGATTCCGGCGGCGCCAAGTTCAGGAAGTTCTATATACTCCTTGAAATTACACCAACTTAAATGAGCTTTATATAGTTCAGCGGTTCCTACGGGCACATAAAGTGTCGTATTTTCAGGACGGTACCATATATCATATACATCAGGAGGTGTAAGCGCATACTCATATATACTTTCAAGTTCCGGCAAACATGAGCCTTGCAGATAATGTAATGATGCCGGAAATTTAATGGATTTGATTCCGGAACCAAAAAACGCCTGACTCTCCAATCCCTCAATATTATTGGGCAAAACAATGTTCTTCAAGTTGGCGATTCTCATAAACGAGTTTTCAGGCAAAATATTAGCCTTATAATCCTCGTATGCGGCAATTGTTGCTCCCGACATATCCAGAGAGCTAAGATTAGTCATACAATCGCGTATGAAATAAATGTCTCTGGCGTCAACTATCCCCGACAGTGCCATGCCTTTCACTCTCACAGGATCAACCGGTAATGTCGCTTGGAGAGTTCCCGGCGTCACCACTGAAACTCTATAATTTTCAAGCATCTCATCTGCGCGATAGTCATTAATTTCAATATCGTAGCCATCGCCGTATGGTATGGGAATCGAAAAATTAAACGTGTTTTGCCTATTGGGGGACACAGGTATTGAGACACCATTAACTTTCACCGATGCAGCCACAGCATCATCAGCACCTTCAAAATACACGATGAATTCCATTCCTCGCCATGCAAAAGAATTATCGGAACTTTGCGCAGGCTTCCGGATACCAGTAATGTCAATTCTATCGCCAAGCCTCCATGAAACCGGAATCCTCTCAGCTCCTGTATTCATCACATCCACAACGGCGTTCAAGCCTCGGTCTACAGGGATTTGAACCCATTTGGAATCGCCTTTATTCCGTCCGACCACCGCAACATAGTCACCGGCAGCTATGTCTGATTGCTCAAACAACACATTTTGGAATGTCAGTCTATAGCCGGATAACCAGGAATACAATTCCGTTGTGTTCCCTGCAACCTCCTTCAAGGCTCTATTCTTATCAAACAACCCGATTCCTGCTTCTCCGACATAATTCGTTACATCAGGATAGGAGAGCGTTATTTCCAGGAAACTTATCGCCGCATTAAATGGCACATCGCGCTCAATACGAGACACGTCTACGTGCAGCCCCGATGATTTTGAAATCTTATTTATGTAATCATAGTTATCTTGTCCCACCTGGATGATAAGCGGAGGGTAGATAGCGTCAGCTCTATATGGCTCAAGACCCATCATTATATAATCAACCGGCATATTGTCAAGGGGAGCCAAAGTCTTCATGTCATAAAATCCGTCATCCCATCCGGTCCAACCGAAATTGAAGTGAAGCATATCTCCGGAATATCCGTCACATACGAAACAATGGTATCCTCCGGAGCATATCATTGGGCGATTGGCATCTACCTCTTCTTTAACACGAGCGATAATATCATTGTCGGAAAAAGATGACACCCGTTGCTTAACCGCACTTGGGGAATACTTAAAATTATTGTGCATTATGTGTGTTGTGACAGTGGCGCCCGAGCCAAGTTTATTGTAGTTCATTGCGACCGCAATGCCACACGCCGACATCAATTCAGCGACAGCATTAGCCTGCTTATCGGTATATTCCACGGTGAAATAATCGTCAACCATGTTTTCCCAATCAAATTTGCGGTCGAAATCCATGTTTAACGTTTGCCCATTCCACTCATAAGAATTAGACCCGCGCCCTCTTTCCGGCCAATTATGATATTTCATACAATCGCCATAGCAGTCGCTACACATCCAGTCGGATATCCTCCGGGAGGACACACATTATTAAAGGGAATGTCCTGCGCCCACTTAGCGGTAGCCAACACTTTTTCTTCCGAGTCCGCTTGACCTGCACGGCTCCACGATTCATGGACAGGCATATCCTCGGGAAGCATACCGAGTGTTGTATCAAAACAGTCGAGCATCTCTTTCACTACAAGAGGCATGTTTTCATAACTGAATGAATTTTCGCGCGAATAAGCCAAAATCTTATTCACGCGATCGTCAGCCGACACGATGACGAAGCCTTTTTCCGTCGGCGCGATTAAACACATGATACGATGGAATCACGGCGGGCTGCGGCGCTGTCATATATTTCAATTCCACAGCTTGCTGAGCTCTTGAACTTATATCTCCGTTAAAGAAAGAATATGCGGCTGATTTTGCCTTGTCAATATTCACCAACCGTGCCTGCGCAGGCATTACAACCATCAGCACGAATGACAACAAAACCGCATATTTAAC
>CAZELD010000130.1:0-2458 GCA_964512855.1 uncultured Muribaculum sp.
CCCCTTGCATAGTGTTTACTGCGAAATGATATTGAGTATCTTTTCTGGCGGCAGGCAGAGGCAGGGTGAACATAGTGTATCTCCACCTGAATAATACTTTGCCGCCACATCGCCGCACAATGCAGTGTGGCGATGTGACACAGCCGTAGCGCGAGAAAGCGCCTGGGTTATTTGTTTGTTTCGACTTTGGCGGTGGGAGGGAGCGAGCTATTTCGTTCATCTATAGCCTCAACCACACTGCGGGCAAGATCGCTGAACGCTTCTCCGGTTATCGAATCCTGCAATGCTATGGGCGTCCCGGCATCTCCTCCCTCGCATATAGTCCCCACAATAGGGATCTGAGCCAACACCTTCACCCCGAGTTCTTGAGCCAATTTCACAGCCCCGTCTTTCCCAAATAGGTAATAGCGCTCATCGGGATGAGCCGCCGGCGTAAACCATGCCATATTCTCAACAATTCCGAGAACCGGCACGTTTACTTTTTCATCTGTGAACATCGCCACACCTTTTCGAGCGTCGGCGAGAGCCACTTCCTGAGGAGTGCTGACAATAACCACACCGGTCACGCCAAGCGTCTGCACAAGCGTAAGATGAATATCGCTTGTGCCGGGCGGCATATCGATAAGAAAATAATCAAGCTCACCCCAATAAGCCTCAGTTATAAGTTGATTCAATGCGCGCGAAGCCATAGCGCCGCGCCATAGCACAGGGGAATTACGGTCAACCAAAAATCCGATTGACAGGAGTTTTACTCCATATTTTTCTATCGGAGCGATCATATCGCGCCCGTCCACATTCTCCATATAAATGGGAGCATCCTCCGCGCCAAACATCTTTGGCACCGACGGGCCGAAAATGTCAGCGTCAAGCAACCCCACTTTATAGCCTTGACGCGCCAACGCTACGGCAAGATTACTGGCGACTGTCGATTTTCCAACACCACCTTTCCCCGATGACACGCCGATTATATTTTTAACCCCGGGCAGAGGATTCTCCTTTGCCGGCGCCGGATTGGCATTACGGAATTTAACCGCAACATTTCCTTTCACCTCGACATCGGGTGATACGTAAGTGTTTACGGCCGTTTCAGCCGCTTTCACAAGCGATTTGACAAATGGATCGGTAGGCCGGTCGAAAATTAGAGAGAAACTCACTTTCTTGCCATCGATGCGGATATCATCTTCCACCATGCCAAGTTCCACAATGTTTTTGCCGTTGCCGGGATAACGCACTTTGGAGAGAGCGTCGATTATAAGTTTGGGATATAACGTCTCCATTTTTATGATTTACCTTTAATTAGATTCATTGTTCAAATAACGCACTTTAGGAGCGCAAAGCTCAGGGCACTGCAATTCCCCGCGTGAAAAACTGCGGTAAGTGTCAGGCTCGATCTCAACCTCAGGTTCCGAAAGCGCCGTGTCGCCGTCAAGTCTCAAGGAGATATATTTTATTGTCAATCCGCGGTCGAGCCACTGCTGCTCATAGAATGTGCGTATGTTCAATATATCGTCGAGACCCGGATAATTATGATAGAGGTCAGATGTGTCGTTGACTATCGGAAGTTGGTTATGCTCTGCCATTATTTTGGTGTAGGTGTACAGAAACGGGCTATCGCTCTTCAAATGCACGATCCCGCCCGGTTTCAGCGCCTTCCGGTAAAGTTGCATAAACCGCGTTCCAGTAAGCCGTTTATTCACCTTTTTCATCTGAGGATCAGGAAATGTAATCCATATTTCACTGACTTCACCGGGGGCGAAAAAATATGGGAGCAACTCTATATTAGTGCGGAGAAAAGCGGCATTGGCGATATCGAACTCTTCTACAGCCTTAGCTCCGGTCCACATACGGGCGCCCTTTATATCAATCCCGATGAAATTTTTGTCGGGGAATTTGCGGGCGAGCCCAACAGTATACTCCCCTTTACCGCAACCCAATTCAAGCACAATCGGGTTTTCATTGTGGAAATATTCTTTTCCCCACAATCCCTTATTCGGAAACCCCGACTCTTGCAAAACCTTAAACGGATATTGGAACACGCAACCCATACGCTCCATCTCTCCGAATTTTTTAAGTTTATTTTTTCCCATCAGTAAAATAATACTTTAGTTGTCACTGATCGTCCGCTGTCAAGCAATGCCGAAAAAAGCAGCGGCATTCTCGCTCCGCCGTCAGGAATAGGCGTCGTAATCTCTGACGAGCCTCCAGATAAAGAAAGCAGCAACCGACCTTCAATTGTATATATCTTCAATGATTTTATATTTTCTGCCGCGGTTATTTTGGCAAATGCGCCCGCCGATACCACGGAAAAACCGCAAATAGCATCGTCTGCCATATCTGCAATCCCGGTGGTGCCCGATATTATATTAAACAAGCCCCATTGAGGATCGGATCCGAATGTCGATGCCGCCGATGTCGAAACATAAAGATCCACATTTTCAGGGACAACACCGTGCCACAC
>CAZELD010000131.1:0-2435 GCA_964512855.1 uncultured Muribaculum sp.
AAATATCATTGATATAACCAAACGAATCGGCAACTTTTTCAAGCTGCCGATTCAAATATTTTAGGGCGTTCCTTATCCCGAACTCGCGTTAACAGCTTCATTGTCGTTGTCAATTGATATGTGGAAAGTTACAAATTCCAGTCCATCCCACCAAATATTTTTAGGTATAATTACGGACTATCATAAATGGCAAAATGTATTGCCTCCAAAATCAATCCATAACCAATAGCGCCGACAACCCGTATCAGGATGCGTCAAATATTGACGCAAAGAAAGATTGTCGAAAAAACATCTTTCGTCATTTAACAACAGTACCGCGGAATGTTTTACCTTTTAAATCGGGGCCAAAATAAAATCCAGGCTGAGTAGGTTGGTTATAAGCCACATTCTGGGTTGCGATGCTTATGCGATATACCGGATCTTCCAAAAATGTGTGGAACCGGTAAGCGGTGGGTATAGTAGTCACATAGAGGCGTAAGGATGAGTTGTCGGCTGTGCGCAGAAGCACCTCTTCACGCCAATCGCCCACAATGTCGCCTTGAAGACAAGGTGTGGCTTTGGTGCCATTGTTGGAGACGCATCCCTCAAATACCTTTATGGGGACAGCGTGCCCTTTCTCCCAATCATACTTGAATACCCGATTCCTGTCGAGCAACTCTCTAAGTAGGTCGCCATCCCACCATACAGCCATATTCACAGGTATGCGAGCCTTACCGGAGCCTTGGAATTTATGCACGGGGGAGATTAACTTTCCCTTAAACGACCGAACGCCGCCAGTGTTCGGCGACCATACTTCCACCCCCGGATAACGAGGGTCGATGTCAGCGGCCATACAACGCCCAATGTCGTAGTCGCTCGGATAACGAAGCAACACTTCGCCGGTGGCAGCGTCGCGCAGCGTTGATCCATCTATTTTGTTTTCATGACAACACCACACTTGGAGATTGCGGCTGTTAGGGTCGAACATCGTCAAGTGCATAGCGTCGCCATGATACATTCCGGTGGTATACAGTCCCGTTCCATCATGGTCAATAGCCATCTGCCCATACACGATTTCATCACAGCCGTCGCCGTCGACATCGGCCACACGTAGATTGTGGTTTCCCTGGCCGGCATATCCCTCGCAACCGGGATTATCACTATCAAACACCCAACGAGATGTCAGCTCTTTGCCATCCCAGTCAAAGGCGGCGAGAACCGTGCGCGTATAATATCCGCGACACATCACTACACTCGGATGACATCCGTCAAGATAGGCTACACAAGCAAGGAAACGGTCGCTGCGGTTGGCTTTCTCATCACCCCAATCCATAGGATCGCCTCGTTGAGGAATATAGTTAATTGTCTTCATCGCCTCTCCGGTCAGGCCATTGAACACAGTCAGATAGTCAGGGCCGTCAAGTATACGTCCCGACGGAGCGCGCCAATCGGCATTAAGATCGCCTATCACATTACCGGCACCGTCAATCGTTCCATCAGATGTGCGGCATACGACTTCAGCTCTTCCGTCTAAATCGAAATCATAAACCATGAACTGGGTGTAGTGCGCTCCAGCGCGAATGTTACGCCCAAGGTCAATACGCCACAAATGTTCACCGGTCAAACGATAGCAGTCAAGATACTGATTACCCGTGTAACCGTTGTGACCGTTATCATGAGCGTTTGACGGATCCCATTTCAAAATTATCTCATACTCACCGTCACCGTCGACATCACCAATCGAAGCATCATTGGGAGCGTAATGGCAAATCGATCCGTCGGGCATAGTAAGCCGATCCGGAATAGACAGGGGAATTTCGATATACCCGTTCGGAGCATTGGCAGGGAGGATATACTCACCCCATTTATCACCTCGCGCGGGCTTAACCGAATACACCGCACTGCTGTCGCCGGAATACGCATCCTTGAAAAATGTCGCCGTCTTTACTGGCGACGCATTTAGCTTCTTACCATCACGATACACATCGAACGTCTGGTTTTCGCTATCGGCCGACAGGTATCGCCACGACACTGTGACCGTGTCGGCATTATCCCGGATAGCCACTACCCCGCGACCAAGATCCTCCTGCTTAAGCTTATAGAAATCATACTGCGGCCCGGCAGCAAATATCCGGAAGACCGCAAGCCACATTACAGGCACCAATAACTGTCGTTTCATAAATCAAATGTCGATAATGATTGATTTTATAAAGTTAGCGCATTTTATCTGTCTTATTCACATTTTCAATGTTAACATTTCTAAACACATTCAGCCCCATATAGTATAAAAATCCCGTCAAATCCACATTCTTAGCACATACTTATTGTAAACCCTTGGCGTATTTAAGCATAAAATTGTGTTGAAATTGGAAATAGAGACAACTTCTAATTATTAAAGCAATATTGGGACACCTGCAAATTTCTGTGTTTGAAAATTACCTAACCGAATATCAGGG
>CAZELD010000132.1:0-2414 GCA_964512855.1 uncultured Muribaculum sp.
CAAATTTGTCGGCAGATTAATTTTACAAAGTTTCGGCGAGACTGATGATGACATATAAATTTTGAGGTTTGGGTGATTAGAAGGAAAAATGTTATCTTTGCGTAATAATAGCGATTATTTATGAGTGATATACAACAATCCATGCGTGAGATTCTACGGCAAGAGAGCTGCGCAATTGCGAACATACCGGTGACCGACGGCTATGACAGAGCGGTCGAATTGATTGTCGAGCGTGTGCACGGCCGTCACGGGAAGGTTGTGACTTCGGGGATGGGAAAGGCCGGACAAATTGCGATGAATATCGCCACTACGTTCTCATCGACCGGCACATCGGCGGTGAATCTGCACCCTGCAGAAGCGCAGCATGGCGATTTGGGTGTGCTTCAGCCTGACGATGTGCTGCTGCTCATATCCAATTCCGGAAAAACCAGAGAGATAATCGACCTGGTTATTCTTGCGCGCAACCTTTATGCCGATCTTCCGCTTATCGTTATCACTGGCAATGCCGAAAGCGAACTCGCGCGTATGGCGACGATATCGCTGTATACCGGCGGCGCTCCGGAAGTGTGTCCGTTGGGACTTACCCCGACAACCTCCACTACAATGATGACCGTGATTGGAGACGTGCTCGTGGTAAATGTGATGAAAAGGATAGGATTCACCCGTGAAGATTACGCCAAAAGACATCATGGCGGTTATCTCGGCCGTCTCTCGAGAGAAGAAAAATTTTGATATGATGAGAAAGATAATTGCAATAGGCGAATGTCGCCTTGACATATATTTCCGCAATGACGCGCCGAGGTTATCGGCTCCCGGAGCTTCCATCCTGAACGCCGCGGCATCGCTCGGGAAACATAACCATGACATCTCTTTCGTTGGAGAGGCTGCTGCCGACCATGTGGGGGATATGCTGGTAGATTTTCTAACCCGAAACAATGTGGGGACCCATTCGGTCGACCGGTTTACCGATGGCGTCACACCGGTGACTTTGATATTCACCGACGATCATGACTATGAACGCCATCGTGTGAATTATGAGCATTATTCGGCGCAAAGTTTCGGCGTGGTATGGCCTCGCATTGACCCGGATGACATTGTGTTGTTTGGAGGGCTTTATACTCTTGACCCGCGCGTTCACTCACGCCTGTTCGACATAATCAAATATGCGCGTGAACGTAAGGCTATCATCATATATGCTCCCGACATGGGCCGCAATCCGGTCATAAACATGACTCAAGTCAAGCCGTCGATACTTGAAAATTTGGAAATGTCAGACATCGTTGTGACTTCCGGTTCCGACCTCGGCACGATATTCGGGGAGAGTGGAGGGAGCAAGTCCTACAGCCGGGACATCAGCTTTTACTGCTTCAATCATATAAATGCGGATTTTGACGAGGAAACAGTTTCTTTCTATAACCGCAATAAGATTGAGGCGGCTAAAATAGAGTGTAGCGGCGAGATGAGAAGCGTGTGGCTGGCCGGAGCTATCGCAGGGGTGGCCGATTCTATCCTCAAAAATAATATTTTGAAGGAGACGGTTGAAGATTTTGACCCGGAAATGATGAAAAGCATAGTCAAAGAAGCCGCCGCATGGGGCGCAATGGCAATAGAATCGGCCGACCGGCTCGTCCCGGCCAATGAAAAATAAAACATAAGAGCTTGTTAAAATATGGCAACTAATCTATCAACGGGAGCGCCCAAAGGCAACCTTCCGAAAATTTCTTCCGGAGCAAAAGTAGCGATTGTGACCGCCGAATGGAATTCCAATATAACAGAAGCACTTACTACGGGAGCGACGGAACTTCTCAACCGGGAAAACGTGGGCTATGACCTATTTCATGTGCCTGGAGCCATCGAGCTTACTTATGCCGCTTCAGCGCTATGGAATGTTGGGCGATATGCGGCGATTATCGTGTTTGGATGCGTAATTCGGGGTGGCACTCCTCATTTTGATTACGTGTGTGACAGCGTTACACACGGCATCACGGAGATCAATCTTCGTAAAAATGGCGCTCCGGTCATCTTTGGAGTGTTAACAGTTGATTGCGAGCAGGATGCCATTGACCGTGCCGGCGGAAAACTGGGAAATAAAGGTACTGAAGCCGCTGAAGCCGCAATAAAAATGATTCATTTCATGGAAAACATATAAAAATTTCGTATC
Source organism: uncultured Muribaculum sp. (assembly GCA_964512855.1). Taxonomy (GTDB): domain Bacteria; phylum Bacteroidota; class Bacteroidia; order Bacteroidales; family Muribaculaceae; genus Muribaculum. The sequence continues at coordinate 2,162 of CAZELD010000132.1, forward strand.
TTTGCATACGAATTAGGGCGAATACCAGAGTGGCCAAATGGGGCAGACTGTAAATCTGCTGGTTTATACCTTCGGTGGTTCGAATCCATCTTCGCCCACAATTCAATGCGGAAGTAGCTCAGTTGATAGAGCATCAGCCTTCCAAGCTGAGGGTCGCGAGTTTGAGCCTCGTCTTCCGCTCCACAAGGCGTGCCGATGGCACGCCTTTCTATTTTTCCTCATAACCGAATTTTCAGGTCGGCGATTTTGATTA
>CAZELD010000133.1:0-1936 GCA_964512855.1 uncultured Muribaculum sp.
TTAAGAAATATAATATCATGGTGGAAAAGTGAGCGGGTTGACATTATTTGTCAGCCGACGGCCTGATATGAAAAATTTTCTGTATCTTTACACAGAACTTGTAAACACGCATTGAATGCCTAATAAACGTGTGGCGGGTTCACAGTGTCTGATACAAAAAAGAATGGTTATGGAAATTATGCTTCCTCCCCGTAAAAACGGAACCCGAGAGAAAGTTATTGTTGCCGACAATAGCCTGGTGATTATCGGTGCCAATGGAGCCGGGAAGACCCGATTCACCGATTGGCTCATGTCCGAAATTCCGGTAGGCGTCTATCGCATTTCGGCATTGAACGCGCTTTATCTGAAGCATGAGGTGGATAATTTGCCCGGATCGATTGATAGCCTTTATGAAGAGGCTGTTTCCAAAGCTGCTTTTCTTAGAGACGATATAGTGAGCCAGTTTGACCGAATGATGGTTATTATGATTTATTACGAGATGCTTAATCTCATAAATCATAAGATGGCAGGCTCGGAAGATAATACCCGTCATGCTGTATCGGAAAGTCTGCTTGATAAGATGATTTCCGCATGGTTGGAAATATTTCCTGACAATAAGGTGAAACGAGCACGCGGTGAAGTTTTGTTTGCCCGCAAAGATAATGAAGAAAAGACCTATTCATCATTTAAATTGTCGGACGGAGAAAGAGCCGTTCTGTATTATTTTGGGTCAGTTTTGCTTGCTCCGGAAAACGGAATTGTATTTGTCGATACTCCGGGATTGTTTCTTCATCCAAGTATCACCGGAATTATATGGGATAAAATAGAGCAGCTTCGCCCCGACTGTTCGTTTATATATACCACCCATGACATAGATTTCTTATCTTCTCGCCATAATGCGAAAGTGGTGTGGGTACGTAAATTCTATTTTGAATCGAAAAGGTGGGATTATGCAGTTCTACCGCTTGATGCAGAGATAAGCGATGATATGTACATGACGCTTGTGGGAGCGCGCAAACCCATGCTTTTTATTGAGGGTGACGCTAAACATTCTATTGACGCTAAGTTGTATCCGCTCGTGTTTCGAGACTACACTGTTAAGTCGCTCGGCGGTTGTGATAAAGTTATTGAGGCCACCCGTACGTTCAATGACCTCAATTCGTTGCATCATCTATTGAGTCGAGGTATCGTGGATCGTGACCGGCGCAGCCCTCAGGAGGTGGGATATCTTAGAGGCCGTAACATCTATGTTCCTGAAGTTGCGGAAATTGAAAATATATTAATGCTTGAAGAGGTGATACGTACCGTCGCTTCAGTTCATGGCAAAAATGAACATAAAGTGTTTGATAGCGTAAGAAAATCGATAATAGGTCAATTCCGCACAGATCTACACAAGCAGGCGTTGCTCCACACACGGCATCGAGTAAAACGTCTCACTGAATGTAGGATTGATGGCAAATTCCCTAATATTACAGCTCTTGAAACTCATTTACAGAATCTCGTTAATGAAATTCGGCCGCGGCAATTATATGAAAAATTTTGCCGTGAATTCAAAAGTTATATATACCAAGGGGATTACTCTTCTATTTTAAGGGTTTATAATCAGAAGTCAATGATTCCATCGTCTAATGTGGCAGGATTATGCGGCCTGTCGAATAAGGAAGCTTATGTTCAGGCGATCATAAATATTCTTCGTCACAATGGAGACCCGGCGGCAAGAATACGCAAAGCTATAATTGACTGTTTTGGTATAAATGATGAGCGGCTTGACGCACCGAAGCCTGAAATATCGTTGATTAAAAATGATTAAGTATTGGATTGAAGCGATGCGGCTGCGAACATTGCCGGTGTCGCTTGCCGGTGTGGTGATGGGAGTAGCTTATTCTATTATAGATGGAGAGTTTAAATGGGGGCCATCAGTATTATGTGCATTATTTGCTATTTTGGCCCAGATATC
>CAZELD010000134.1:0-1876 GCA_964512855.1 uncultured Muribaculum sp.
TCATCTATGAGCCTCCTCACCTCCTGCAGCCACATCAATCCCTGCTTCCGTATTTCTCGTATTGAACTGTTCATGACAGGCGGGTATTGAAAACCACCTTCACGTTCTAAGATCTTGCAGAGCAGTAACTGATAACCGCAGATGGATTCCACATCCGAAAAATCCACGTCAGACACCGGTGGAATTTCATATACCGTATCAATCATTTTATCTAACTTCTGTAATGATTTTTTTTTTGTAAGGCCTCAAATTGTCTATCGGTAATTTTGACAATTTGACGCGGATCAAGCTCAACAACCCATGAGTAATTATACAAGCCTCCAAGTTTTAATCGGTACGTGATTTTAGTCGCATCGTATGCTCCTTTTTCTATGTGGCGCACCTCTTTTTCAAAGATAGCCGGCTGTCCATAAAACTCGCCACCAGTGATTTCAACCTTGTCTCCCCTCTCTAATTGGAATGAGCCGTCGGGATGGGCATCCATACCATCAACGAACTGACCCACAGCCTTTTCGTACTCATCAATAGATTTCTGCGGTATTATGGCATAGGGGCTACTAACACTTCTCCCGTATCGGTATCCCCATGCGAGGTCTCCAATAAGGAAGAACAATTCCTGTAGTTCCGTAGCTCTCATTTTGAAAAATAACAACCCCGGTATGACCGGCCGCATTTCGCGTACGAGCTTTTTGTCGATACGGCGCACTATCTCCTCCATCGGATAAAATGATTTTGCGAGTGTTATCCCCGACGATTTCATTCTATCTTTAATCCGCTCATAATCTACATGGGGGCGAAATTGCATGGCATACCAATCTTCTGGATTCTTTGCCAATATACGAGATACATGACTCCGTATCTTTTCTTTATGTTCGGATGATAGTTCGTTTCTTTTTGCAAATGAATAAACCGGGTTCACACCATTTCGGACATCAATACATCCGGCAATGTCGGCCGATGAAATCCCACAACGCATCGCTGTCAGCGCCCACAAATCCGTAGGGAGAATCTCATCATAAGATGTAAGTTTGATTCCCGCCACATTCAATATATCTGAGAAAAGTTGGGAAATAGACTTTCTTAGCTGATTTGGAGTGCGTTCCGATTGATTCAACGGGAATAGGTATTTATTCTTCGCTCTATAATACCTGTCAACAATCGCTCTGACATTACTATCGAATCCGTGATAGTCATCTTTCTTATATTTTGCCAGTTGATCGTATGAAAGCCCTCCATTATATAAGGAGAAGAGAACCAAATCTTTGGCCAATTGAAGCGCTGGATTTTTAGAGCAATCTATCTGAACCAAACCTCTTAGCATACTGAAGCAATTCGCCAAAGAGTTTATATCCAAACTTACCGGTGAAGCACTTTTCAATACTCTTTTAACTGATGCAAAACAACCGTTGTTCTTCACAAGACCCTCTTTCACCGCTTTGCCATATAAAGCCGATAGCCTTACAATATAGGTTAATGCAGTGCCATGAGAATACCCATGACAGAATATCCATGACAACCATTCGTTAAGTAGCGTCTCATTGATATCTTCGAAACAGACTGGATTACCGCCTAAAAAATTACTTAATGACTCAACGGCTTGTTGCTGGCTTTTTCTTACTGCATCATTTCGGGTTTCATCAATTTTGACCCGAAACCAATCAATCACAAAATTCATATTATTTCGCAATACATCAGCCATATACAGCAATTATTCTAAAAAGTATAAACTGCAAACAAATACAATTCTTATCGACCCCCTACCTTCTTGCTTTAAGACTAAATAGAGGTTCAAAACTTGTGTGTATCAATGCGGTTATCACCGTCAATTCAATGTGGTAAAAGGCTGATTACAATAGTATCTCTTGCCAAGAGATAC
>CAZELD010000135.1:0-1564 GCA_964512855.1 uncultured Muribaculum sp.
ATCGGTTCAAGGTATTTTTCTTCGATGTCAATATCCCACATAATGTTGGCGCTGTCAGACAGTCGTAAACAGCACACTCGATTCGGCCCTGCGGCGTTCTTCACGTCATATATCACTGTTTCAAGTCCTTCCATAACGCCGGTTGTGATTCTTACCCTCCGCCCGATACCGAGCGGGGGACGCTCTGATAGCTCCATCTTTATGTCGGTGGTGAATTGCTCGACGGCTCGTTGAAATATTTCCATTTCCTTAGCCGGAATGGATGTATAGGGGCTTGTGGATGAATTTGTTTGCCTGTAGCACCATGCCAGATCGCCGATATGCCGGAATAGGGGAGTGATGCCGTCAGATCTCATTCTGAAAAACAGAATGTCGGGAAGATAGGGCACTGATTCAAATGCCATTTTCTTTCCATCTTTGCAAGCCACTTTTCTGACGGGATAGAAAAATGTGATTGTCCGCATGAGCTGGGGTATTGCTGTGCCGATGGCCGTCTCCACGTCGTGCGGCGTCACTCCTTTGCGTAGCTTCATCACGTGCCATGACGGGGTAGTGTCGATAATTGCGTCAGCTACTCGCTGCATTATTGTGGCACGTTGCTCCTCAGTCAGCCGGCTTGGCTCCACGAGTGACAAATAGGCGAATTCTGCCGGAATGCGTGTTACCACACCTCTTATATCAGGGAGGCTTATGCCTGCTCGGATTGCTTTAGCGATCCATAGAGCGGTTATGCTGTCGCTCGAAAATCCTGCGGGAAAGGTCATTCCCATATTACGCAGAGTGAATTCTATGTCTGACCGTAATTCCCGAAGCAGTTGAGGCGCGCGTTTTTGGCTTTGATTGAATTTGAATACATATTTTTGACGGTGGTGCGTCAAAAGGCTATCGATCAGTTCCTGTTCTTGCCGGGAAGCGGCGCGGGCGAGATCTTCAAATTGCAAATATAGAGCCACTTCAAAATTACCGCCGCCGCGATACAGCATATATAGGAATGTGGAAAGCGCAGGGCGAGTTTTTGCCGCATCAGCTATCCGTTGGATGTTGGTGTCAAGGATTCGGGCGTTGGACAATGCCGCATCACGCTCTTTCACCGGTATTTTCATCGCCACCGTGCTTCGCAGATTGAGGAATGGATCAATGTCGGCAACGTATGCGTCGCCAAGATATTCGCGGAAAGCGGAATGTAGGAGGGCGAAATTGCGTTTGCGGTGATTGTGCGGCACTTTCTTCGCAATCATTTCCGCAATCCAGCGCTTTATGACAGCCTCAGAGAATAAGTCACAGTGACACGACGAGACAACAAAATCCGTGAATGATTTCAGTGCGTCTATATCAATGTCGCCAACTGGCATCCCTGATAGTTTTATTACGACAAAATCGTAAAAGTTTATTTGGGCAATTTGCTTATTTTCCGTGTGTTTCCCCAATTTATCATGTAATAAATCGGTGTCTTTTAGCGACACTATTTCTCTTCCCCATGTTTCACATAAACATGAGCTATCAAGAGGTATGTAAACGGCGTTTCCCATAGAGAAATCACAGGTAACTCTGCCTAAGAGATACT